>JAKJGK010000024.1 GCA_022704435.1 Synergistota bacterium | reverse complement strand
GCAACAGCCTCCGCCGCTGCCGACTCCCCGCCGGTGTTGATGGCCCTGGGCGCCAGAATAGTCGCGGCGCGCCGAGGTGGCGTTCGAGAGATGCCGGTGGACGGGTTCATATCAGGCTACAGGAGTACCGCCCTTCAGGACGACGAGCTGCTCGCGGCGATCCGCATCCCTCTTGACGTGAAGGGCTGCGCGCAGATGTTCCGAAAGGTCGGATTGAGGCGCGCGCTCGCAATTTCCCGTGTATCGCTGGCTTGCGCGGCCAGAATCCAGGAGGGTGTCGTTACCCGGTGCCGCATCTACGCGGGCAGCATGTCGCCCATCCCGCTGTTCCTTGAAGAGGCAAGCGAGTTCGTAGTGGGAAAGACCATCTCGAACGAGCTGGCGAAGGAGGCCGGAAGACTCGCGGAGAAAGCCGTATCCCCTCGGACCTCGCCCGAGTACCGCAAGGACACTACGGGGAAGCTGACGACGCGGTTCTTCAAGGACATTCTTGCAGGCACTTGCAGGCCGGACAGATAGCCGCGTCGCGCAAAAGGCCCCCTTTTTTCGGGAAAAAACTTGACATGGCATTGATTTCCCGGTATTATGTGACGGTCGACTTGTCGACAAAGTAAACAAGCTTAGGCTTAGGAGGAACAGATTTGACAACTCAGGGCACTGTTAAGTGGTTCAATGCCACGAAGGGTTACGGCTTCGTAACTTGCGACGATGGGAATGACGTTTTCGTTCATTACAGCGCAATTCAGGGGGATGGTTTCAAGACCCTCGACGAGGGGCAGCGCATCTCCTTCAACATCACACAGGGATCGAAGGGCGATCAGGCCGCAAACGTCGTAAAGCTGTAGCTTCGCAAGGCGGACGATATTTCAGGGCAGCGGTTTACCGCTGCCCTTTATATTTGTGCTCCCGCCCGGCCGGACATCCAGCCCTCGTTGGGTTTTTGCTTTCTAATGAGAATCCGTGTAAAATACTTCCCGCATGTTTTCCGACCCTTCCAGGTCGGGATAATCCATAGATAAGGAAACTGTAAACCTTCGTTGAAAGGGGTAGCGACTATCATGCGATCAGAGTTAATTTCTCAGGAGGGGAACGTCGTCTCCATAAAATTGACCTTCGAGGCCGAGGAATTCGTAGAAGGAGTCAACAAAGCCGTCAAGGAGCTCTCGTCCAAGGTTAGTATAGACGGCTTCCGCAAGGGACATGTCCCGCGCAAGATCCTGGAGATGCGCCTTGGTAAGCGGGACATTTATGCGGAGGCTATAGAGGATATGCTCCCGGAGGCCATCGGCCAGGTGGTGAACGACTATGACCTCGACCTGATCGACGAACCCAACGTATCGATAGACATGATGGAGGAGGGCTCGCCGGTTGACGTTAGCCTGACCTTCGAGGTGACCCCGGAGGTTGTACTACCCGAGATTGCGGAGATCGTGGTCAAGAGGCCCGTGGCATCGGTCGACGACGACACCGTGTCGAGGACCGTCGACGAGGTACGAATGCAGAATGCCACTCTTTCGCCGGTGGATGACGCCGCGGGCGAGGGGCACGTGGTTGAGATCGAGTACACGACGGTGGTTGACCGCGAGGACGGCAGGGAGGAGATTCACGGCCCCGAGAACGCTACGATCGACCTCGGCCTGGACTCGGTCAGGCAGGAGATTAAGGAGGCCATTCTAGGGGCGAGGCAGGACGAGTCCAGATCGGCGATGATCACGGTCGAGGATGATTACCCCGATGCCAACGTGGCTGGCCGCGCGGTAAAGTACATGATATCGATAAAAACGGTACAGGAGAAGATTCTCCCGGAGATGGCACCGCCCTTTTTCGAGAAGGTCCTCGGTAAGGACTGCGAGACCGAGCAGGAGTTCCGCGAGGAGATAAAAAACCGCATATTGGGAAAAATTTCATCCGATATAAATGCGAGGGCCGAATTCGACGCCCTTCAGAGCATCGCTGACCTGTCGACGCTGACGGTCCCGGAGATCCTCGTCAACCGCCAGGCAGCTGCCATGAAGAGAGAGGACGAGGAGCACCTTAAAAGAAGCCGCGGCATCACGCTCGAGGAGATGCTGGCCGAGGCATCGTCGAGCATGGCGGACTACGAGAACAATATCAGGCCCCAGGCCGAGATTATGGTAAGGCGCTCGCTTGTACTTGACAAAGTGGCGGAGGAGAAGGGGATCCGTGTTGAAAAAGAGGACTTCGAGGCCGAGATGCAGACCCTGGCCTCGTCCTACAACCTTGACGCGAACCGGCTGATGATGGGCCTTTTCAAGGACAAGAAGATGATCGAGGAGGTCGCCAACAGGATAAAGTACAAGAAGACCATGGCGGAGATCATGAAAATGGTCCAGATCGACGAGACAGAGCAGGCGCCCGAGGAGACGCCTGCCGAATAGCCGGCCTTTCGCCGGCGGGAGGTGTTGTCTTGCTTATTCCTTATGTGGTCGAACAGACTGGCCGCGGTGAGAGAACCTACGACATATACAGCCGCCTGCTGAAGGACAGGATCATATTCTTAGGGGACTCGATCGACGAGCACACCGGCAATATCGTGGTAGCCCAGCTGCTCTTTCTCGAGAGCGAGGACCCCGAGAAGGATATAAATCTTTACATCAACAGCCCGGGAGGATATGTGTCGGCAGGACTGGCGATTTATGACACGATGCAGTACGTAAAGTGCCCCATCACCACTATCTGCCTGGGACAGGCCGCCAGCATGGCTGCCGTGCTGTTGGCGGGCGGCAGCGAGGGGAAGCGGTACGTCCTGCCGAACGCGCGCATTATGATCCACCAGCCGCTTGGCGGAGCGCAGGGGCAGGCCACCGAACTGGAGATTCACGCGCGCGAAATACTGAAGCTTCGCGACAGGCTGAATGATATACTTGTGAAACACACAGGGCAAACGAAGAAGAAAGTACGCGCCGACACCGAGAGGGACTACTTCATGTCGCCGGAAGAGGCAGTCGAATACGGAATAGTCGACAGGGTTATTCATTCGAGATAGCGGATATACGTAGAGAGAACGCCTGCTTCAATGTGGATGAACGGGCCGAGATGGCCCGTGCATTTGTATGTTTGTTGCAAGGTTGAGAGCAACGGGGAGGTTTAAAGATGTCCAGGTTTGAAGGAGGGGGCAGGGGTTCGAGAGGAGACGCGAAGAAGAACTCCTACAGCGGGCGCTGCTCCTTTTGTGGTAAAAGCCAGGAAGAGGTGCAGAAGCTGATCGCAGGACCGGGAGTCAATATCTGCGACGAGTGCGTCCACTTGTGCAACATGATCCTGGCCGACGAGATGGGAGAACAGGGGGAGAACATAAAACCCGCCGACTCCTTTCCCCTCGCCGAGGTATCGAAACCGCGCGAGATTAAGGAGTATCTCGATCAGTACGTCATAGGCCAGGAGCTCGCGAAAAAGGCGGTTTCCGTGGCAGTATACAACCACTACAAGAGGATAGGCGCCTCCGGAGGGGACGAGGATGTGGAGCTGCAAAAGAGCAACGTCCTGCTGCTGGGCCCCACCGGTTGCGGGAAGACCCTCATAGCGCGCTCGCTGGCCAGGAAGCTGAATGTCCCGTTTGCCATGGCGGACGCCACCACCCTGACCGAGGCCGGGTACGTGGGGGAGGACGTTGAGAACATCCTGGTGAAATTGCTCCAGGCCGCCGACTACGACGTCAATGCCGCCCAGCGGGGCATCATCTATATCGACGAGATAGACAAGATAACGCGCAAGTCGGAATCCGCGTCCATCACCAGAGACGTCTCCGGCGAGGGGGTTCAGCAGGCTCTCCTAAAGATCCTCGAGGGCACCCTGTCGAACGTCCCTCCTAAGGGCGGCAGAAAACACCCCTACCAGGACTTCATACAGATCGACACATCGAATATTCTGTTCATCTGCGGCGGTGCCTTCGACGGGATAGAGGAGATCATCGGACGCCGGGTCAACAAGAAGATGATCGGGTTCGGAGGGGAAATTCTCGGAAAACACGACGTACGTCGGTACGAGATAATGAAGCATATACAGCCCGACGACCTTGTGTCGTTCGGCTTCATCCCGGAGATAGCCGGCAGACTCCCGGTGGTGGTTCCGCTGGAGGATCTGGACACCGACGCGCTCGTTCGCATTCTGGTGGAACCCAAGAACGCCCTGGTGCGGCAGTATCGCAAGATATTCTCCATGGAGGGAGTGGAGCTGGAGTTCACAGATGAAGCTCTGCTCGGCATTGCATCGAAGGCCGCCGGCAAGAACACGGGGGCGAGAGGGCTGAGGTCGATACTCGAAGGACTGATGATGGACCTCATGTACGAGATACCATCTAATGACAGGGCGATAAGAAAGGTCGTGTTCACCAGGGAGGCCGTCGAGGGCTCGGCTCCTCCCCTGTTCAACGATGAGCGCAAATCCGAGGAGGTAGCCTGACCAACATGACGGAGAGGAGAAGAGCATCGACCGGCAGGGGTTTGACGGAGGAGCCCGCCTTTGAGACCCTCGAACTTGAGACCCGCACCTGCTACGTGCTGCCGGTCCGGGATATAGTAGTGTTCCCCGGGATAATCGCGCCGCTTTTCGTAGGTCGTCCTCGTTCGCTCAAGGCGCTGGAGATGGCTATGCTCCAGGACAGGAACGTGCTCGTCGTCGCGCAGAAAGAGATGTTGGTGGACGACCCGAGGATGGAGGATCTTTATGACGTCGGGGCCGTGTGCAGCATCCTGCAGATGGTACGGATACCGGACGGCACTACAAAGGTCCTGATAGAGGGCGTGGAGCGTGTAAAGGTGCTCTCCTACAGGAAGGAGAAGGAGACACTGGAGGCGGAGGTGATACCCATGCCGTGGGAGGATCACCACTCGCCGAACCTCGAAGCACTTAAACGCAGCGTACTGGAGCAGTTCGAGAAGTACGTCACCCTTCACCCGCGCATCCCCGGCGAGGTGCTCATCTCGATCATGAACGTGGAAGATCCGCGGCAGATAACCGATCTAGTCGGCTCGCACCTCTCCATGAAGGTGGAGAAGAAGCAGGAGCTGCTCGAGATGGTAAACCTGGAGAAAGCTCTCAAGTTCCTGCTCAAGATACTCCTCGAGGAGATTGACATTCTTCAGCTTGAGCACGACATCCAGGACAAGGTACGCCAGGAGGTCGACCGCGGCCACAAGGAGTATTACCTTAGGGAGCAGCTCAAGGTCATCCAGGACGAGCTCGGGCAGGGCGAGAAGCCCTCGGAGATCGACGAGCTTCGCGCCAGGATCGAGGGAGCCGGGATGCCCGAGATCGCCCTTGGCAAGGCGATGCACGAATTGGACCGTCTCTCCAAGATGCCGCTCATGTCCGCCGAGGCGACCGTGGTGCGCACCTACATCGACTGGCTCGTGACCCTGCCGTGGAACACGAGCACCCCGGACAACCTGGAAATAAGCCGGGCTCAAAAAGTGCTCGACGAGGATCATTACGGCCTGGACAAGGTTAAAGAGCGCATACTGGAGTTCCTTGCTGTCCGCAAGCTGGCGCAGGACAGGATGAAGGGACAGGTGCTCTGCTTCGTCGGGCCTCCCGGAGTTGGCAAGACTTCGCTGGGCAAGTCCATCGCCAAGGCGCTGGGGCGCAAGTTCGTGAATATGTCCCTCGGCGGGATGCGCGACGAGGCCGAGATAAGGGGACACAGAAGGACCTATGTCGGCGCCATGCCCGGCCGCATCCTGCAGAAGGTGCGACAGGCGGGGGCTATGAACCCGGTGCTGCTGATGGACGAGATCGACAAGCTGGGCCTCGATTTCAGGGGCGACCCGGCCGCAGCCCTGCTCGAGGTGCTTGACCCCGAGCAGAACGGATCCTTTACAGATCACTTCCTGGAGGTGCCGTTCGACCTTCACAATATCATCTTCATCACCACGGCCAACGTCACCCACACCATCCCCAAGCCGCTTCTCGACAGGATGGAGGTCATCAAGATCCCCGGGTACGTCTGGCAGGAGAAGAAGATGATCGCCAAGGGGCATCTGTTCCCCCGCATCCTAAAGGAGCACGGACTCTCTCCGAAGCAGCTCAGGATAACCCCAAGCGGGCTTGAGCGAATAATCAGCGACTACACCCGGGAGGCCGGGGTTCGAGGACTGGAGAGGGAGTTGGCCACGATCTGCAGAAAGGTGGCAAGGAGGATTGTCGAGGATGACAGAAACGCCGCGCAAGCGGTATCGGTGGGTCCACGACAGCTGAAGGAGTACCTCGGGCCGCCCAGGTTGTACGACCCTCGCCTCCCCAAGTCGAGCGAGATCGGGACAGTGGTCGGCCTGGCATGGACCGAGACAGGGGGCGACGTCCTGGTGATAGAGGCCGTCACGATGAAGGGGAAGGGGGATGTTACCCTCACCGGGAACCTTGGCTCGATAATGCAGGAGTCAGCTCAGACCGCGATAGGCTTCCTCAGGGCGAACGCCGACAAGTTCGGGATCGGAGACGTGGACTGGAAGGGCATCGACGTCCACCTGCACGTCCCGGAGGGGGCGATCCCCAAGGACGGCCCGTCCGCAGGAATCACCATGGCCTCCGCCATCCTGTCCGCGGTCAGAAAAAGCCCCGTGCACCCCGACATCGCCATGACCGGCGAGGTCTCGCTGCAGGGGAAGGTCCTGCCGGTAGGCGGGATCAGGGACAAGATCTTAGCCGCGAAGCGACAGGGTGTGTCGAATATCATCATCCCTTCCGCGAACAGGCCCGACGTGGAGGAGATACCCGACTGGTCGAGGGACGGGCTGAAATTTCACTACGTCGACCGTGTCGAGGACGTATTCGGCAGGGTCCTCGAAGGAGCGCCCGCCATAGATGCCTAGATGGAGGTCGTCATACGAGTGCTCCTCGTTCAACCCGGGTCAGCTCCCTCCTGCGGGGATCCCGGAGATTGCCGTGGCGGGTCGCTCAAACGTAGGGAAGTCCTCGTTGGTAAACAGGCTCCTGGGAGCCCGCCTTGCCCACGTCGGCGCAACCCCTGGGAAGACCCGCAGTATCAACTTCTTCCTCGTCGAGAGGGAGGGGGCGCCGTGCTTCAGGCTGGTGGATCTGCCGGGGTTCGGCTATGCCGCAAGGAGCAAGGGAGAGCGGGACCAGTGGGCCCGTCTTGTCGGCGCCTATGCGTCCGGGAGGGATAGCCTGCTTCTCGTGCTGCACCTGGTGGATTTCAGGCACGGTCTTCTTAAAAACGACATCCTTCTGCAGGAGTGGCTCTCGGGCTCCGGGCTTCCCATATTCGTTGTGTTCACCAAGGGCGACAAGATTTCAAGGGGGAAGCGCCAACAGACTCGCGACGGGTATATCAAGGACGGATTGAAATCCCTGGACGTCCCCATCGTCACCTCGTCAATCGACAACACCGGCATCGAGGAGACAAGGTCGTTCATCGAATCGCATTTAGACGCCCGCGGATTTGCGTAGCCCCTCTCGGACCGAGAAGAGGGGTACCCGCAGGGGACATTTTTCTTAACGGAGGGAATTGCTTAATGTCCGGGTTATTTGAGTCCATGGCAAAAACGTACGACCCGGAGCCCATCGAGGACAAGTGGTACGATCGATGGATGGGCTCCGGTCTTTTTCAGGCCCCCGCGGACGGAGGCGGCGAGCCCTTTTCGATTGTCATCCCCCCGCCCAACGTAACCGGATCCCTTCACATGGGGCACGCGTTCAATCACACCTTCCAGGACATCATGTGTCGCTACAAGCGAATGAACGGTTTCAATGTCCTCTGGCTCCCCGGCACGGACCACGCCGGCATCGCCACGCAGAACGTGGTTGAGCGCAGGCTGGCCGGGGAGGGGAAGTCACGTCACGACATCGGCCGGGAGGAGTTCATCCGAAGGGTGTGGGAGTGGAAGGACGAGTTCGGCGGGCGTATCACGGAGCAGATGAAGAGGCTCGGCGACTCCTGCGACTGGGAGAGAGAGAGATTCACCCTCGACGAGGGGCTGTCCAGGGCGGTGCGCTCCGTCTTCGTGAGGCTCTATAAAAAGGGGCTTATCTACAGGGGCAGGTACATCGTAAACTGGTGCTCGCGCTGCCACACGGCTCTTTCAGATATAGAGGTTGAGCACGAGGAACAGGAGGGTCGACTGTACTACGTGGCCTATCCGCTTGAGGACGGCAGCGGCGACGTGGTGGTGGCCACGACAAGGCCGGAGACAATCTGGGGAGACGTCGCGATAGCCGTGCACCCCAAGTCGGAAAAGGGAGACCTGGTCGGCAAAAGAGTACGGGTGCCGCTCGGTGGCAGGCTGGCGCCGATCATCGAGGACGCCATGGTGGACCCGGAGTTCGGGACCGGCTGCGTGAAGATAACTCCCGCTCACGATCCGAACGACTACCTGGTGGGGCAGCGCCACGACCTCGAACAGGTCCAGGTGATCGACGAGCACGGGCTGATGAACTCCCTGGCCCCCGGATACGAGGGCTTGAATGTCGAGCAGGCCCGCGAGAAGGCGGTGGAGGACTTGAAAGCCTCGGGCGCCCTCGTCAGGGTCGAGCAGATCCAACATTCGGTCGGTCACTGCTACCGCTGCGCGACGACGGTCGAGCCATACCTTTCGGACCAATGGTTCGTGAGGGCCAAGCCGCTCGCCGAGGCGGGCGTCAAGGCCGTCAAGGAGGAGAAGATACGCTTCTTCCCCGACCAGTGGGAGAAGGTCTATTACCAGTGGATGGAGAACATCCGCGACTGGTGCGTGTCGCGCCAGCTCTGGTGGGGACACAGGATCCCCGCCTGGACGTGCGAGGAGTGCGGCCACATAACCGTCTCCGAAGAGGACCCCTCCGCCTGCGAGAAGTGCGGATGCAAGAACCTGGTCCAGGACGAGGACGTGCTCGACACCTGGTTCAGCAGCGCCCTGTGGCCCTTCTCCACCCTGGGCTGGCCGGACGACACTAGGGACCTGTCGACCTTCTACCCGACCTCGCTCCTAGTCACCGCGTTCGACATCATCTTCTTCTGGGTGGCCAGGATGATCATGATGGGGATGGAGTTCATGGACGAGGTCCCGTTCCGCGACGTGTACATCCACGCCCTGATCCGCGACGAGAAGGGGCGCAAGATGAGCAAGTCCAGCGGAAACGTCATCGACCCCCTGGTCATGATAGAGAAGTACGGCGCGGACGCCCTCAGGATGACGCTTGCAGCGCTCACAGTGCAGGGACGGGACATTCTCCTGAGCACTGGAAAGATCGAGACATACAGGCTGTTCATGAACAAGATCTGGAACGCCTCCCGCTTCGCTCTTATGAACATGCAGGATCTTCCCGACGGCGAGCCCATGCCGTCGGCTTCGGAGCTTGTCCTTCACGACAGGTGGATCCTTACCCGCAGTGCCGGCGTGACGACAGAGGTGACTCGCCTGCTCGACTCCTACAACATCGGGGAGGCGGCCAGGATGCTGTACGACTACGTCTGGGGGGATCTGTGCGACTGGTACCTGGAGCTATCAAAGCCTGCTTTGAAGGGCGCGGAGGGTACGGCCCGCAGGAAAGCGACACAGGTGGTGCTGTCCACGGTCTTCAAGGATGCCCTGCGACTGTTGCACCCGTTCATACCGTTCGTCACAGAGGAGCTCTGGACGGTATTCGGCTTCGACGAGGGGATGGGCGATTCCGGCCTGGTGGAGAGGTGCGGCTGGCCCTCCGATTCGGGGACGGTCTTTCCCGATTCACTGGAGAGAATGTCGGCGTTCCAGGAGATCGTCCGATCCCTTCGAAACCTGCGAGCCGAGGCGGGCATGACACCCCAGTCAATGGCGAACCGAGCTGTTGTGCAGAGCGGTGCGGGGCTCGTCGCAAGCGTCGTCGAGGAGACCGCGCAGGCGATGCAGGATCTCTCCAGGATACGCGAGATCTCCCTCCTGCCTCCGGCTGCGGAGAAACCGGCCGGAGTACTCTCGACTCAGATCGACGGAGGAGAGGTCAGCCTGGTCGTGGGCGACCTCATCGACATAGACTCCGAGATAGAGCGTCTGTCCGCCGAGATAGCGCCCCTTGCGAAGAATCTCGACGCCAGCAGAGGCAAGCTTGCCAACTCGGATTTTCTGAACCGGGCACCGGCCGAGGTCGTGGAAAAGGAGAGGTCGCGACTTGCCGAAGGGGAGGCCCGCCTGCGCCGAATACACGAGAACATAGAGAGCCTGCGCCGGCATTGAAAATGATGTCCACCGACATCGCAAACTTCGAGCAGCTCGAGGACCTTTTTACGCGCCTGGCTAGCCCCGGGATTCGCCCGGGACTCGAGCGCGTCGGACGTCTGCTTGACCTGCTCGGGAACCCCGAGTCCAAGTTTCCAGCCGTCCACGTTGTCGGGACGAACGGCAAGGGATCCACCGCCGCATTCACCGAGAGGATGCTGAGAGAGTCGGGATACCGGACCGCGCTGTACACCAGCCCCCACCTGGAATCCCCGTCGGAGCGCCTGCTCCTTAACGGAGAGGCGCTCCCGGTGGAGGAGTGGGCGGAGTGCGCGCGTATAATCGAGGATACGATGATTGAAGACCGCGAACTGACGGGGGACCCCCCGACCTTCTTCGAGCTGGTGACCGCCGCCGCATTCATGCTTTGCGAGCGGGAGGGAGTCGAGATCGCGGTGGTCGAGGCCGGCCTCGGAGGCCGACTTGATGCGACGAACATGCTCAAGGATGTGAGGCTCACGCTGGTGACCTCCATATCCATGGATCACACCGAGTTCCTCGGGGACACGATCGAGTTGATCGCGAAGGAAAAATTCGCCGTCATGAGGAGTGGAGTCCCGGCAATATTCTCCGGAAACCCGCCCGAACTCTCCCACCTCTTCTTCGACACAGCATCCCGTCTTGGCGCGGTTCCCCTTGTTGTCGACGAGGTGTGCGCCGCGGACAATGTGCATTCTCTCCCTGGATCTCTGTCGTACACCTGCACCTTGCGCCTGGACGATGGCGCTTGTCGCGGTCGAGAGTGGCTGAGCTGCCCCGCG
The DNA here is from genome assembly GCA_022704435.1 of Synergistota bacterium. Taxonomy (GTDB): domain Bacteria; phylum Synergistota; class Synergistia; order Synergistales; family Aminobacteriaceae; genus JAAYLU01. Next base: position 11,620 of record JAKJGK010000024.1, on the reverse strand, counting down.
CTCGAGATCAGGACGAGGCTCGCGGGACTTCACCAGGTTGAGAACAGCTCGCTCGCAGTGTCGGGGGCATTCCTCCTGTCGAGCCAGTTCGGGGGCCTAACCTGCGAGAGCATAGTCACCGGGGTCTCGAGAACAGAATGGCCGGGAAGATTCGAGATCGTCGACGACAGCCCGGTGACGATCCTCGACGGCGCCCATAACACCGGGGGCGTGGCGAGGCTTGTCGAGAACATCAAATCCATGTACGCCGGTCGGACAGTCGGCTTGGTCTACGGGTGCATGAAGGACAAACCCTACAATGAATGCCTGTCCATGCTGCGGGAGGCCGGTTCCAGGCTCTGGTGCACCCAGGTCCCAGGCAACCCGAGGTCGGCCGCCGCCGAGACGCTGGCTCGGGCCGCGATTGAGGCCGGATGGGGACAGGACGATGTCCTGGCCCTGCCAGACCCGATCGAGGCGCTACGAGAGGCTCGCCTCGCCTCTGAGGTGGCGGTGTGCTGCGGAAGCCTGTACCTGGTTGGTTTCACCAGGCCAAGGCTCAGGAGGCTCCTGGAGGAGGGTGCAGTCTGATGGGCATCCCATCCTTCCGAATCGACGGGACTGCGGCCGCACCCTGCATCGAGTATCTGCCACCTTCGCCGGACTCGCCCTTTTTTATCCGAATGTACCTACGAGGATCTGTCATGGATGAAGCTATGGGAGAGCCGGGCGCTGCGAGGCGTGCGATTGCCGGGGCGGAGCCTGCCTCGGTACCTCTGTTGGCCCCCCGCCAGGTACATGGCGTCCGTATCGTACCGGACGCCGCGGAGTTCTCTCTTCCGACCAGGCCGGAGGGGGATGGTGTCCTCCTGACCAGGCCAGGAGTGGAGGGGTCGCTGAGGTTCGCCGACTGTTTCCCAGTGATAATGGCCTCGCAAGAGCCTCGCCCCTGGATAGCGCTCGTGCACGCTGGGTACAGAGGGGTGGTGCAGAACATAGCCGGGAGGACCTGTGAACATCTCGCAGCCGAAATTGGAGCCGACCCGGAGCACACCTACTGCTGGATCGGGCCGGGAATCGGTCGAGAACACTACTCCAGGCTGCTCGACGACCCGTGGACCATTAAGGGGCTAGCAGCCTTCAACGAGGCGAACCTCGACATTCAAGAGGAGGCCGCCCGCTTCGACCTGGGCGCGCAGCTGCGCGACCAGCTGCTTAGTTCAGGTGTGCGTCTCGAGAACATCTGCCGCGTGCCGATCTGCACCTTCGAGAGGCCCGACCTGTGTTACTCGTACAGGAGGGGGGACGAGAAGTGCAGGCTCTTCCTGCTGGCCCGGATTGAGACCTCGTTGGTTTGATCCGGGTTCTGAGAGTATTTTGCACGCAACCCGGCTAGGAGCAACAGCGAGGTTTTTTTATGTGATATATTTTCTCCGGTGCCAATGAACACTCCTATTCTGTGAGAATCATATAAGGGAGAGAGGATTCAACGTCACCAAAGGAGTTGAAGAGCCGTGGAACTGAAGAGAGTCGGCGTGGTCGGGGTCGGGCACCTTGGGCAGCACCATGCGCGAGTTTATACCGAGCTGTTGGGAGCTAACCTGGTCGGAGTGGTGGACTTGAACGAAAGCAGGGCCGCCGCCATAGGGGAGAGCCTCGGCGTTCCCTGGTTCACATCTTTTGACGAGTTCATCGACCGAGCGGCGCCGGAGGCGGTCAGCGTGGTAGTCCCCACCTGCATGCACTACGAGGTCGCTAAAAAAGCTCTTATGAACGGAATCCACGTGCTGATAGAGAAACCGGTGACGACCACCGTCGAGGAGGCGGAGGAGTTGCTGAGGTTCGCGGCCGAGTCCGACCTTGTCCTCCAGGTGGGGCACATTGAGCGTTTCAACAGCGCGGTGCAGTACATCTCGAAGATCATCCACGAGCCCTTGTTCCTTCAGTCCCGCCGGCTGGGGCCCTACACCCCCAGGATAAGCGACGTCGGAGTGGTGCTCGACCTGATGATCCACGACATAGACATCATCCTCTCCCTGGTTCGCTCCGAGATAGTCGGTCTGTCGGCAACAGGCAGGTGCATAAGGTCAGATCACGAGGACATCGCTTCGGCCCAACTGACCTTCGCAAACGGATCCATGGCGCAGATCCTGGTGAGCCGCGTTTCGGAAAGACGGCTTCGTCAGCTGGAGATAATGGAGCCGGAGCGCTACGTCACTATAGACTACGAGACGCAAGACGTCTCGATAAACAGGTGCGTCCGCCAGGGCAGCAACAGCCTGGTGGAGGTCATCGAACACCCGGTGTTCCCGAAGAGCGAGCCCCTAAAGCTGGAACTGCAGCACTTCGTGATGTGCGTGCGGGAGGGCAGACAGCCGCTGGTCGGGATCTCGGACGGCAAGAGGGCACTTGAAGTTGCGGTGTCCGTCCTCAAACAGATCCATCTCAAGGATGGCAAAGCTATGGAAGGCACCATGCAGGCCTCCTGCTGAAACCCGTGTTGATTATGTAGCAAACCCGGACAGGCTTGACAGCACAACTCCTCATGGACCTCAGCCGTGCTGCCAAGCCGGTTTTTTTGCGATCTTTATTCTCTTTTTTTTCTGCCTCAACAACTCAAGAAACTCATTTTTCCAAGTGGCACAATGATTTTTTATGGAGTATCCTTACACAGTACGCGAAAATTTTTTTTTATTGCTGGTGAATTTTATGCCTGTCGTCAATATTCAAGCTCTGTTAGCCCTCGCTCTGTTCATTCTGTCGCTCTTAGTGGCCAGAATTGTCGTGCGCATCCAGAGCGGCCTTCTGCCGGGGGGCGCGATTTGGGTCTTATACCTGAGGTTTCTTCTGGGTTTCCTCTTCGCGGGTTCGATCATCCTGGCCTTCTACTCCTTCGCGGGGAAGGACATTATATCCGGATACCTGTGAAATCCGGTTTCCCACTTGTCCGGATGACTGCGCGGAACGAAAGGGGAGTGCAATGGGAATCCAACGGCCCGCAACTACCTGGATCAGCGCTTTATTAACGCTGCTTTTGATTCTGGCTTGCACGCCCCCTGCGAGCGCCGATACCCTCCCGTCCGCCGACAGGGAGGGAGCGGAGCGCCTTTTCGCCGCCGCATATTCGCAATTCCTGGCCCGAGATTACGCACAGGCCCTCGAAAACCTGGACAGGGCGCTCTCCTTGAACACCTACTTTGTGGACTACTACCTTATGCGGGGGCTGGTCTTACGTCGAATGGGACGCATCGACGAGGCGGCCAGGTCGATAAGGTACTACCTCGAGGTACGCCCGCGAGACAGCGCCGCCCCGCGGATTCTCGAGCGCTTCTGGACGGAGGACCTTCATTTAAAGGAGTTTATTGCGGGGGAAGCGGTCCAATCCCGAATATCATCCTCGAAAAAAGACGTAAAAAAAGTCTTCTCCCTCGGCACTCTCAATACATTGGGAATCAAGGGTCTTGGGAAGACCTCCTCCTTCGGAGACGGAGTGTTCATTGCCGACACCTTTGGCAACAGGGTTTTGTTCAGGTTTCCAGGCGAGGAGGCGCTCCAGTCGACAGAGGCCGATGCCCCGGTGGCGGCAATCCCGACCGGTTCCAAGGGCTTGTACATATTGACCGAGCAGGGGACTGTGCTCGAAGTGCGCGAAGGGGAGCGCGCTCCGATCGAACTCGGGAGGATACCCGTAATGCCCTCAGATGGCGCTCTGGTCTCGGCCGGATTGATGGTCGTTTCGAGCGCTGCATCGCGCAACCTGACCCTGTATTCAACGCCGGGCCTGGAATACAAGGGAGAGATCGCATTCCCCGAGGGGGAACGCCTCTTCGAACCCGTGGCGGTAGCAGTCTACGGTGCATGGCTGGCGGTCGCGGACCGGGGTAACGACAGGGTCTTCATCCAGTCTCTGCGGGACGAAAACCTGCGTTTTTCAATCGACGCCCCGTCGCCAAGGGACCTGGCATGGTCATCGCTCGGAGACCTTTTCATCCTGCAGGAGCAGGGCGGGGTGCTGAGAGCCAGGATCTCCTTCTCCAGGAGGATGGCGGCGGATGTTGAGACCGTTCTTTCGGAGAGCGAGCAGGCCTGGTCCCTGTTCTCCTTGAAGGACCGGGTGTACTCCATCGATATCTCGGGGACCCATATTTGGGAGATGTTTCCGGTACCCCTCGGGGACGCGATCGCCTCGCTCTCCATCTCCAACCCCTCCATCTCGAGGGAGCCGGACAGGGAGAGCTTCCTGATGGACGCCTGTGTCAGCGGTCCCTTCATAACCTACATGGGGATGAACAGGGCCGTGACTTCCTCGGTCTGGAACAACCGCCTCCTGGGCGGTGACTACTCGGCTCGGACTCAGCCGGACCAGGGGTTCACCCTCTTCTTCAAACCTCCGCAGACGATCCGGACTAATACCGGTGAGGGCATTCCCGCCGCTTCGGGGAAGGACCTGTTGATCGCCCTTTCTCAACAGTGGCACTCCAGGAGAGGTGATGTCGCAAACGTTGTGGTCGCCGCGAGCACGGTGTTTTCCCAGGCCGACATCATCCAATTCGCGTCTTTCTGCCTGCAAAACCGCATTCGGATCTTCGTGTTCGCCGACGAGCCGCCATCGGTAGAGCTGATCAGAGGGTCCGCGTTGACGGGTGGCGAGGTGACATTCGTGCCTAACGGCGTTTGGGGTCCCTTCCCGGAGTACTCCTCGGGCAAGATACGGGTGGTCCTGCCCACTGACGAGTCCTCCTCGGGCTTCCCCAGCAGATCGACCCTGTCAGTCTACCTTGACATCGGAACTGTCTCCATGCGCGACTGGATTCCCATGTGGCCCGACCTGCTGTGAATAAAACGACCTTATAGAGGCTATTTTCAAAGAGGGAGAGATAGGAATGAACAAGGAGTACATGGAAGCGAAAGCCCGTTACGAATCCGGGGTGGCGAAGTCCCTTCAGAAGCACAAGGAGCGGAAAGAGGTCTTTGCGACGGGCGGCGGGATCCCGCTCGAACGCCTGTACGGGCCGGAGGTTTGCGGAGATTCCGACTACATGAGGGAGATCGGATTCCCCGGAGAGTACCCGTTCACGAGGGGCGTCCAGTCCACGATGTACCGCGGCAGATTCTGGACCATGCGCCAGTATGCCGGCTTCGCCTCCGCAGAGGAGTCCAACGAGAGGTACCGCTACCTGCTGGCGTCCGGGACGACCGGGCTGTCGGTTGCATTCGACCTGCCTACCCAGATAGGTTTCGACTCAGACGACCCGATGGCCCAGGGCGAGTGCGGCAAGGTCGGGGTCGCCATCGACAGTCTGAAGGACATGGAGATCCTGTTCGACCAGATACCGCTGGACAAGGTGTCAACCTCCATGACCATCAACGCCCCGGCCAGCGTCCTGCTGGCTATGTACATCTGCGTGGGCGAGAAGCAGGGAGTCCCGATGAGCGACCTGTCGGGGACCATCCAAAACGACATACTGAAGGAGTACATAGCCAGAGGAACCTACATATTTCCCCCCAAGCCCTCGATGCGCCTCATAACCGACATCTTCGAATTCTGCAGCAGGCACGTGCCGAAGTGGAACACCATCTCCATATCGGGGTACCACATCAGGGAGGCCGGCAGCACGGCGGCGCAGGAGGTGGCATTCACCCTCGCCGACGGGATAGCCTACGTCGAGGCCGCGCGATCCAAGGGGCTCGATCCGAACGTGTTCGGCGAGAGGCTCTCATTCTTCTTCAACGCTCACAACGACTTCCTGGAGGAGGTCGCGAAGTTCCGCGCCGCCAGGAGGATGTGGGCAAAGTTGATGAAGGAGAGGTTCGGGGTGACCAATCCGAAGGCGCAGATGCTCCGGTTCCACACCCAGACCGGGGGCAGCACCCTGACAGCCCAGCAGCCCGAGAACAATATTGTCCGCGTGACAATGCAGGCCCTGGCCTCGGTGCTGGGTGGGACCCAGTCGCTTCATACCAACAGCATGGATGAGGCCCTCGCCCTTCCATCCGAGAAGAGCGTCATGATAGCGCTGAGGACCCAGCAAATCATAGCCAACGAATCGGGAGTCACGAACACGGTGGACCCGCTGGCAGGAAGCTACGCGATAGAGTCTCTTACCGACGAAATCGAGAAGAAGGCCTTCGAGTACATTCAGCAGATAGACGAGATGGGCGGGATGCTCGTCGCCATAGAAAAGGGCTACGTACAAAAGCATATCCAGGACTCCGCCTATGAGTACCAGCGCTCGGTAGAGTCCAAACAGGCAGTCGTCGTCGGCGTGAACCAGTACAAGATCGAGGAGTCCAACAAGGACATGAAGCTTCTGTCCGTGGACGCCTCGGTCGGGGAGAGGCAGATAAAGAAACTGGCCGACCTGAGGCGGTCGCGCGACAACATCGCTGTAAACAACGCACTTGACGCGATCCAAGCAGCTGCGGCGGACGAATCTCGGAACCTCATGCCCCTGATAATCGACGCCGTGAGGGCTTACGCCACGGAGGGCGAGATATGCGGCGTTCTTCGCCGGGTATTTGGCGAGTACACGGAGAATATAGTTCTGTAGCCTCCACCGCAGAGGACAAACACAACGGAGGGATCTTTTTCATGAACGAGAGAAAAATCAGGGTTGTCGTGGCGAAGCCCGGCCTGGACGGGCATGACAGGGGAGCGAAGATCATTGCCAGGGCCTTGAGGGACGCCGGATCCGAGGTCATCTACACCGGGCTCAGGCAGACGCCCGAGCAGATCGTCGACACCGTCATCCAGGAGGATGCGGATGCGGTCGGGATTAGCATCCTTTCGGGGGCGCACACATTCTACTTCAACAGGATAATCGAGCTGCTAAGGGAGAGAGGCGCAGGGGACGTCATCATCTTCGGCGGAGGAGTGATCCCGGACAGCGACATCCCCGCCCTGTTGGAGGCCGGAGCCGGGGCGATCTTCGGACCCGGCACCCCGACGTCGGTCTGCGTGAAATGGCTTGAAGAGGCCGTGGCAAAAAAACGTGCCGAGGAGTAGCGCTTCCGCCGTGGAAAAACTCCTGGAAAAGGCGCTCGCCGGCGATATCAGGTCCATAGCCAGGATAATCAGCCTGATCGAGAACGACACGCCGGAAAAGGACGAGCTGCTTAAGCGCATCTATCCTCTGAGCGGCAGAGCCATGGTGCTCGGCATCACGGGGAGCCCCGGCGCGGGGAAGAGCACTCTTACCGACAAAGTGATCGAAAGTTTCCGGCGACGGGGCAAGAAGGTAGCGGTCATAGCGGTCGACCCGTCCAGCCCGTTCTCGGGCGGTGCCATCCTGGCGGACAGGATTCGCATGCAGCGCCATACGGGGGATCCAGGGGTATACATAAGGAGCATGGGGACGCGCGGATCCCTGGGAGGCCTGAGCAGGGGCGCGAAAGAGTCGCTTATACTTCTGGACGCATGCGGCTACGACGTGATCATCATCGAGACGGTAGGTGTCGGCCAGTCGGAAGTGGACATCATAAAGATAGCGGACACGGTCTGCGTGGTCCTGGTGCCCGGAATGGGGGACGACATACAGATAATGAAGGCCGGGATCATGGAGATCGCGAACGTCTTCGCGATAAACAAGGCCGACAAGCCGGGTGTGGACAGAGTTGCCGCTGAAGTGAGGCTGATGTTGGACCTGGTGAAGGACAGGTCGTGGACTCCTCCGGTCCACCTGACAGTGGCGGAGGATGGGACGGGGGTGGAGGAGCTCGTGGACAGCCTGGTCGCTCACGGGGTTTTCCTCAAGGAGAACCCCGACGGAGTGCGCCGAGAGTGGCGGCGCCTGGCCTTCGAGGTGGAGGCTGTCCTGCTGCAGAGCCTCACCAGGCTGGCAGAGAGGGAGTGGAGCGCACACAGGACCGACGAGGTAATGAATCTCTTACTTTCCAGGAGGACCAATCCTTACGCTGTCGCCGAGGATGTGCTGAGAAAAATACTGCCCTGTGACCGCGCGGATCGCGGGGCTACGGAGGAGGAAGATTCACCAGATGTCGCAGCGAACGATGGATGAGCTTTGCGAGGAGCTGTTGGCGAAGCGGGAGAGCGCGCGCCAGGGAGGCGGAGAGAAGGCGGTTGTCAGGCAGAAGGAGAAAGGCAAACTGACCGCCAGGGAACGTATTGAACTATTGCTGGATCCGGGCACCTTCAACGAGGTGGACGAGTTCGTCCACCACAGGTGCGTGCACTTCGGCCTGGACAAGACCGTCTTCGAGGGCGACGGAGTCGTCACGGGGTGGGGCCTCGTGGAGGGGCGCAAGGTATACGTCTTCAGCCAGGACTTCACCGTCCTGGGCGGCTCTCTGGGCGAAATGCACGCCGAGAAGATCTGCAAGATCCAGGATATGGCGCTCAGTACCGGCAGCCCGGTAGTTGGAATAAACGACAGCGGCGGAGCACGCATACAGGAGGCCGTCGACTCGCTTAACGGGTACGGCAAGATCTTTTTCCGCAATACCCTGGCCAGCGGAGTAATCCCCCAGCTATCGGTGATCGCCGGCCCGAGCGCGGGAGGCGCGGTCTACAGCCCGGCCCTGACCGACTATATCTTCATGGTCGAGGGAACTGGGATCATGCACATCACCGGCCCTGCGGTCATAAAGGCAGTGACCGGCGAGGAGGTCACAAGCGAGCAGATAGGCGGCTCCCTGGCGAACAACAGCAAGAGCGGCAACGCCCACTTCACCGCCAAGACCGAAGTCGACTGCTTCGCTCAGGTCAGGAAGCTCCTCGGTTACCTTCCGCAGAACAACCTCGAGGACGCCCCCGATAAGGAGTCCGGGGACGACCCCATGAGAGAGGACATGGAGCTGCGCGAGATAGTCCCGGTCAACCCCAACAAGGGTTACGATGTGCGCGAGGTCATTCGCAGGGTCGTCGACGGAGCGGACTTCTTCGAAGTTCAGTCTCTCTGGGCCCGAAACATAGTCGTAGGTTACGCCCGTCTCGGAGGCAAGGTCATCGGGATCATCGCAAACCAGGCCGCTCATCTCGCAGGATGCCTAGATATCGACGCATCCGACAAGGCCAGCCGCTTTATCAGGCACTGCGACGCCTTCAATATTCCGATAGTGACCTTCGTAGACGTGCCCGGCTACCTGCCAGGCGCCGCCCAGGAGTTCGGCGGCATAATCCGCCACGGTGCGAAGATGCTCTACGCGTACAGCGAGGCCACCGTGCCGCTCATCACCGTGGTGTTGAGAAAGGCCTACGGGGGCGCCTACCTTGGGATGTGCAGCAAGGCCCTGGGGGCGGACATGGTCATCGCCTGGCCGCAGGCCGAGATCGCGGTGATGGGCGCGGAGGGAGCCGCCAACATCGTCTTCCGGCGCGAGATCGAGGCCGCCGAGGACTCCGCGGCGACCAGGACGAGGAAGATCGAGGAGTACCGCGATGCGTTCGCAAACCCGTACGTCGCGGCGGAACGTGGATTCGTCGATCGCGTAGTCCTTCCAGAGGCCACTCGAGGAGAGATTTGGCGAGCGCTCATCGCCTCGGAGAACAGGCGCGACCTCAGGCCCAGGCGCAAACATGGCGTCATGCCCCACTAAAGTATTTAGCAAGGGAGAGTGAAACTAGTATGGAAACCGCAACAGTAAGCGCTGCCGTGGAGGCGGTCGAGGGCGCGGCTAGGGCGACGGAGGGTTTGTCCGGCGTTGGCGGGGCCTTCACGATGTGCGTCATCGCGTTCAGCGTGGTCTTCCTGGTGCTGGGCGGCCTGACGGGAGTCATATACGCAATACAGTACATGGCTCAGGCGCTTGATCGCAAGAAAAAAGAGCCTCCGGCAGGAAACGCGACTAACGGACCGGCCGCGAGCGCGAAACAGTCCGCTCCAGCCTCCGACGGACGCCTGATGGCCGTCCTGACAGCCGCAGTTGTCGCCTCGGGCATCAACGGCCGCATAACAAGCGTCGTCCGCTCGGACAGCGCAAGCATGCGTCATATCCGATCCTATGGATGGAGAAGTGCCGCCCTCTCCGAGGGCATTCACGGTTTCGAGCGCGACTGGAAGTAATCGCATCTATTGCGACAATGTAGAAGTGCAAGCAACTAAAATTATAAGGAGGCTCGTTACAGATGGGCAGGAAGTATAGAATAACAGTTGATGGAACATCCTACACGGTGGAAGTCGAAGAGCTGGGCTCGGCCGCGCCGACACCCGTTCCCGCGGCGGCCGTTGCGCCCGCGCCAATGCCTGTTGCCGCAGCTGCGCCCGCTCCTGCGGTGCCCGCACCTGCACCCTCACCTGCACCAGCGCCCGTTGCGGCTCCTGCGCCCGTAACCGGAGGCGCAGCCGTCGAGGCCCCCATGCCGGGCAAGATACTCAAGGTAGCGGTCTCCGTGGGAAGCCCCGTGAAGAGCGGCGAGATAGTCATAGTACTCGAGGCAATGAAGATGGAGAACGAGATATTCTCCCCCTCCGACGGAGTGGTGAAGGAGATACGCTGCCGCGAGGGCGATGCGGTCAACACCGGCGACGTCATGATGGTCATCGCCTGAGCCGGCGTAGATGACGACGAGGGGAGCAGCGCGAGATGGATAGCTACTTTTTAGCGATAAGAGAGATACTGGAGGCCTCCGGCTTTGCGGGGCTGACCGGTGGTCACCTTACGATGATCACGGTTTCGCTGGTCATGCTCTACCTGGCCATAGGCAAGGGCTTCGAGCCCCTGTTGCTGGTCCCCATCGGATTCGGCTGCCTTCTGGTTAATCTGCCGTTGTCCGGGATAATGGACGAGGGGGGCTTTTTGTACTACGTATTCTTCGGCACGGAGCACGAGATTTACCCGGTAATCATCTTCATGGGTATAGGTGCCCTTACGGACTTTGCGCCGTTGATAGCCAACCCGGTGACGTTTTTGCTTGGCGCCGCGGCCCAGCTTGGTGTGTTCATTGCTCTTTTCGGCGCCATGACGATGGGGTTCACGATAAAAGAGGCTGCGTCGATAGCGATCATAGGCGGCGCGGACGGCCCGACGAGCATCTACCTGACTATGAAATTGGCGCCGCAGGTGCTGGGCGCCGTAGCGGTGGCCGCCTACAGCTACATGTCGCTGGTGCCGCTGATCCAGCCGCCGGTCATTAGGCTTCTCACTTCGAAGGCCGACAGGAACATCAGGATGGCGACACTGCGTCCCGTCAGCAAACTGGAGAAGGTCCTCTTCCCGATAGTGACGACCATAGCATCCGGCCTGATACTTCCCGCCTCCGTGCCGTTGGTGGGAGTGCTGATGTTCGGCAACCTGCTTCGCGAATGCGGAGTGACGGAGAGGCTCAACCTCGCGGCTCAAAACGAGATACTGAACATCACTACGATCTTCCTCGGGCTGTCCGTAGGGGGGACGATGAACGCCGAGAGGTTTCTCACTCCCGCCACGCTCAAGATAATATTCCTCGGCCTGGTGGCCTTCATCTTTAGCACCGCCGGCGGAGTGCTGTTCGGACAGCTGCTGAAGAAGTGGAGCGGCGGGAAGATCAACCCGATGATTGGATCCGCCGGAGTGTCCGCAGTTCCCATGGCGGCCCGCGTGGTACAGCGCGTAGCTCAGCAGGAGAACCCTGGCAACTACCTGCTGATGCACGCGATGGGGCCAAACGTGGCCGGCGTGATAGGCACCGCCGTGGCGGCCGGGG
>JAKJGK010000135.1 GCA_022704435.1 Synergistota bacterium | reverse complement strand
CATAAAGACGGGGTATTCCTCTGCACCGCCCAGGGCTTCGGCGCGTTTTTCCTCTTCACTCTTGCGGCGCAAGAACAGCAGGCTGGTGAGGATGTTGACGTTGGCCTCGGCGATGAAGGCTTCCACCGGCAGATCGACGGAGGCAAGCACCTGGGTTTCGCGCATGATCCACCAGCGGATGTATTCGGCGGCCGGATTCCCCAACACCCCGTCGGGGAGGACGATGCCCATGCGGCCGGTACCAGGCTTGAGCCACTTAATGCAGCGTTCAATAAAGAGAATTTCTGGCGCGACGCTACTTTTGAGTACGCCAGTATTGCGAAAACCACCTTCGCCATCCGACTCCCAGCTATACGCCAATTCGTACTGTTCAAGGATATGCTTGTCGGTGATTGGGATGTCGGAACCGAACGGAGGATTGGTGGCGATTATATCCATCGACCCCAGCGGGATCTCCTTCTTGGCAGAAGGCAGATCGGCTAGATGTCCCAGCGGGAACTCCAGGGAGTTGATGTTGTAAATATGACCCTGGCCGTCGCCCGCCAGCACCATGTTCATTTGGGCGGCGCGGATCAGGAACGGATCGAAGTCGGCCCCGAACACATTGGCGGCGGCATACTCTTTCAGGCGCTCGTGGACGTTCAGAAACTCGGCGGTGTTTTCCTTTCCGAACTGAACATTCTGTTCCTCGCGGATTTTTTTCAGCATATGTCCCAGGGTGGCGACCAGAAAGCCGCCAGTCCCACAGGCCGGGTCCAGAAGCGTCTCGTTCTCCTTGGGATCAAGCATTTCCACAACCAGCTTTACCACGCCCCGGGGAGTGAAATACTGGCCACGGTCGCCGCGCAGATTGACGCCCACCAGTTCTTGGTAGGCCACTCCTTTGGCATCGACATCCGTGCGGGTGAAATCGTATTTGGCTAATTCAGAAACGATAAAGGCCAGCGCCCGGTCGGAGAGTGTAATCTCCTCGTTGCCTCGGAAAATTTTCTTGTGCTGCTTCTTGACCTCGCTGAAGAGCTCTTCGATACGATTACGGATAGCCTTCCGGCCCTGCGCCTCAAATTGTTCCTTAGGGCCAGCCCAGAACCGGCGTTTCCAGGCCTGGCGCTGCTTGCCGCGCAGATTCTCATCGTGCATCTTACAGAAGATCAAATAAAGGAACTGCCAGAATGCGGCATCCTTGGGCATGCCCTCGTTTCCATGGATGTAGTTGTGGCAGCGGCGGAAGGTGATCTTGAGCATCTCGTTGTCGGCGACACGGGTATGGGCATCGGAGATGACCTCCTTGGTGCCAACCGACTCTTCTGCCATCGGCCAGTCGCCGATGGGGTTGCACTTGGTTTCGAAGCGCTTCTGTTCCTTCTCGACAAAGAAGAACTCCAGGCCGTTGGTCCACAGACCATACTGGACCGCATCAACCTCGCGCATGATGGTCTCAATCCCATCTAGATCCTTGGCGGCCTGCTCGAAATCTCGGATGCGCACGACATTCTTGCCGACGTTCGGCTCCTGGCGGCAGAGCACGGCGCGCCCCAAGTTCTCGATGGTATGCTCCTTGCCATGGTGGAAGATGGCCACGTCCACCTTCTTGCGTCCGCCAATGGAAAAATCCAGTTCCATGTCTTCCGGCGAGAATCCGTATTCATGGATCAAAGCGCGAACGACCCGCTGCCGGACCAGCTCCTTTTTCGTTTCTTTGATCTGTTTGCCGGAAACGTAGTCGAGCGTGTATCCTGCCGGGATGGTATTCTCGGCCTTTTTGTTCTTCTTTTTGCTGACAATACAACTTGGCTCACCGAGGCAGGGGGCACTTTTATCGTTCTCGCCAAATTCACTAGCCGCCTGTTTCTGTTGCTCTATCCATGCACCAATGTCCTTCCGGGAAAATCGCCACTGACCGCGGACCTTGAATGCGGGAAGTTCCCCTTTCTGGACCATGGAGTATACTGTCTTTTCGCCGACCTTAAGCAAGGCAGTGACATCTTTTAATTTCAGAACTTCTTCGTTTCCCATGTCGACCCTCCTGCAGGATTGACTTCCCAAAACAACACAAAGGCTGAACGATGGGTATATACCTATCTTATGAATGGGAACATGCAAACTTTACTACATAACACCAAAGAATACCAGAAGAATTCTGTGTTGCAAAACACTAAACAAAGGGGCATGTTTATTTTTATGAAAAACTTTGGCGAAACGATCCGCGATCTTCGGGTCGCCCAAGACTTTGGGCTGCGCGAGACGGCTTCAAAGGTGGGCATTTCCCCTGCCTACCTTAGCCGCATTGAGCGTGGCAAAGAACGTCCACCAAGGCCTGAGGTAATCAAGGACTGTCCAAGGTGCTAGCCGCCGATCCGGACGTGCTGTTCCGAATGGTTAGAAACTCTGACAATTAAACCCCTCCTGAGATCGAAATTCTGCCTGCGGCAGTGATTCGATCTTACAGGAGCGTTGCGAAGCGTTACGTAACCGGCTCCGATATAGGGACTCAATCATCTGACCCCATCTTCAAGAAAAAGCCGGGTCCTCGGAGGAACAGCCCCGCAGACCCGGCTTTTTCGACTCTCCCCCCTACCCCTCCAGCCTCCTTATCCCCAGATCGTTCGCCATCGCCTCAAGCCTCTTCACCAGCCCCGAGGGCAGTGGGACACCCGTCCTCAGGCGCTGCTGCCTCGTGATGTGCTCCTTCTCGCCGGGGACGTAGATGCGCTCCCGGCCCGGCTCCTTGCGCGAGTTCGCCAGGTCGCGGAGGATGTTCCCGGTCACGGAGCGGAACAGGTCGAGCGGGACGAAGCGCGTGACGTCCATCGCCAGCAGGAAGTGCCCCATCCCGACGCCGGTCACCTGCTTGAGGTACGGGCCGTTTTGGAGCGCGGCGGAGAGTATCTCGACCATTATGGCCAGTCCGTACCCCTTGTGCCCTCCCGTCTCCTCGCCTCTTCCGCCGAGCGGCAGCAGGGCGGCCCGGTCCTCGAGCATCCCCTGCAGTATGGAGGCGGGGTCGGTGAGCGGCTCCCCGGACGGGCCGACGACGAGCCCCTCCGGCAGGGGGCGTTCTATGCGTTCGAACAGCTCCACGGTGCCGCGCTGAATGATGGAGGTGGCGGCGTCGAACAGGAAGGGGAACTCCATGTCCGAGGGCGCGCCGAAGGCTATGGGGTTCGTGCCCAGCATCGGCTCCGTGCCGAAGGTGGGGCAGATGGACGGGCGCGCGTTGGTGAAGGCCATGCCTATCATGCCCTGCTCCGCGGCCATGAGGGGGTAGTAGCCGGCGAACCCGAAGTGGCTGGAGTTGCGGACCGCCACCCCGGCGATGCCGTTCTCCCTGGCCTTCCCGATGACGATCTCGTCCATGACCTTCGTGGAGACGACGTGCCCCATGCCGCCTCCGCCGTCGACCAGCGCGGTGCCGGGGCCCTCCTCGACGACCTCGATGGCGCTGGACGGGGCCTGGGTCCCGGCCTTCAGGCGCCCGACGTAGATCGACAGCCGCCCTATTCCGTGGGTGTCGATGCCGCGCAGGTCGGCCTCCAGGAGGACGTCGGCGGATATCCGCGCGTCCTCCTCCGGGACGCCGAGGCTCTCGAGCGCCTGCTCCATGAATCTCCTAAGCTCCGAATCTCCGACGTAGACGCTGTTTTCCACAGGTTGAGCGCGCATTCCTCACACTTCCCTTCATTTCTTCTCGACGCACGGCTTTCGGCGGCCGGGCATCCTTCCATTGCCGTCAATAGTGTATCATTATCGCGGGCGGTCCGCCTCCGGCACCGGTTCGAGGCGGGGCCGCCCGACCTTGAGCGGAGGGCGGGGTTGGCATTTGAAAGGTCGCGAGCGCCGCGTCGCAGTCGCAGGCGCGGCCAACCTGGACATCATGGGCTTCACGGAGGCCGCGCTGATCCCGCGCGACTCCAACCCGGGGAGGGTGGAGAGCCGGGCGGGCGGGGTGGGGAGGAACATCGCGGAGAACCTGGCGCGCCTCGGCGTGCCGGTGTCGCTTGTGACGGCGCTCGGGGACGACGCGGGGGGGAGCGCGATCCGCGCCTCCTGCGACGTCGCGGGGGTGGGGCTGGAGCACGCACTGGTGCTGCCGGAGCGCACGTCGTCCACCTACATGGCGATAATGGACGAGGAAGGCGACATGGCGCTCGGCCTGTCGGACATGAGCATCCTCGACGAGCTGACCGCCGAGCGGCTTGACGAGTGCGCGCCCCTGCTGTCGGGGGCGGCCCTCGCGGTGGCGGACGCGTGCCTGTCGGAAGGCGCGCTCGCGCGTCTGCTGGACCTGTGCCCAAGGGTCTTCGTCGACCCGGTCTCGGTGGGCAAGTGCCGCCGAATGGAGCGGCTGCTCGGGCGCTTCTACTGCGTCAAGACGAACAGGCTGGAGGCCTCCTTCCTGTCGGGCGTGGATATCGGGCCGGAGGGGAGCCTGGAGGAGGCGGCGCGGCGCATGCTGGCCCGTGGCGTGCGGAAGGTCTACATCACCCTCGGGGCGGAGGGGGCGTTTTACGCCTCCACGGAGGAGTGCGGCAGGGTCCCGGCGGTGCCGGTGCGGCCGGTGAACGCCACGGGCGCGGGGGATGCCTTCACGGCGGCGGTGGTCTACGGCGAGCTATGCGGTTGGGGGATGGAGAGGTCGGCGTGCTTCGCGTCGCAAGCCTCGGCCCTTGCGCTGGCGAGCGAAGGCGCCGTGAGCGAGACGATGAGCGTGGCGGCGGTGGAGGCCGCCCGTGCGGATTTGGATGCGGAGGAGGAGCGAGATGATTGACGACAGAGTGATCAGGGACAGGGTGAAGGCGTCCCCCGAGGTCGCGGCGGCGCTGGAGGAGGGCAGGGCGGTGGTGGCGCTGGAGTCCACGATAATCAGCCACGGGATGCCCTACCCGGAGAACGTGGAGAGCGCGCGCACCTGCGAGCGCATCATCCGCGAGGAGGGCGCGACGCCCGCGACGATTGCGATAATCGGCGGGGTGATACGCGTCGGGCTGAGCGAGGAGGAGCTCGAGCACATGGGGCGCTCGTCCGAAGTCCGCAAGGCGAGCAGGCGCGACCTGCCGATGCTGCTGGCAAGCGGCGGGGAAGGAGCGACCACGGTGGCGAGCACGATGATAGGCGCGTCGCTCGCGGGGGTGCGCGTCTTCGCGACGGGAGGCATCGGCGGGGTGCACAGGGGGGCGCAGCAGACCTTCGACATCTCGGCCGACCTGATGGAGCTT
>JAKJGK010000023.1 GCA_022704435.1 Synergistota bacterium | reverse complement strand
GCAGCGAACTTCATCTCGAACATAGCACATCCCCCCTCGGCAGGGGCGTCCCGCGCACGGTGCGTCGAGACGGACCTCCCCGCCAGTCACAATTTTACAGAACAGCCACCGACCTGTCACTCGAACTTCAAGATGAAGGTCGGTCAATTTCAGGTCCCTCCGTCGCTTCGCTCCGTTCGGGACGACGTGTTGTCCGACGACCCGCGCCTTCCCTGTCATCCCGACGACCCGCAGGGGAGGAGGGATCTAACCTCGTTTGTGCGATTCCTCCCGCCGGCTATTGAAATTCGGGGTGTTTGGCATCATACTCTTTCCACTCAAACTCTGGAGGTGGTTCGGAAAATACGCGCATGCGGCGCACGCGGATCGACCGAGCGCGGACGATCGCGCCCGGGAGGCGTCCGGATCGGGGAGCTGTTCTCTCGTCCGGCAACATGTATTCATCCGCAAGGAGCAAGGAGGGTTTCAACATGAAAAAACTCGTGATTCTGATCGCCGTGGCCTGCTCGCTGGGGCTGCTCCTGGCCTCGGCCGCCCCCGCCGCCGCCGCGACCAGGGAGGAGGCGCTGAGCGCGGCGCAGGAGCGCCTGGCCAGGCTGTTCGACTCGGAGGAGACCAGGGAGCTGTTCGCCCTGTTCGACAAGATGAAGGATGTCGGCCTGTCCTGGAACGAGGATCTTCTCACCCCCCTGAAGAACCTCGTGGGGTGCAAGTCCCTGGAGCAGCTGCATGTTCTGTGGGGCATCGGGGCTATGAACCACAGCTACGCGATGCTGTTCGACAAGGTGGACGAGAACTTCCTGGAGACCGGAAGGGAGATCGACCGGAGGATAGGCTTCCCGAGGGCGAAGATTCGCGAGGAGAGCAAGGCCTTCGCGGAGAAGAGAGAGGGGCAGGCCGCGAGCAGCATAGACATGGTGCTGGCGATGCTGGAGCTGGCCAAGACAGACGACATCGTGCTGAACACCCTCGTGGGAGGCTTCTACGGCAGCACGCTGGAGATCTTCTACCTCCTCTCGAGCCTCGGGCTGGCCTCGGGGGTCACTGACGAGTTCACCGCGTTCGTGAACGGGCACCTGCCGCAGCTCGAGCTTGCGCAGGAGATGCTGGAGGCCTACTCCGAGAACGAGGAGCTGGCGAAGATGCTGGACACCGACGGCAAAAAGGCCGTCATCGACTCGATTTTTGCGATTATTTCCGGGGAAATGGGCAAGTTGACGGAGGACGACCTGAAGGAGATACTTACCATAGTCAAATCCGTCCGCGACCCGTTGGTCGCGCCCTGCCAGTAACAGGCCGCGCCGGGCGGGGGCGCTCCTCCGGGACGCTCCCGCCCGCCCACTTCCGCGAGGTGCAAAGCCCGTGCCTATGACCGAGATAACTCTGAACGCTGTGCTGAACCTCTTCGCCATCCGCGCCGCGTCCGCGCCGGACAGCCTTCGCGAGGGCGTGCGGGAGAGGGCGGCATCGTACCTGCGGGATCACCTGGGGCTGGACGCTATCCAGCCATACCTCGAGCTCTACGACCTCGCGCTCGACATGCAGAGCGAGGCGCCCGCCCCCCTGCTCGCGGAGAGGGGGGCCTCGGTGGCCGCCGGACTCGGGAGACAGGCCTCGCGACAGGAGCAGGTATCCGTGCTGGCCGCCCTGATCGAGGCCTCGCCCGGCGTCGACCGGTGCGACGCGCTGCTTCCGGCGCTCGCCGAAGCCCTCTCCCTGCCGCAATCGCTGATCTCGGGCTACTCTCTGTTCTGCGGCGGGGACTTCCCGTGGGACGGGGAGGGGCTGGACGACCGGTTCCTTATCCCGGTCGACGGAGACGCGACGGCTCGCTCCGGGGCGGGCCCCAGGACCCTGCACCGTCCGCAGTTCCGCGGCTCCTTCGCGGTCTTCCGCGCCGACGAGTCCGCGTGGTTCTTCCGGACCGCGCCGGGCTCGGAGCTGCTGCTGGACGGCGTGCCGCCGGGGACGGGGACGCACCCGCTCAGGCAGGGCTCCGTCATATCCAACCGGATGCGCGACCGCGTCCACTTCGGCGAGATTGCGGCGGCGTTCTCGATCTCGTCGGGCCTCGCGCCGGTCCACGTGCTGGAGGGCGACCACCTGGACTTCCGCTACGGCGGCGCGCCGGACAAGGGGCTTCACGACTTCTCCTTCTCGGCCAGGGGCGGGGAGTTGGTCGCGGTGATGGGAGGGAGCGGCTCGGGGAAGACGACCCTGCTCTCCCTGCTGACGGGCAGTCTGCGCCCGCGCTCCGGCAGGCTGCTGCTCGACGGGCGCGACGTCACCGACGGGTCGATGGCCCGCTGCGGGGTCGTCGGCTACGTGCCCCAGGACGACCTGCTGTTCGAGGACCTGACCGTCTTCGAGAACCTGTACTACAGCGCGCGCCTCGGCCTCCCCGGCCTGTCCGACTCCGAGGTCCGCGAGCGCTGCCGGCGCGTCCTGGACGAGCTTAACCAGCTCGACACAGCCGACCTGCGCGTCGGATCGCCGCTGGACAAGACCATCAGCGGCGGGCAGAGGAAGAGGCTCAACATAGCGCTGGAGCTGGTGCGCCGTCCTGCGGTGCTGCTCGTGGACGAGCCCACCAGCGGCCTTTCGTCGGCCGACTCGGTCAACGTCGTATCGCTGCTGAAGGCGCAGTCCGCGGCCGGAAGGCTGGTGATCGCGGTGATCCACCAGCCGTCGTCCGAGGTGTACAAGATGTTCGACAGGCTGTGGATGCTGGACGAGGGGGGCCGCCCGATCTACGACGGCAACCCACTGGACGCGCTGGTCCACTTCCGAAGCGCGTCATACCGCGCGGGGGAGCAGGAATACGCCTGCCCCAGGTGCGGAAACGTCAACCCCGAGCAGCTTTTCGAGATAGTGGAGGAGAGGGTCCCCGACGAGCGCGGTCTGCCGACGGGGCGGCGAAGGGTCCAGCCGGAGGAGTGGCACCGCCTGTACCTGGACTCGGCCGCCGTCGCCGCGGTTCCGGATCGCGTCGACGAGCGCGCCGTCCCCGCGGAGGTCGAGACGCGCACCCCTCCCTCCCTGAAGGAGCAGTTCGCCGTCTTCTTCGCCAGGACGATGAAGAGCCGACTCGCCAACAGGAGCTACCGGATCTCGGTGCTCGTGCAGCCGCTGCTGCTCGCGCTCGCCGCGGGGCTGCTCTTCCGCGGGTCGTGGGGCGCGGAGTACGTCCTGCGCGACAACGTGAATCTGCCCGGCTACTACTTCATCAGCTCGGTCATCGCCGTCTTCCTCGGAATGGCGCTCAGCGCGGACGAGATCAACCGCGACCGTCGGATCCTCGAGCGGGAGCGACTGCTGCGCCTCAGCAGGGGGGCCTACCTCGCCTCCAAGTTCGCCTGGCTGCTGCTGGCCGCGGCCGTGCAGACCGCGCTGTACACCGTCATCGGGAGCGCGCTGCTGAGGATCCCCCCCTCCTGGCTGACGCCGTGGTGGATACTGTTCAGCACGGCTGTCTGCGCCTCCATGATCGGCCTCATCCTGTCGGACTCGCTGTCGTCCGCGTCCGCGATACACATCCTTATCCCGGTGCTGCTGGCCCCGCAGATAATGCTCGGCGGCCCCGCGATCTCCTACGACGAGCTGATCCGGAAGGACGCGGGGGACAGGAACGTGCCCCTGGTGGCCGAAATCATGCCCACCCGCTGGGCCTACGAGGCGCTGATGGCCGACCACTACCGGAACAACCCCTTCCAGCGCCTTTTCTTCCGCGACGAGATCGACGAGACGAGGGGCGAGTACCTCGCCGACCTGTACATACCGGAGGTGCGCGGACTGGCCTCGTACCCCTTCTCCCCGACACTCGACGCGGCGGGAAACCCCGACGATGCCGCCAGGATCGCCGGAAGGCTGACCGCGCTGCGCAACGAGCTGGACAACCTGGAGCGCATCACCGGGCTGGAGTGGTGCGAAGAGGGGCTCGGCGACGAGTCGCTTGTGCCCGGCGCCTACACGCGCGAGGCGCAGCGCGCGGTGCTCGCCTGGCTGAAGCTGGCGGAGGAGCGCGTCAACCAGGATCGCGAGGCCGCCTCCGAGCGGCGGGCGGGCATCGAGAGCGACCTGCGGGCCCGTCTCGGGCACTCGGGGTTCGAGGCGTTCAAGAACAGGAGCTTCAACAGGGAGGTGGAAAAACAGATGCTCGGAGTCAGGGCCGGGGACGCGATAGTGCTGTCCGGGGCTCGCCTGGTCCCGAGGGTCCTGCCCGTGGCGATCGAGCCGGAGTCGCGCCTGGGCAGGGCGCACCTGTTCGCCCCCTTCAAGCGCCTGGGCGACATGCAGATACCGACCGCGCCCTTCGACGCCGGGGTCCTGTGGCTGATGACGGCGCTCCTGGCTCTTGCGCTGCACCTCCGCCTGTTCCCGAGGGCCGCATCGGCACTGCGAAGGGCGGGAACCCCGGCCACTCCACATTCGAAGTCGATGGTATAATGATCTTCGACTTTATCATGCTGCCATATGCTCTCATGAAAGGGGGAAGGCGATAGCGAGAATGGGGCGGCGGGTCACGCCGCCCCGCGGGACTCGGGGACTCCGATGATGGAGAGCAGCACGTACTCGCCGAGGGATTCAAGGAAGTAGCCCCCCGCCGATCCGTCGTAGACGATCTCGGCGCAGAACCTGTCCCTCAGGAAGCCGATGTCCCTCTGCAACAGACGTTTAGCCGTCTCCGAGCCGGCGCGTCTGTCGAGGTATCCCGCCTCTCGGATCAAATCGTCCGACGCGACCGGAATCCCCCTCTCCCTCCACGCCTCGAGCCGGTGCAGCAGGGTGTTGAGGCGCAGAATCCTCTCCGCCGTCAGGGTATCGCCGCCCGCCCTCGCCCCCTCCCGGGGAAGAGGATTACAGCAGCACATAGCCCTTCTCCTTCTGGACGTAGATTATCTTGACGGAGAAGTACACCCTCAGGAACTGTATGTCCCTCTGCAGCAGCCTGATCGAAGCCTCGCGGCTCTTGCTCTCCCCGCCGTACTCGCACTCCCTGATCAGGACGTCGGAAGGAACGACGCGACCGCTCCTTTTCGACCCGACCCGGGAGAGCAGACGGTTGACGCGCTCGATTCTGACGGAGGACATGCCTCTGCTCATCGATACCGCACCCCTTTCACAAATTGTCGTCGGACTGCAAGGACCCTGCCCGATTCTGTCTACGGGCGCCGCCTCTGCAATCATCGTGTACCGGACACGCAGATGTGCGACTTGACCACGCGCAATGGAACCATCGATCCTTGTCCTTCGATGTCCGACATTCGTGAAACGAGTTCTCTTCGGGTTTGGTATCGTCCAAAAGATTAAAGCGCTCGCCCTCGGCGTCTTTGGATGGCGCGCGACGCCGGCCCGGGCGGATTAGACGCGGTGGTGCGGTGTGAACGGGGTGTTCGATGCGGTCTCTTAATGCAACGTTGCGCATTATACCACGGATGCGCGTATTTGTAAAATTTCAAGCGTCGAAAATGCTCGCCGTCACTCACCTCCCTCGGAGGGGTCGCGGGAGAGCAGCTCCACCACCTCCCGCAGCGACCTGGTGTCGTCCACCGGGATTATCTCTTTCTCCTGCTCGTCGTCGCGGACGACCGCGCCGCTCTCGTACCGTTCGCGGCACCTGGCGGCCCAGGTCGCGAAGTCGGAGGGGAACGGAGGGTTCTTGACCACGATCGGCCTGGCATGCTTGTGGATCAGTTTCAGCGCGGCGTGGACTTCCCGGGAGAAGCCGCTCTCCGCCGGGCGAGACCCGTTGATCCAGTCCTCGCCGCAGCCCATGCAGAAGCCCCACCACTTGTTTGCGCCGCTCAGTATGCTTCCGCAGCGGTAGAATACGCGGCACTCCCCGCCGCAGTTCGGGCACGGTTCGATCCATCGGCCGTCCTCCCACAACTCCAGCAGGATGCCGAGCGACACGGGCCCGCCGCCTAAAAAGGCGCAGGAGAGCGCGGAGAAGGACAGGGGGGCGTCGTACAGCTCCGGGTCGGCGAAAATCCGCGCCCTGTTCTCCCAGAGCAGGCGGAAGTTGGATATGAACAGCTCTCGGTCGCGAGCCTTCACCCCCGCGGACTCCTGCGGCACGGGGGAGACGACGTGAACGCCGTCGCCGGTGAACGCCAGTCCCCCTTTGGGATATCCTCCGAAATGTATCATTCGCGATCAGCTCCTCTCCTCTTCCGTTATGTTCTTTCGTTCTCGCACCCAGCCGATCTCGGCGCCGGCCTTCCGCAGCATCTCGACTATCTCCTCGATTTTTCTGTAGAATTCCAGCGCGTCCAGCGCGGCATCCAGGGGAGTCCTGTTGAACTTGTCGAGCTTGTTTATGAAGGCGCCGGAGCCGAGCAGCAGTCGCACCGCCTCCGGGCAGACATTGTCCACCGCAAAGTGCAGCATCGGCGTGTACGGGATGCCGAGGGCGTCCGGGTCGGCGCCGGCCTCCAGCAGGACGCGCATGGCATCCGTGCCGTGGCTGCGCAGGCCTTCGACCGCGTAAAAAAGCGCGGTGTAATACCCCTTCGAAAGAGCGTCCACCTCGACCCCGGCGTCCAGGAGCGCGCGCAGCGAATCCGCGTCGCCGCCCTTGGCCGCGTACATCAAGGGGGTCTCTCCCTCCCCGTCGCGCGCGTTCGGATCGGCGCCCGCGGCCAGTAGAGCGCGCAGCGAATCCGCCCTGCCGCTCTCGGCCGCGTACATCAAGGGAGTCTTTCCCTTGTTGTCGTGCACGTTCGGGTCGGCCCCGGCCGAGAGGAGGCATTCGACCGCGGATATGTCTCCGCCCCGCTCGAGGACCAGCATGAGCGGCGTGGTGCCGTCCCCGGCCTGGACGTTGACATCCGCTCCGGCTTCCACGAGGGCTTCGATGGAATCGTCCCTCCCAAAGTAGTAGGCGGCGTCGAAGAGCGGGGTACAGCCCCGGTCGATCCCGGCGTTGACGTCCGCCCCTGCGGCTATGAGCAGGCGGACGGTCGCCGCGTCTTTGCGCGTAGCCAAAGACAGGGGAGTATCTCCTCGGCTGTTCGAAGAGTCCAGTTCGGCGCCGGCGTCCAGCAGCATCCTCAGAGTCTCCTCTGAGAGGGCGGGTACGACGTGGTGAAGCACGCCGCCGCCCTCGTCGTCCCTGGCCGTTGCGTCTGCGCCGGACGCAAGGAGGAGCGCCAGCACATCGGGCTTCAAGGCCCTTTCCATGTGGAGGAGGGGAGTTCGCCCCTTGTTGTCGCGAGCGTTCACGTCCGCGCCGGATTTCAGCAGCAGTTCGACCACCTCGAAGTGACCTGAGTCC
This sequence comes from Synergistota bacterium, assembly GCA_022704435.1. Taxonomy (GTDB): domain Bacteria; phylum Synergistota; class Synergistia; order Synergistales; family Aminobacteriaceae; genus JAAYLU01. The sequence continues at coordinate 15,559 of JAKJGK010000023.1, read as the reverse complement.
GCAAGCTCCGCCATGAGCGCGGTGCAACCGCTGTCGTCTCTGGCGTTCACGTCGGCGCCCGCCGAGACGAGAATCTCCGCCATCCTTGCGGACTGTGGTTTCCCGGAGTCAGGGTCGAGGGGAGCGCAGAAGCCACAACCGATGAGCGCGGTGCGGCCGTTTTTGTCCCTGGCGTTCACGTCCGCGCCGGCCTTCACAAGCTCCCGAATCACCATCGGGTCTTCGTTATACCACGCCGCCCTCATCAGGGGAGTCGCATCATCGCTGTCGCGGGCTTCGATGTCGGCCCCCGCCAGGATGAGCGCCCGCACCACGTCAGGGTTCCTGGCGCGCTCGGCGGCGATGCTCAGGGGAGTCATCCCGCTGAACCCTCTCGACTCCAGATCGGCGCCCTTCTCCACCAGGGCGAGCGCAACCCGCGGGTTCCTGTTGCACCACGCGGCCCATGACAGGGCGGTCAACCCCGACTCGTCCCTCGCCTCCAGGTCCGCCCCGGCGGCTATCAGAGTCAGCACGGCCTTCGGATCGGGGTTGGCGCGCGCGGCCCATATCAGCGGGGTCCACCGGTCCCCGTCGCAGGCCGTCGGCGACGCGCCCCCCCTTAACGCCTCCTCTATCTCCCGTTGCGACGCGGTTGCGCAGAGGTTGTTGAAAGCCGTCTGCTGTTCGCGAGTGTTTCGCTCCGTCATGCCGATCCCTCCCTTGCGGTCGTCCGCGCGTCCCCGGTTCCGAGCAGGGTCGCGAGGTCCACCCGATTCGCGTCCGAAAGCCGCTCGAATCGCTCCGGCTGGCAGGTGAGTATCAGTATCTGCAGCTCCTTTGCGGCCTCCTCGACGATCTTCAGGATGCGCTGAAAACGGATCGAGTCGGTGGCCATAAGGGTGTCGTCCAGCACCAGCAGGCGGCGCTCCCCGCTCCCGGAGCAGTCGGCCAGGGCCATGCGGACCGCGAAGTGGAGCTGCTCCCTCTCGCCGCCAGAGAGCGCCTCCACCCCCACCGGGGCGTCCAGTCCCTTCGGCACGAACCCGGACGGCGCCATCGACTCCGCCAGGCGCAACTCCCCCTGGTCGGCCCCGACTATTCGCGAGTAGATCTCCGTCGCCCGACGCGACGCTCTCTCGGTGACGCTCCTCGACATCTCGGCGCGGCAGTCTTTGAACGTGTCGAGAAGAAGGCGCGTCGAGTCGGCCGCCAGCCTCTCCCTCGCGAGGCGGCGCTTCAGCTCCTCGAGCCTCTCCTCCAGGTCGGAGACGAGGGTGTGGAGTCCGCGCGCTGCGAAGGTGTCGAGGCGGGCGCTCTCGCGAATGCGATCCTCCTCCGTCCTCCTGAGCTCGTCCGTCCTGGCCTTGAGCGCCCTGGCCCCGGCCTTCAGCTCCTCGTCCGGGTCGCCGCCGAGCTTCTTCAGCCTCTCGGCGCACTCCTCGGCAGCGCCCTTCGCCGCGTCCCATCCGAGGGCCAGCGAGGTCAGGTCCTTGCGGCGCTCCTCCTGCGTCCGTCCGTCCGCCTGCAGTGCCCGCAGGCGCTCCTCGAGCGACTCCAGCGACCGTCGGTCGGCCTCCGCTCCCTGCTCCGCCAGCTTCTGCGACATCTCCGCGTCCGACGAGGCCTTCGACGCTTCGTCGCGACCCGTCTCCGCCGCTCTCAGGCGCTCCGCGGCCTTTCTGCCCGCCTCCTCGGCCGTCTCGGCCAGCGCCTCCGGGTCCGGGTCGGCCTCCCTCCACGCGGGACGGGCCTCGAGCAGAGCGGAAAGCTCCGTCTCCACCTGCCTGATCCGCCCGGACAGGGTTTCGATCGTATCCTTGCCCAGGAGGGCATTCAGCTCCGCTCTCTCCAGCTCGATGTGGGTGTCCAGGGAGAAGCCGCGCTCGTGCAGCTCCTCGAGGTCCGTCCTGTCGCTCGTGCCGAACGGGGCCGACAGCTTCTCAATCTGCTGCCTCGCCTTGCTCTTCGCCTCCTCGGCCTCGCGCGGCGTCCCCGCGACGCTGTATGCGCGCAGGACGCCGAAGCCCTCGATATCGAGCCGGATGTCGGCGTAGCCCTGGACTATGACGGGCCTGCCGGCCTCCAGATCGTGAGAGTGGGTCTCTTCTCCCGCCTCGACGACCATCTTCCGGCTCCTCGACGGATGGATTTCGATGCCAACCCTGGACGCGTTCAGCTCCGCATCGGCCCTGTCAAAGTCGGCGAAGGCCTTGCGTATCTTCTTCATATCCGCGAGGGAGGGACAGGCCAGGGCGCTCCGCTCCTGCTCGTGCCCGGCGAGGCTATTTCGTGTCTTATTCGCCGATGAGTCCCTCTCGACGAGCGTGCGCAGGAGTCCCCTCAGCTCGACGACCCTGCGGGCGGCGCGGGCCAGCTCGGCGCTCGCCTCCGTGGCCTCCACCTCGGCGCGGGCGGCCTCGAGCTCCGCGATGGCTGTTGCCAGCGACTTCGCGCTCTCCTCGCGCGCGGCCTCAAGGCTCGGCAGCGCGGATCGGCGCTCCTCAATCCTCTTCGCGACCGAGGCCATCTCCCTGTCAGCCTCGTCGATCCGCTCGACCGTCTCCCTCAGCCGGACGTACTCGGACTCGGCGACTTTCGCGTCGGCGGCGCGGCGGTCGTGCTCGACGCGGACCTTCCCATACTCGACGGCGCGCTCCTCGAGTCTCTTTCTGTCCTCCTCCATGCGCGCCACCTCGCCACGAAGCTCCTCCTCCCTCTCGGAGAGCGCCCTGACGCGCCTCGACGACGCCTCGGCCTCCCCGCGCTCCATCCTCAGGGCCTCGAGCCTGCCCTCGGCATCCTCGATCTCCTTCCGAAGAGTCGCCAGCGGACCGGCGCTCTTCTCCTTGCCCGTGGGAGTGAACCAGGTCTCGCTGCGCCTCCCGAGCAGCTCCTCCACGGCCCGAGCGCGGTCGTCCACCACCTGCGCTGTGATCGACGTCCTGATGTCGTCGAGCAGATTCCCGGACAGCTCGCCCACCTCCAGCATGCCCTGCGGCGCCCACAGGACCTGCAGAATGCCCCAGTGCTCCGGACGCGACATGCCCTTCTTCGGCGCATCCTTCGTGAAGAGGGCGCGAGTCATCGTGTCCGCGTCGGTACCCTTGGCGACCGGCTGATAGGCCCCGTTCTCCATACGTTCGAGCAGCGACAGGGCCGAGTCCAGAAAACCCTTGCGGACGCGGTAGCGCACGCCGCCGGAGGTGAACTCGACCTCGACGACGGGCGACAGTCTGCGCCCCCAGGGGCGAAGCCTCTCGACCTCCTTGCCTTTTGCGCTGTGGCTGTCCATCAGCGCGCAGCGCAGCGCCTCGAACAGAGTCGACTTGCCGGTGGCGTTCGGGGCGTGCAGAATGTTGATCCCCTCGGAGAAGGGTCCGGCGGACCGCTCGCCGAGAATGCAGCGCCAGTTCTCGACCTTGATGGAATGAAGAATCATGACCCCACCTCCAAAAGAAGAGAGTAAAGATCCATCAGCGCCCTCGCCCTGGTCTCCGGCGCCCCGACGCTCTCGCGAAGACGCTCTCCCACCACGCGGATCAGCCCGTCGGGCAGGCCGTCCACCCACGACTCGTCCTCCGGCTCGGGCAGGAGGCCGCTTCCGTCCACCTCGCCCCACAGAAACCGCTCGGCGGCTCGCTCCATCTCCTCGAGCGCCTCTCTGTCGTCCGGCCTCATCAGCCCGGAGAGGCGCACGCGGAGAAGGGTCGTCTCCGGCGACGGAAGCCCGGCGATACGCGCTCGGACGCTGTCGATCTCCTCGCGGGAGTCCACCCGCTCGTCCATCGACACCCACGAGACTCCGCCCGTGCGCACGGGAGAGATCGCCGGGACGCTGCCGGGTCCGTCTATCTCCACGATCAGGACGTTGCCGCTGTCCCTCTCCCCGAAGGAGGTCTGCTCGTGAGTGCCGGAGTAGGCCGTCCTATCGCCGAACAGAGCGAAGGAGTGCCAGTGCCCGAGCGCGAGATAGTCCAGCCCCGAGCGGGTCGCTGCGTCCCTCGGGATGGGGTTGTCCCACTCGTCTATCGGCGCGCCCTCCACCGAGCCGTGCGCCAGGCCGATGCGAACCCGGTCGCCTCCCTCAGCCTCTATCCAGGCGGTCGGGTCCTCGTCGGACCTCTTCGCGAGCAGGGGACAGGGGTAGAGGGTGACGCCGGGAAGCTCGTGCGGCGAGCTCTCGCGAAAGACCACCACGTTGCGCGCCGCCTCCCACGAGCGGTCCTCCCAGACGGACCCCGGCACCAATGGGTCGTGGTTGCCCGGAATGACGAAGACGGGGCACGACGCGCCTCCCAGGATGTCGACAACCTTGCGCACCTGCGCCCTGTCGACTGCGTTGTCCTCGAAGAGATCGCCCGCCACCAGGATGAAGTCCGCCCCGTGCTCGGACGCCGCCGCGACGGCCCTCCTGGCCGCGGAGAAACGCTCCTCGCGGACGCGGGGGCCCGCATCGCCGATCCTAGCCAGCTTCATGCCGATCTGCCAGTCTGCCGTGTGCAGAAAGCGAACCATGAAAACCCCTCCCTCTCGTCAGTATCAGTCCGTCCACCTGCAACTCGATTATACAAAACCGGGGCGACCGTTTAAGGGGCGTCGCCCGAAATGTTCGGCGAATAGACCTCAGTCTTCGGATTCGCACACGCGCCGCAGAATCACCTCGTCGGCCTCGATAAACACCTCGCCGACATCGTCGGCAAGATCGCCGTCGACATCGAACGGCAACAGCGCCACATCTTTCCAGAGGGTGACGGCCTCTTTCATCTCTTCACGAATCTCCGGCGGCATGAGGGACTCGACCTCCTCCTTCAGAAGAGCAGGCGCCCACAGAGGGGCCAGCACCCTCTTCTCCTCGAGCCCCTTTTCAGTCCACTTCTCCCTGCCGAGCAGCTCCAGCAGCTTCCTCGGCAGAGTCTTGCAGTCAGGATGATACCTCGCGTCCTTGACGCCCGGAATCTGCGCGATCAAGGCTTTCGGGGGCACGAGAGAACAGACCTCGTAGATCGTGTCGGCGACATAGGCGCTTTCAGCGGCGACCTCCCGGCTCGGCGCGGCGAAGATCGAGAACCTGCGGTTGGGATAGCCATCAGGCCTCGTCCACTCCCAGAGGTTGTCGACCAGATAGGGCACGTTGAGCGGTGCGCGCTTCGTCGAATGCCTTCTCTTGGTCACCTCCCCGTCAGCCCCGGCCCTCTCTGCTCTGTAGATCTTCATGCAACATCCCTCCTGCGTCGTTTTTTGAGTTGAAGGCGTTGCCGCCAGCAGTTCAATGATACACAATCAGGGCGACTGTTTAAGGTGTTTCATGAGAACGATCTACCTGTCTGGGGTTGTCTACAGATAATCCCCCGGCCGCCTCATCGCCATGAACAAATTCATAGCCACGGTCTCATGTTCGGGGTAAGCAACGCCCGCCTCATTTCTCTTCTTCTCTATCAACTCATCCGACCACAAAGGATGACAGGGAACGAGGACTCTTTTTCTACTTTCCCACTGTGACACGAAGCAGACCTCCCCCGAATCCATGCTCCATTTGTAGCCGAATTGGTCAAGGACTCGGCTGAGAGTCGCTCCTTCCTCCGCTATGAACGGTCGCCAAAGATTGCCCGTAGTGCCGACAACATCGGAACAGAGGTCGATCTCGGCGTTCGAATCCAGCGCCAGTCTGCCCATCTCCACTGCGAGGCGCCAGTCTAGCAACCCGTGATAATAGAGGTTGGAGTAGTCCCTAAGGCACAGATTGCAAGACGTGTCGCAGTGCTCGCGGTGGTCCGGCCGCATCCACTTGACCACTATGCTGTCTGACTCGAGATCGCAGGCCGTTGACAGCAAATGAGAGAAAACTTCATGATCGGCTAGCCATCTGCAATAGCCCGCCCCATTCTCCAGACTGTCGCACAGGAAAACCTGGCCGCGCGGCACACCGTCAACGGACACGGTTCTGATGCCGGCCTGCAGTTCCTTAACGTCGATATCCAACAGTGCCGACGCTGCGGTTCTCAAGAGAAAGGCGAATGAATACCAGGCCGCTCTGCCATAGACTGTCCGAGGCGATATAGCGATGGTCGACGCCAAAGTCTGCAAGTCCACCACAAGGACGTCGGTCTTCTTGCGCGACAAGAGAGCGATTGTTCTCTCTTCCCCGTCCCAGTCGTCGTCAAGCGTTGTATAGAACACACCATCAATGTCCCTGTTTCTTTTTTCTCGAAAGACAAACCCCCCCTCGTCTCCGTTTGTATTCAGGGAGACGACCTCCTTGGCCGAGGTCAGGAGCGCGATGTTGCTTCCGGCGAGATGCTCCCGAGGCTCCGAGTCCATAAAGAGCATGGGACGGCTTGCATGAGGCATCCACTCGAAGTTGCCGTCGAACTCGCGCGGCCTGTCTTCGCAGTAAAACCCCCACGGCACGCGAGCGTCGTAATAGCTCATCTCATGTTCGCCGCACGCCGGGCATTCGTTCCTCCGCGAAGCAGCATCTTCGACCTCGCAGATGGCCTGGCATTTCCCGCAGATTCCGATCAATCTGTTCTCCTCCCCAAGAGGAGGAGTGAAGCCTGGCTTCGCTTTCACATGATTGCCTTCGGGGAGGAGCCTCACTACGCCTTCGGAACGGTAGACACGCTTGTCCTTGACGGTCTCGGAGCCGGGTGCGAACTGGGCTATCGCGATGTCGAGTTCTCGATCGACCGTCCCGTGTTCGGGGGGCCACGGCATCGCTATTCTAGGCAGTTTTGTGTAAAGCAAACGGACACGTGTCGGGAAGCCGAACATGGGCAGGAGTCCGGCGTTCGCAAGGCGCTCGCTCAGGTACTGCTGCGTAAACCCGGGATCGTTCACGCAACGGTCGATTTCCTCCACCAGTCCTTTGGCTACGAAACCGCCGAGCTCCTCCTTCAATAGTCGCATCTCCCCTGCGTTCCCGGCCCGCGCGGTACCCTTGACCAGCACCCCGAGAACCCGCTCCACCAGCTCGTGGCACTCCTGGCTGTCAATGAACTTCGCGACCTCGCCTCTTCTCTTCCCCCACATCTCCACCGTGCCGAACTCTCCATGCACGCTGTCATGGCCGCCCTCCTCTTTTTGGAACGGGGCGAACGCGTGTCGAAGCACTTCCTTCATCAGGACCCTCTTGATTATTTCGACCTGGCGGACATCGATGTACGGCTGCGGAGGCGGATCGCCGGTGATAGACTCGGGGCGGTTGTAATAGAACTCGTCGTGGCTGCGACCCCGACAGAAAGTCGCCGCGATGGAGAGTCCAGCCCCTCGTCTGCCGGCCCTGCCGACACGCTGCTGATAGTTGAACCTGCGAGGAGGCATGTTCGCCAGCATCACCATCGAGAGCGAGCCGATATCGACCCCGGCCTCCATCGTCGTGGTCACGCTCAGCAGGTCTATTCCATGAACAGCCGGGATCTCCGAGTTCTCCTCGTCGGTCAGGAACACCTCCTGAAACCATCGCTGCCGCTTGGGCTTGTCCGCCTTGTCGGTTTGTCCGGTAAGCTCCTCGCAATGAAAGCGGAACGCACCGCCCGACTTCTCGGAGAGGTATCTGTAGTAGTCGAGCGAAGAATAAGGCTCCCCCTCGCATAATGGCTCATTGCATTTCGGACACCGCCCAGCGGCCTCGTGCATGAAAAAAGCTCCGCATACGGGACAACGCCACCCCCTGCTCTCATCCCCCTCTTCGCGCAACTCAAGCCAGAGATTATTCGGATCAACTCCCAAAGGTCCACCCCGCAACGGTTTCACCAAAACATTACTATTTCTCAGTGCTCTTTTAGCAAGATTCGGCTCTATACCAACGTCCTCGAGGTAACGTTCGGTTGCTCCGACAAAAAGAGCATCTCTATTATCACCTTCATCAAAATATGGGGAGTATTTAAACTTTTTAGCCTCACAGGTCATGCGTAGCGCCGCCTGTACTGCTTGAACAAGACGATCGTCCTCGTTGTCATCGTATCTGTAGGTCACGAAGCCAATGCCCAGGTTCTCGAGCGCTCCCATCGTGTGAGGGAATAGACAGAACATGATTTCGCGCATCAGGCACTGTTCCATATACTCCACATGCACTTTCTCACCGTAACTCAAATCATTCCGAAGGGTGGGGCTGCCTTTTGACCAGTTGAACAGCCTCCACCACTCCTGTCCCTGCAAATCCAAGGCTTTTGCATCTGAACCACCCGGGCATATTCCGTAACGAAGCAACATGCCCCACACGATGTCTCTAATACGACGAAGAGGGACTCGACGCGGATACCCCCATATCATGCCCCTGTTTTCCTCTGAAAGGCTTTCTTGGTCTTCGTCCAGCGCAAACATTTTAAGGTCGCTCGCCAGCTCCCTCGGCAGATACTCGGAAGTCCCCGGCTTATGAGCTTTGCTCGACGATTTGACATCCGCATGCATTCGCGGGTTGATCCTCGATATCTCTTCCAAAAACTCGGGGCGGCAATTCGATTTGGAGGCATTGGAAAGGACACTGTCAAAAAATCCATCGGTCAATATTTTATGGGCATCCAAAACGCAGACTCTCACCATATCGCGGAAATGGTCCATTTCCATTCCCGCCGACAGCTTCGCGGCGTCCTGCCGGCTATCGGTGAAGACCACGAGCTTCCGGCTCGGGCGACCGTCCGTCGTCGCAGGCAGTTCCCGTGAGAGAGCCCCAGCGAGTACTTGAGCTCCGCGCTGAAAACCGGTGCGATGCTTGCGCAGCGGGGAGCGCTCCATTCCTCGCTTGCTATAATCCACACTGCAGCAAGGACATTTCAGGGGCAAGCCGAAACTATGGTTTCCATTTTTCGTGGTTATCCTGAAGAGTTTTCCCATCTGTGTCGCTTCAGAACTGCGCCCTTTCAAAACGACCTTGCCTGTAAAGGCATTCAACCGAGCGACACTCCAAGTGTGATCATCACCTTTATGCACATAATTTACACCGTCAGCAACCTCGCCGCCAGGCCAGAATATGGCATAGTCCTTCTGATCATTCTCCGATGGACACCGGTCCGGCATTCTCTCAAGTTCAGGCTGATCGGGCGTCAGTATCCAGTAGTGCTGTTCATCATCCGCGATCTCCTTCGCAAATCCTCCAAAGTAGACCTCTCCGCAGTTGCTGCACACCCAAAGGTCGAGGACGCGCCCTCCGCAAGAGCAAGTCAGACGATGTCGGGAGTGGAGGGCGCCGCATTTCGGCAAGTGCGTCTCCTTGCTGTCCCTCCCCTCGCGGGCGGGGTCGTTGCAATCCGGGTTGGTGCAGACCCACAGACCCTCGAGGTTGTGGAAGAACAGATGCCCCCGCAGCGGTTGAGGCGCCTGGCAGGTGTTGTTCATAGCCAGGCCGAGCGCCATCAGCAGGCCGCGCAGGGCCTCAGACGCCGAGCGGGCATCATTGTCGCATGATCGGACATCCTTCTCGTGATCGCCGAAGAGCGCTTCGCACACCCTGGTCAGCCTGGTCGCCCGAATCACCCCGTCCTCGCGACACGCATCCCGGATAGCGTCCACTGCGGACACTCTGGCAAGCGCATCCCCGAGGCCCTTCCGCCAGGACTCGGACGTGTCCGTGATAGGAGCCCCCAGGGATTCCGCGAGAGCCGCCGCTGCGCTTTTGGTCTCCGGCCCGTCAGTATTCGCCGGAGTCATCGTCTCAAGCGGGTCGCTCTGAACGGAGGCGGAAAAGGCGGAGAAGGCATGGCGATATGGCCTGAGCAGGAAGCGGGCACCCTCCTTCGGAGGAGTCTGCTCGCCCTGAATCAGCTCAAAACGATCATTGCGCCCGAAGAACTCGCCAAGGAATTGTGTTGACTTGCTGTCCTCGACTAGGCTCGCCGATGTCGCCATTATCCTCAGTTGTTCGGAGTCCGGGGACAACCCCAGCCTGTCGAGCACCAGTCTTAAAACGTAAGCTATCTCCGTGCCCGAAGTACCCCTGTACGAATGCAGCTCGTCCACCACCAGGAAGAAGGCGTTCTCCTTGTCCTGCTCCAGCCACTCGCGGGTTCTTTCGAAAATCGGGGCTTCGATCTCCCGCATCAGCATAATGTTGAGCATCGAGTAGTTCGTTATCAGGATGTCCGGAGGGGTCTCCTGCATATCCCAGCGAGACCACATCTCGCCGCCGTAGATGTTCGCGAAGTGGTAGCGTATCTCCTCGTCCACCCCCGGTTGCTCCAGTACCCTCTCGACCTGTTCCCAAGCGTCGTCCGCCTGTTTCATTGCGACTCTCAACTTGCTAGGGGCATTGTTTTTGGAAGGTTCACCCGACACAGGGGTAAGCCCGGTATAGCGACCGAACAGCATCCTGTTTCCTCCTCGCTCCTCGTCCATCCATTCGTGCACCGCAGGACTGTCCAGAGTCATGCGAAGCCGACGCATTTGATCCTCGACGAGAGCGTTCAGGGGATAGAGTATCAGGGCGCGAACCGCGTGCGGTCGAGAGGCATGCCCCCACTGTGGTTCTCTTTGGCTCTTTTTCTTCCTCCACCAGTACCTGCCGGAGGAGGGGCTATTGTGGACTCTACTCCAGTTCGACGATTCATGCGCCAAGGACGCAAGCAGAGGTAGGAGAAAGCACTCGGTCTTTCCCGATCCCGTACCGGTCGTCACCACAATATCCTTCTTTTTGTTAATGACTGCGTCGAGCGCCTCCCACTGATGCTGGTAAATCGAATAGCCGCTCGGTATAAGCCCCTCACCCAGACGAGCAAGCCCTTCGTACCCCTCTCCGAGAGCCATCGCTGCCCCCCCGAGGGTGTACTGGGAACTCGGATATACAGGGACCGGCTCTATCAGGGGCTCCTGGGACAGGATGCCCGGCTCCCCCAGCAACACCCTGCGCTCCGCGTCCAGAACGGGATAGCGGAAAGGGAAGGCGCTTTCGATGTAGAGGCGATAGATTTCGCGCAATCGCTCATAAGAACCGACCAGATCGTTCATTGTCTCTCCTCCATTTCCAATTCGAGCAAGCGGCATAGCCGTTCCGCAAGATGCCTGGTGACGCCTTCGTATATCAACATGCGCTGACCATCGCCCGATAAGTGACGCGGGAGCAGCCCGCCGGCGAGGACAAGCGCCCTCTCATAGGGAAGAGGCCACCTCTCCCTCTCCATGATGACGAGCTGCTCTTCCCGCTTTCGAAACCAGACGGGAGAAAGCCCTCTCTTCTTGCGCGCAAGAAACCTCATACCATAGAAGTCGCCGATTATCCCCTTTTCAGAGCCGTCCTCGAACAAGACATACATCGATCTCCTGAAGGGACGGTCGAAGACGAGCCGGTACAGGCCATCCCAACGGTCTCCTGTATAGCGCACCGTGTCAATCATCTTGTCACTGTTCAGGTCGTACCTCGAGATCTGGTACCTGTTATGCAGGTCCACTTCCCATTCGTTTTCCCTGAGCAAGCGCTTCCACTCCTCGAGGCTGGGCAGCGATCCGGCCATCTTGAGAGAGACGCAACCGACATCGTGAATGCCGCTTTCCTCTGCGCACAAACTCTTTTTCTCGGCAGGAATGGCCAATCGCAACGGTCCCTGCCTTTGAGACCTTTCAGCAAGGACGCATTTCTGTCCTATAGCGTCGACGAGAGCAGGGGTGCGCTGCCCCGTCAATACTACCTCCTCTCCGTTTGCCGTCGTCAGAAGCGCCGGAGGAACAACTCCCCACCGGAGGCGGGCGTCATGGTCAAGATGCCCGAGAAGGATATAGCGCCGGAGCGTGGACCAGCCACCACTGTCGGAGGGGACAATCTGTCGACAGGACTTCTGAAAAAGATTGAAACTGCCCGAACCTGCGGCGCTGCACCAGTAGAGGAGCCTTTCATGCTCCTGCCCTGCGTCGGAGCCGTCGCTTTCAGTATCAACAGCGCAGTCGTCGAAAGCCGCAGCGTCGAATGAGTCGGGTATCTCGTATTTCAGAGAATGAGTGAATCGACTGCACTCGTAGTTCTTTTTCATCCAATCGGCTTCACCATCATTCAAGAGAAAGGTATTTTTCTCGTTCCGGGCATTACGGATGCCCGCCCTAACAAGAATCTCCCTTCCGATCGCTTTCGTCGCTTGCGAATCCTCGTGTTTGGACTCGTCGAGGTTGACCGCCAGAGCAAGATAATACTGTCCTCTCTTCCCAGCTTCGTACTTTATGCATGGAAAAGTGGCATGGCACCTGTCTCTTCGAATTATGTCTCCGATCGTCTCGCAAATTGCCCGGCGCCTATCTCTCGCCGCATTATGAAGTATGGCGATATAATGCAATTCACTCATAACGCGCATCCTCCCATCCTTTAATCCCCCTCGAGAAACACGCCCCTTATGCGCAGTCCTCCGGTGGAGACTGGACTGCTATCCCATACCTCCTCTGGACAGGCATGTGTCTGGATCTCCTCCCAGCCGATGACACGGAACACCGTTCTATCGTCGGGGGCGGCCTCCGATTTGTTTTCGTCCCGGTTTCCTCCACTGGAAGAGCCGTCACTCGCCCACGCCGCGATCGAATAGAAACCTGTCAGCAACTCGGATGGCAAGGGCGTCTCCGCCTGAACCTCGATGTCGTCCCAACGGAGCAGGCGCTTGCCGTCCTCTTGCTGAAGAACCAGGGAATACCGCTCATCGAAACCAAATATCTTCACGACCGGTGGATGCCCCTCTATCCATGCGTTCTGGTTCGGTGCGCGCAGCCCCCCCGCAAGTGATACTCTTGTCTTCGCGCGAGGCGTGAGGGCTTCCACCAAGTCATCGCATTCAGACGCTGCGGGCTTGTGCCATTTTATGTCGAACGAACAGACCATGCAGTGCTTGTATTCGACGAAGCCTTCATGAGGAATACGCTCTCCCCATTCAAGCAGCTTGGACGAGCGGAGCCTGCCCATCTCGTCATCAAAGACGCCCTCGCGGCAGAGAAGAATAAAGCGCTCTCCGAGATCGGGCGAAGGCTTCCAGGTCGCCCACGGCCCGTACTCGCCTTCTTCCGGGTCTCGAACAAGGATCCAATAGTCCCTTCTTGGGAAGACCATGCTCTGAACGACGGGGCTGCCTGTTATTGGGAATTGCATCGCGGCATCCACGAATGGCACCTGCTCCCAGAGCGGAAAGAAGAAGCCGTCCTTGAGTCGCCTCAATTTCTCATAGGGGCCGCCCTCTCGTTCCACCAAAAGCGCCGTGCTTCTCATTCCGCGGGGCTCCTTTGGAAAAACAAAGTAGAGCACGTCATCCGACCTGCGGTTGTAGACGCGATAGAGGCCGCACTCGATCCTGTTCGGGACTCTCCTCTTACGATCCCGTCGTGCCTCCTCGGTCTTCCACTCCTCCGACTCGTACACTCTGTAAGCGGCCCTGTAGAACTCCCACCGACGCCCGGGGTCGGTGTGGCTGAAGCCCTCCTTGAGATGACGCTGCGTGAACTGTCTGCGAGTCAGCCAATAGCCCAACCGCTCACAATCAAAACCGTGCGGCTGCTCGCCGCGAAACAGCTCGTTCAAAACATCCTTGTCGCACTCTCGGAGGATAGGCTGAGAAAGCGCGTATCCGATATATCTACGAGGCCCTGTGTCCGGAGCCACCGCCGTAGCCTTAAAACCCAAGGAGAGAAGATATTTGTTCCACTCCTCCCAGAGCGCGACTTCGGAACCTGTGTCGAACCCATCCGGGCGCCCTGGACTAAAAGGGGGAGTGAGCAGAAGCTCTCCAAATCTGAGAAAATAGTTGCGCGACTCCGCTTCTTCATCATGCTGCATTTTGTTGGCCGCAAGGACAAGGGCGCCTAGAAAGGCTACACATTTGGGCAGCCCGTCGCTTGCCCGCCCTTTCAGGCTCGCCATCTCCAGTCTGTTTGAACGGACGCATTTCTGTCTAACCGCGACGAGGAAGTCATCGACAGGTTTCTCCAAAGGCTCATCGATAAAATTTTGAGCAGTTTCGAAGAGAGAATCTTCGTCAACGGTCAGAAATACAGGCGATCCCTTCGCGATGCCCGTTGTAAAATAGGCTGCGATGGAACTATTCCAAACATCGTAGGATGCCATAGAACCCCTCCCGGTGAATCAGATTTTTATCCACTCGATCATGTCCCGGTATCCTCTGTGCAGCTCCCTTATGATTCCGCCGAAAAAACTGTCGCAGGACCGAATGTGAAGAACAAGAGTGTCAATGGCCCGAGTCATCGGTATCATCATCCAGCGAGCGGCGAATTTTTTCGCCAGAGACTCCTCGTCTACGTAGGGGGGCACCCCTCCTGAAGGCGCTCTCCAAGAGGATAGCTTGTAGTCGTAGAGGTTATCGACGTCGAAATTCATCACGCTCCACCCCTCGAGTCCGCGGCAGGAGTCGTACTGGACTATGCGAAGGTCATCCGTCGACATGGGAAATGTTTTTCTCCGCCTCTCAGAGGTCCCGTCCCACACGGAGTACCCCCACTCGCCGTACCACTCCGAGGCAATCGAGCGGCCATCAATGACAAGTTGGGGAGGTACGCACGTCAGCAGATCGACAGGGTGGTTCCCTCTTTCCTTTGCCTCGGACACAATCCTCTCCAACAGCCCCTTCATGGAGACGGGTTCTCCCTCGGCCACTATCACCTTTCCACCGACAGATTCGGGATTGTCCTCCACGGCCCAGTCAACAAGGTCAAGGTGCCTGGCCAGGGCATTGGCAAAACGAGCAAGATTGGCCTTCATCCTCAAACCTTTTTTCAGTATGACACGCTTCGTCTTATAGCCGGCAGCCAAACTCCAGTCGCACCTGTCGTCTTGACGCACCAGCTGGTCGCGCCCATCTGCGACCACGAGCCTGGAGGGAGTGAAGATTAAATGCAAAAGCTCCTTCTCATCCTGGGGCCAATCCTGCCCCTCGTCGACAAACACGTAATCCCAGGATAGATCAGTTGGATTAGCCTCCATGGCCTTCTTGAAATCGTCTGGAGCAAGCGCTTGCTGCTGATAAAGATCGAGGGCATCTCTTTTATATTTTTGATAATTTCCATAGAAGTTGTCGTCTTTGTCGGGCATAATTCCTACCTGGCGAAAACATCTTGTAAGAAAGGAATGGACGGTCTGCACCTCGACTAAGGTTCTCCCCGAGTCGTCGTATCTGCCCATCAACGCAAGCAGCCTTCGCAGGTCAGTGACAAGAGCGTTGTTGTAGGTTAGAACGAGTACCCTGGCACCATGATCCTTTTGCAGTCTCCAAGCCAGGCCCAGAAGTATCATGGTCTTGCCTGTTCCTCCGTGACCTTCGAATATCAGCTGTTCCTTTCCGATTCTCTCAAGCCAATCGGACTGGATCGCCTCGTTTGCGATCTTATCCATGCGGCCTCTGTCCAAGGGGGTGGGTGACAGGCGGCGGGAAAACAGTTCCGCTGTCTTTTTTATCACACCGGCGTTACGCTGATTGAGTCCCTATAATGGTGTAAATTCGAATTGAGCCATTCGCTCAAGCCTCGGTTATGATGTAGCTGACAAACCAACATCATATCGAGGAGGCGTTGAACTCATGGCTCGTATCAATATTACACTGGAAACGGAACTTTTGCACGGCCTGTTCTCAAAGGACGGAAAGGATGATGCCTTCGCAAAACTGCTGGAGAC
>JAKJGK010000134.1 GCA_022704435.1 Synergistota bacterium | reverse complement strand
GGATCCTGTAGGGAGGTATCTCCACGATCAGCTCCGGGCTGAACCCCGGCAGGAAGACGTGCAGCAGTCGCCCCAGGATGAGCCACGAGGCGAAGAGGGTGGCGTACACCGTGAGCACCCACCTTGCGCCGAGGTCTCCCACCGTCCCCAGGATCATGGCCTGGAGCCCCGCGCAGGGTATGGCCACCGAGATCAGTGTGGCGGCTATGAACCTCTCCCTGTCCGAGTCGAGCACCCTCGTGGCCAGGATCCCGGGCACGTTGCAGCCAAGCCCCAGCAGCGACGGCACTATCGCGAAGCCGTGCAGTCCCATTCGGTGCAGCAGGGCGTCGAACACCACCGCGAGCCTCGGCAGGTAGCCGAAGTCCTCCAGCAGGCCCAGCACGAAGTAGAAGGCCGCCACGTAGGGCAGGACCATCGCAAGCGGGACGTACAGCCCGGTCGAGAGCAGGCCGAGACTCTGCTCGAAGTCAATGCGCCCGTCTATTAGGTGACCGACGATGATGTTGTGCGCCGCGCCGCCCCCTCCCAACAGATCGGACACCCGTTCGGCGACCGGCAGCAGCCAGGCCTCGAACAGCGGGTCGAGAACCCGGTCTATTACCCCCTCCCCCAGGAAGCGAATGGACGAGAAGCTTCCGACAATCACTAACAGGCCTATCAGAAGCCCCCAGAACGAGTCCACCGAGGCGTCCTCGAGTTTGTCGAGCAGCGTGTGGTGCCTGTGGCTGACCCTCTGGACGGACTCTATCACCTCGCCTATCGCGCTCCAACGGTCGTCTCTGCCGGGGACCCTGCGCTCATTCGCACCGGGAAGCAGAAGGCCGCCCGGCCCTGCCTCCGTCAGCCTGTCCAGCAGGCGGCTTATCCCCTCCCCGGTCACTGCGACCGTGGGGACGACCGGGACCCCCAGGGATCTCTCAAGCTCCTCGACGTCTATCTCTATCCCCTTGTGGCGCGCCTCGTCGACCATGTTCAGGGCCACTACCACCGGAAGTCCGCGCTCCATCACCTGCAGGGCCAGGAACAGGTTCCGCTCGAGGGCGGTGGCGTCGAGCACCAGGATCACGGCGTCCGCGCCCTCGTCGACCATCCTCTCCGCTACCTCCTCGGCCTCGTTGGTAGGGGAGAGGGTGTAGGCACCGGGTACGTCGATCACCCGCCAGACCTCTCCGCCCCGCCTCAGCCACCCCTCCAGGAAGCCGACCGTCGTGCCAGGGTAGTTCGACGAGACCGCGTGCACCCCGGTTATGCGAGTGAACAGGGCGCTCTTGCCGACGTTGGGGTTGCCAACCAGAAGCAGCCTTTTAACCCCGTCCTGCGCCGCTTCCATCGTGCGCCTCCTTGTCCCTTACCGGGACGACCAGGACGTTGGACGAAATATTCCATCCGACGGCGATCTGCCTGCCGTCGAGGACCAGGGTCACAGGGCCGTGAAAGGGCATCCCGGAGATCTTGCCCACGATCTTGCCGACGCGCAGGCCAAGCGCCTCGAGCCGCTCCGTGCAGCAAGCCCCGAGCCCCCCTGCGTTCTTTGGCGATCTTATCGACACTATTCGTGCGAAGGCGCCGTCCGGGAGGTCGCGCAGAGTCAACGCGTCCGGCGTCGCGCACTTTCTCCGACGACCCGCGGCGCAGGACAGGCAGTGCAGTATTCTCAACCTACCTCCCGCCTTCCCCGGCCGAACTCCTGGCGCGCAGCTGTCCGCACGCAGCGTCTATGTCCCTGCCCCGTTCGCGGCGAATCTCGTTCTCTATCCCCAGCTTTGACAGGATGGAGGAGAACTCCTTCACGCGCCCGGCCGATGAACGGCTGTAGCCCTTGTCCCCCGGACGGATGATGGCGATCGGATTGTACGGTATCAGGTTGACGTAGACCGACATCCCGGACAGAAGCGCGGCGGTCTCGTAGGCGTGCTCCGGCTCGTCGTTGACCTTCTGCAGCATCACGTACTCGATCGTGATGCGCTCCCCCGTGGCCCGCCAGTACGCCTTGAGGGCATCGACAAGAGGACCCAGCGGGTACTTGCGGTTGACAGGCATGAGCTTGCCGCGCAACATGTCGTTCGGCGCGTGAAGGGAGACCGAGAGGCGCACAGGTATGTGAAACTCCGCCAGCTCGAGTATCCCGGGGACGATGCCCGAGGTCGATATTGTGATGTGCCGGGCGCCCAGGTTGCGCATCTTGGGCGAATGAAGGATCTCGATGGACTTGAGGACCGCCGCCGTGTTCAGCAGGGGCTCTCCCATTCCCATGTACACGACGTTCTCCACGTCGCGCCCCATGCGCTTCTCGATGGCCAGGAGCTGCCCGACAATCTCGCCGGCAGAGAGGTTCCTGGAGAAACCCGACTGTCCCGTGGCGCAGAACGAGCAGGCGAGAGGACACCCGACCTGGCTGGAGATGCAGGCGGTCGAGTGCGATCCCTGCGGGATCAGGACGGACTCTATTTGCTCGCCGTCGTAGAGCTGGAAGAGGAACTTCCTGGTCCCGTCCTTCGACTCGTCCTCGCGCACGGTTATGGGAGGAAGGATCAGGAGCTCGTATACAAGCCTCTCCCTGAGCTCCTTGGACAGGTTGGTCATCTCGTGCACGTTGAAGACTTTTTTCCCGTAGATCCACTGGCAGAGCTGCTCCGCCCTGTAGCGCGGCAGCTCCCACCTCTTGGTGCAGACCTCTGTCCACTCCTCGTAGGAGAGGTCCAGGGCGTTCGTCGTTTCAGTCATCTAACTTCCTCCTGAGGGTACATAAAAGGGTAGCGAGTTTCAGCTACCCGATAATGTCACGGGTGAACGCCTCCTGTCAACACCCGCGCGATCCAATAGCGGCGACCGAGGCGACAGGATGGAGACATTGCATTAGAGTTTGGTCAAGGAACCTCTGAACAACGCCGTTTCATCCGCCGGAGCATTGTCGCCGACCAACCTTTTGCCAAGTGGAACGAACTTGATCAGACCTTCCTTAGCAAAACGCACTTCGATCGAAATCGCCTCGACTCGGCAGGTCCGGTTCCAGCGCTCCGTGACCGGCCTGGAGAGACTGGCGGGCACCTGAGGCCAGGAAGGCCTGAATCTCCTTCCTTGCGGCGCGCTTTCCGGAGCGCTTTGCAGCATACATCCTGTCGTCCGCGACCCTGAACAGATCCTCAGCCCCCATGTTCATCGCTTCCTCGCAGCTGCACGCGGAGCCGCACGCTATGCTCAGGGGCAGGGCGCCTGGATCCGCCTTGTAGTCGGCGAGCCTATCGCGAATCCTTTGAAGCAGATTATCCCCGCTGTCGGCGGAGGAACCGGGCAGGATCATGGCGAACTCGTCACCGCCGATCCGGGCCACGATGTCGGTCTTCCTGGCAGATCCCTCCAGCACCCGCGCCGCGGCCGAGAGCAGTTCGTCGCCCGCCTCGTGGCCGAGGTTGTCGTTCACCAGCTTCAACCCGTCCACGTCGCATACTGCTATGGTTATCGGGTCGAAGCGACCGGACGCGAAGCGGGTCATGGCGTCGACGAAGAAGGCCCTGTTGTACAGGCCGGTCAGTTCGTCGTGGAAGGACTTGAACTCGAGCTCCTCAGTCTTGACTCGAACCTTCTCCGCCATAGTGTTGAATGCCAGGCCGAGGGATCGGAACTCCTCCGGCGCCTCGTCGAGCCGGGCCGTGTCGAGCCCGTCGAAACTCCCGTGCTCGAAGCTGGCGACTCCCTCGGCGAGCAGGGTCAGCGAGCGCTCCGCGACGGAGAACATCCTCCTGGTCGTCAGGTGAAGGATGAACCCGAGCATGATCCCGACGGTGGACAGATAGCCCAGTGTCACGAGGATCGGAGTTAAAAATTCGCCGTAGTCCATCCTGGCCACCAGGATGAAGTTGGTCCTGGCTAGTTTCTTGGCCTTCACCAGGAACTTGGCGCCCGACTCGTCCCGGCAGACCACCGACGACTCCGCATCCAGGCGGCCTAAATCGAAGTCGCCGTTATGGATGGTCGTTCCGTCCTGCAACTTGATCGGTTTTCCCGACAGGTCCAGCAGCAGAAATCGCCCCGTCTGGCTGAACTTGGTCGACATGATGGTGTGCAGAATCGTGTCGAACAGCACCGCCCCGGCCACCAGGCCGCGAAACCGGCCGCCCTCCGAAAGAGGGGCGGAGAAGACCACGATGGGTTTGCCGAGCAGTCTGCCGGTCAGCACGTCGGTGATGTACGGCCTGCCGGCGGCCGCCTCGCGAAAGTAGTCCCGGTCGGAGACGTTGACGCCGGGCGAGAGTATCACCCCCGAGTCGCTCTGCACCACCGGGTTGCCGTCTCTGTCGACGTAGGATATCGAGCGGAAGTTGATGTTTGTACCGGCGATCCTGTGAAAATCGGCGAAAATTGCCTCGTACTGGAGTGCCTGCACCGAGGGGAGGTTGGCTATCGACCGGACGAAGTTCAAGTTGATCGAGAACCATCGCTCAAGCGCCGTCGACTGCATCTCAAGCGCGCGCGACAGGTCGCGCTCCGTTACCCGCGATGCCTGAACGTATCCGAAGACCGAGACGACCGCCATGAAGGCCACCAGTGCCAGGACGAAAACCCTCCTGTAGTACCTTAGCATACCTTCGATGCTCATGCGTCCGATGTTCATGCCGACCCCCTCCACTTTCGTAACTGTCTTTGCAAATTATAACATTTCCAGTCGGTCGGCACCCGAGCCCTCTTCTTTTGAAAAGTATGAAAAGAAATATGGACAGGAGGAGCGAAGAGGGTATCCTTGTAAACAAGTGATGGAATCAAATTTCTTGAATTGGAGGGTGACCGATGAAGAAGAGTGCGCTGTTGGCGGCTGTGCTGGCGCTTGCCATGCTAGCCTGCCCGAGTCTGCCGGGTACCCGCGCGGCCGAGGCCGGCGAGTTGCTGCTGACCTCCGTGGGGCAGAGCCCAGACGCGACCATGATACGCGTGGTCCTTAGAAAGATGGGCATAGACGCCGAGAACCAGCCCCTGCTAAAGGCGGACGGCCTGGGTGGCGGGAAGATGCTCGTGGCGGTGGTCGGAGGCAGCTCCAAGGGGCTCGGAGCCGCCGGGATCGACAAGGAGCAGGAGATAGACAGGGTGAAGGGGCTGCTCGACGCGGCAAAGAGCTCCGGCATGAAGATTCTGGTCATGCACGTGGGCGGCGAGGGGAGGCGCGGCGCCCTGTCGGACGCCTTCATAGAGGTGGCGGTCCCCTACGCCGACGCCCTGATAGTGGTGGACGGAGGCAACGAAGACGGCCTGTTCGACAGGCTGGCCGGCGGGAAGGGGCTCAAG
>JAKJGK010000022.1 GCA_022704435.1 Synergistota bacterium | reverse complement strand
CTCGGCAAAACCCGCCTCGGGACGACAGCGGCCGCCTCGCGTCCGTTCGGTCGCCTGCTTGTGTCATCCCGACGACCGAAGGAAGGAGGGATCCTACAGTGCGCGACCTCAACCTTGGATCCCTTCGTCGCTTCGCTCCTCAGGGCAAGCGAACGACGCGAACGGGAAAAGCACCCGTTCGGTCGCCTGCTTGTGTCATCCCGACGACCGAAGGGAGGAGGGATCCTACGGCGCGCCACCACCAACCCAGGTCCCTCGGCAAAACCCGCCTCGGGACAACAGCGGCCGCCTCGCGTCCGTTCGGTCGCCTGGGGCCCTTCGTCGCTTCGCTCCTCAGGGCAAGCGATCGACGCGAACGGGAAAAGCACCCGTTCGGTCGCCTGGGGCCCTTCGTCGCTTCGCTCCTCAGGGCAAGCGAACGACACGAACGGAAAGGCGTCCGTTCGGTCGCCTGGGGTCCTTCGTCGCTTCGCTCCTCAGGGCAAGCGAACGACACGAACGGAAAGGCGCCCGTTCGGTCGCCTGCTTGCTTGGTTGACAAAAGCTAAAATGAGCAATAAAATTACTCCATGCTTGAGACTCTTGTGACATCCAAGACCCGCGCCAAGCTGCTGCTCAAGTTCTTCCTTAATCCGAGCACCAGCGCGTATCTTCGCGGGCTCGCCGACGAGTTCGGCGAGTCCACCAACGGGGTGCGCGTGGAGCTCAACCGCCTGATGGAGGCGGGGCTGCTGGAGTGCGCGGACGAGGGCAGGATGAAGGTCTACCGGGCGAACACGCGACACCCGCTGTTTCCGGAGCTACAGAGCATCGCCGCCAAGACCCTGGGGATAGACCAGGTGGTGGAACACGTGATTTCGCGTCTCGGGAACGTGGAGCTGGCGATGGTCACGGGGGACTACGCGCGCGGAGTGGACTCCGGCCTTATCGACCTGGTGCTGGTGGGCAAGATAGACAGGTCCTACTTCGAGAGCCTGGCGGAGAAGGTGGAGGGTATAGTGCAACGCAAGATCCGCCCGCTCTTCCTGTCCAGGGAGGAGTTCGAGCGGCTCAGGGAGCGCCTGGCCTCGGAGAACACCCTTGTCCTGTGGGGCGACAAGAGGTCGATGGAGCCGAAATAGCATGGATCCGGGGGAGCCGCGGCGCTCCCCCTCTCTTTTGCCCGGAGTGACTAGAAGCCCAGCTCTTCGCCGACGATCAGCACGCGTATATTGGTGCCGCCCGGTTTCCTCCCGATTATCGTCATCACGTTGCAGATCCGGGTCGCGCCCTGGCAGTCCTGGCATACGCCGGCGCGGACGCAGGGGTTGGGGGTGCCTATGCGCTTGTTGTTCATCGGGGCGGCCTTCGTCTGGATGCGCTCCTCGGCTGCGGCCACATCTCTGACAATTTTGTTGGTCCCCGCCACTACTATGACCTGCCCGGGGCCGAAGATCATGGCCGACACCCTGTTGCCGGTGCCGTCCATGTTGACCAGCTCGCCGTCCATGGTGACCGCGTTGCTGCTGGACAGGAAGACGTCGCACACCTGCTGCTTGCGGTTGATCTCCAGCTTCTGCTCCTTGGTCAGGCCCGGGGCGTTGTGGTCGAGCACGGTGGCGCCGCGCTCCGCCAGCTTCTCGGGCACCCCCAGGGTCTTGAGGGTGGTCGAACCTCCGATCCCCACCGACGCCCGGTCGGGTATCAGGTCGAGCAGTCTCCGGACCGCCTCGTCGGCCGTGGCGATGTACTCGGCCTCGAACCCGTTCTTCTTGAGTGCCTCCACTGCGGCCCCGCCGATCGTCTCATTGTGCCAGGTCGTGTATTCGCTCATTATGCTCCTCCTCGTTTTTCAGCCCGGGATCTTCCCGAGCGTGATAAGATTCTCCGCCGGCACGGCGAACGCGATCCCGCCCCCGGGACGGCTGAGGCAGGGGTTGCGCCCCAGCGCGTCCATGAGGGAGTCGACCCGCTCGCGCCTGGTGAGAATAAAGAGTACCTCCTTCTCGGGGAACAGGGGTATCCCGAGGAACTCGACGTCCTTGGCCCGCGCGGTCCCTCTGCCGTTGAGTATCACTCCGGGCCCCGCGCCCTCCTCCCTGGCGGCCGCCATTATGTCGTCCGCGCAGCCCCTGTTGACTATCACGCATACCACGGCATCCTTGTGATGTGATCTCATGCCATCGCTCCCCCGGGGAGCGCCTCCGCTGAAGGAGCCGGCTCCCTGCTTCAGGACCAGCGGGACGTCCACCTGCACGACGAACCCGTGTCTGCGCCTCCCGGTCCTGTCCTCGTACTCGCGCAGCGCGTCCATGATCGACGGCGCCTCGTCGTCGGACGCCAGGGTGAAGATGACGTCCTCCGGGGCGTCGTCGAGCTCGAGGAGGCGCTCGATGCGGCCTTCCGACTTCCCCCTGGCGGGGATGACGGTGCCCCCCCTCGCCCCGGCGGCCTTCGTCAGCGCCACGATCCTCTCCCCGCGGCTTCTGCGCACGACCGTCATGATCAGCTTGCCGCTGCTGCGGCGACACCCGCCCGCGTCAGTCGACGTCATTTCGGACCTCCATGCCTGTCTCGGCGGCCGCTCTGGCCGCCTCCTTCTCCTTGCGCTTGAACAGTATCCCAAGTATCTGTATCGTCACCAGCGGCGTCATGGCGATCATTCCCACGACTCCGAACGCGTCCATCACGGGGTCCCCGCCGCAGGCCGCGGAGGCACCCAGCGTGAAGGAGAGGACGAAGGTCGATCCCATGGGGCCGGACGCCACCCCGCCGGAGTCGAAGGCTATGGCGGTGAAAAGGGGGGGCGAGAAAAGGGTGAGCAGCATCGCCAGGAAGTAGCCGGGTACCAGGAACCACCAGATGCTCAGCGAGTACAGGATGCGCAGCATCGAGATCCCCACGGATATGGAGACCCCCGCGGACAGGGCGACCAGGATGAGCCGCCTGCCGATGTGCCCGCCGGAGACCTCCTCCACCAGGCCGTTGAGGATCCAGACGGCCGGCTCGGCCAGCACGACTATCGCTCCGAGGGCGAGCCCTATGGGGAACAGGAGCCAGCTCGCACCGGACCCCTATGGCGGTCCCGGCCGGGAGGAAGCCGCCGTTCACGCCGGTGAAGAAGAGTATCAGGCCGACGAAGCTTATCAGGATTCCCTTCGCCATACGGAGGAAACGGCGGCGGCTCATCCTGAGCAGGGTGAGCTGGAATACGACCAGCATGAGGGCCAGGGGGCCGAGCACCATCGTGACTTCGCGAACGGTTCGGGGCAGGACGTCGAGAAACGCCGCGGCGACGCTGTCGGCCTCCGACGGCAGAGGCACGGCCGTCACGTGCGCGGGGTTTCCCCTCGCGAAGAGCCCGAGGACCAGCACCGCCAGGATGGGGCCTATCGACGCCAGCCCGACGAAGCCGAAGCTGTTGTCCTCCCTGTCGCCAGACCCCTGCACGGAGGCCACTCCTACCCCCATCGCCATTATCACCGGCACCGCCATAGGGCCGGTGGTGGCGCCCCCCGCGTCGAAGGCGATCCCGAGGTACTGGGGGGAGGAGAGGAAGGCGATGGCGAACAGGGGCAGGTAGGAGCCGAGGATCAGGTAGCGGTAGGGTGTGCGCCGCAGGACCCTGCCCAGCCCGGCGGAGACGTACAGGCCGAGGCCGAGCGCTATCATCAGCACGAGAAGGCCCCTGGACATGGACGGGGCGACCGTGGCCACCTGGTTGGCCAGGACGTGCACGTCCGGCTCGGCGACCGTGGCGGAGAAGCCTATGAAAAACCCGCCAGCCAGCAGCAGGGCGACGTTGCGCCTCTGCAGCAGCTCCGCCCCGACCAGGTGCCCCATGGGCAGGACGCCTATGTCCGACCCTATGAGAAAGAGGGCCAGACCGACGATTATGAGGGCCCCGCCGGCCATGCACTGGACCAGCAACGTCGCGCCTACAGGGGCGACGGTCGGATAGAGCAGTAGCACCAGCAGCAGGACAGGCACGACGGAGATGCTTATCTCCTTGATCTTCTCCAGCAGGTACATCTCGACCTCCAGCTCGCGGGCGACACCCGGCGGCCCGCGCGAATCCGGGATCTTCATGCATCGCATCCATTGTACAGTATATTACGCCCGAGGGGGGCGGGACAAGACTTGCCCCTTCCCATTCGGGCGATTTTGAAGTATCATGTAAAATACATTGTACAGGTCAGGGGGAATGTCGGTGATGGAGGGTCCGAGGGGTATATTCGCCCCGGTGGCCACGCCCTTCGATGCGGCGGGCACGGTGGATTGGGGCGCGTTCGCGCAGATCGTCCGCTCCATGGGGGGGACGCGGCTGGCGGGGCTGGTGGTCCTCGGCAGCAACGGCGAGTTCGCCATGCTCTCGCGGGAGGAGAAGGTCGGGCTGGTCGCGGCGGCGGGGGAGAATCTGCCCTCGGGGAAGCTGCTCGTCGCAGGGACCGGGTGCGAGTCGCTGTCGGAGACGTCGGAGCTCACGAAGCGCTGCGCGGACGCGGGCGCGGGGGCGGCCCTCGTGGTGACGCCCCACTACTACAAGAGGGACATGAACGAGGCTGCTCTCGAGCGTTTCTACGCGTCGCTGGCCGATTCCGCTCCGATCCCGGTCATGCTGTACAACATGCCGGGGAACACCGGGGTGAACATCCCGTCGTCGCTGACCCTGAGGCTGGCGACCCACCCGAACATCGTCGGGATCAAGGACAGCGGCGGAAACATCGTGCAGATCTCCGAGACGATCGCGGGGGCCCCGGAGGGCTTCTCGGTCTTCGCGGGGTCGGGCAGCTACCTGCTGCCCGTGCTGGCCATGGGGGGCGCGGGGGGTACGATGGCGGTGGCGAACGTGGCGCCGGACTACTGCGTCGAGATTATGGAGAGGTTCGAGGCGGGAGACCTGGAGGGCGCGCGCAGGATGCAGCTGGCGCTTCTGCCGCTCAACGCCGCCGTCACGTCCAGGTTCGGCATAGGGGGCATGAAAGCGGCCATGGAGATGGTCGGCTTCAGGGCCGGGTTGCCGCGCCCGCCGATCCTTCCGGCAGGCGCGGAGACGAGGCGCGAGATAGCCGGGATCCTGGCGAAGCTGGGACTCGACGTGAAGAACACCGCCTAGGTCGAGGCGGACCGGCTTCCCAAAATTACGGGCCCTCGGTGTAGAATATACGCGGAGGGCCTCGTTTTTTCCCTCCGACCTGAGGGAAGGGAAGGGATAGCGTGGAGAAGAAGTTTCAGGTACTGATCGGCCTGGTGGGGGTGATCGCCGTGGTCGCGATCGGCATTGTGCTGAATTTCGCGCAGGCGGTGTTCATCCCGCTGATCATAGCGTGGCTTCTGTCCTACATCTTCGCCCCGATAGTCCGCTACCTGGCCAAGAGGCGCATCCCCGCCGGAATAGCCGTGGTCTTCGTGATGGCCATCTTCTTCGGCCTGTGCTTTCTCGGCGCGCTCTTCCTGAACACGCGAATAACCGCCTTCGCCTCCGCCATCCCGAGATACTACTCGCGCCTGATGGAGATAGGCAAGACGCTCACCTCCAACATCGACCTGCCGCCGGCCTTCTGGTCGTCCATCGACTGGGGGTTCACGATCCGCGGGTACCTGCTCGACCTGTCAAGCTCGTTCGTCACGATACTGTCCAAGCTGGTCATGGTGATCGTCTTCCTGGTGTTCATGCTGCTCGGCTCCCCGTACTTCGAGTACAAGGTCAGGAAGGCGTTCGTGACCCCGCACGGGGCGGAGCGCGCCAAGAGGATACTGAGCACGATCTCCTGGCAGATCGGCAGCTACTTGAGCACGCTCGCGGTGATAAGCGCCGTGACCGGGCTGTTCGTCTGGGCCGCGCTGGAGTACCTGGGGGTGGACTTCGCGATCACCTGGGGGGTGCTGGCCTTCGTGCTCAATTTCATCCCTACGATAGGCTCGATCGTGGCCTCGATCCCGCCGATACTGGTGGCCCTGGTGCAGTTCTACCCCAGCGTGTCGGTCGCGCTGCTGTCGGCCCTGTCGCTGCTCACCATTCAGATGACGATAGGCAACTTCATAACTCCAAAGGTCATGGGGGACAGGCTGAATCTGAGCCCGGTGGTGGTGCTTATCTCCCTGCTCTTCTGGGGCCTGATCTGGGGGGTGGTCGGCGCCCTGATCTCGGTGCTGATCGCGGCGATAATTAAAATCGTCTGCGAGAACTTCCCGGCTCTGAACGTGATCAGCGTGATGATGGGCTCGGGGAAGTCGTACCAGAAGGAGTTCGAGGAGAGAGCGCAGCCGCCGGCGTGAGGCTTTCCAGGGCTCGCTGAAGAGAACGGCGAGGAGGTTTCGAAATGATAATTACATCCTCTGAAAAGGGGCGAATTGTGATACCAGCCACTATTCGCAAACAGCTCAATATCGAAGCGAAAACAAGGTTGTTTGTCAGGGTGCGGAACGGGGAGATTGTGCTGACACCAGCCGGTGATGTCAGGAGACTGTACGGCGTGCTCGCCGATTACGCTGTCCCCGGGAGCACCGAAGAGGACGAGCGCGAGGCCATGTATCGCGCCGTGGCGCAGTGACTTAAGCGCCGTATTGCGTTAACCGCCCTTGATACCACTGCGGTGTCTTAGGTACGCGGCGCTTTGCGCACGGCTCGCGGTTCCCTGGAATTCAGGCGCGGGCGCCGGGGTCGCCGCCGCCTTCGGCTTCGAGTTCGACTGTCTCCGCGAGGCGGCGCAGCCTGGACATGAAGGCCTCGTCGATGGGTACGTCGTCCAAGTCGATTCCGAACCGGCTCTTCACCGGCTCCATGTCGTGCAGGATCCGCACCAGGTCCTCCTCGTCCAGGTTACCGTCAAGCGCCGCCTCCACTTCCGGGTCGATCATGCCGATGAAGTGCCTCAAGAACATGATCCGCTGCAGCCTCTCCGCGCCTGCCGGGCAGAGAGGCTCGGGGCGTTCGCGGCGATTCTTCCATGTGACCAGCTTCCTCAAGGTTCCCAGAAGCCTCGCCGACCAGGCGATCCTTCCGGATGCCGCGGTTTTTTCACGATCATCCGAATCCTCGCGAAGGCTCATCTGCCTCACCTCTCCTTCAGACTGCTCCTTGATATGATGATGGTTCACCAGCTACATCATAACCGAGGCTTGAGTGAACGTAATGCGGATACAAATGTACCCCGAAAACGCCCGCCGGAAGGCGGGTTTTTTCGGGGTATTCCTCTTAAAAAACCCTATAATTTTGCAGCATAAAACAGGCGACGTAATGCTTGTTGCCGTAGTCTACGAGTTGCGGATCTTTGGAACGGCAGATATCTCTGCAGGAATCGCACCGTGCCGCGAAACGGCAACCGACCGGTGGATCGATCGGATTCGTTATTTCGCCCCGGATGACGGATATTTCCCGCCGGCTCGCCGAAAGGTCCGGCTCTGGAACGGCACTGAGCAGGGCTTTTGTATAGGGGTGCATGGGGCTGTCGAACAGGTCGTCGGAGGCGGCGTGTTCGACACATTGACCAAGATACATGACTAGAATCTCGTCGGAAATGTGTTTCACCACCGACAGGTCGTGCGTGATAAACAGGTAGGTCAGTTCGTGTTCCTTCTGAATGTCCATCAGAAGGTTGAGAATCTGCGCCTGAATGGATACGTCCAACGCGCTCACCGGTTCGTCGCAGACAATAAACTCCGGGTCGAGTGAAATGGCGCGCGCGATTCCGATTCTCTGACGCCTTCCGCCGTCCAGCTCATGCGGATAGGAATTCACGTATCGCCTCGCCAGCCCAACCGTGTCCATAAGCTTTACTGCGCGGTTGAAAATTTCCTGGCGCGTTTTGAAAGTTTTGTTCACGATCATATACTCGGCGATGGTCTCGACAACGGACATTCGAGGGTTCAGGCTGGAATAGGGGTCTTGGAGAATGATCTGCATTTTCCTGCGCATTTCCCGCATTTTCTGCGTTCCATAGCCCAGTATATTTTCCCCGTTAAAACGCACCTCGCCGGCGGTTGCCTTCAGAAGGCGCAGGATGACCCTGCCGAGGGTGCTTTTTCCGCACCCGGATTCGCCCACTACCCCAAGAGTTTTGCCCCGGGAGATGGACAGATTGATGTCGTCTACGGCATGCAGATAGGAATTCTTTATCCGGAAATATTTTTTCAATCCTAGGGTTTGAATCAAAGGTGCTTCATGCTTCTCCTCAATCGCGCTTTCCTGCGTCCTATCCTTTGGAAGCGCAGGAGAAGTCTTGAGCGATTCGGGAAGGTGCATGCTGACCAGGCTTTCCTTGGCAAACAGATGGCACCGAATCTGGTGAGTCTCATTCATTTTGCACGTCGGAGCGGGAGTGTTGCACACATCCATGCGGTAGGGGCAGCGCGGAGAAAAATGACAGCCTGCGGGCAGGCAGGTCGGATCGGGCATTAAACCGGGAATCGGCGTCAGCCTTTCCGTCTTTTCCCGCATCTTCGGAATAGACCCGAAGAGCCCGAGCGAATAGGGGTGGTGAAGGTCTCCAGTGAAAATATCGGCGATCCTGCCGATTTCTATTAATTCTCCGGCGTACATGACCGCGACGGTATCGCAGGTCTGGGCAACGATGCCAAGATCATGCGTAATCATGATCATGGACGTGCTCAGGCGATTCCTCAAATCCCGGATCATCTGCAAAACCTGAGCCTGTATGGTGACATCCAGGGCAGTCGTGGGCTCGTCCGCGATCAGCATGGACGGCTCGCAGGCCAGTGCTATGGCGATCACGATGCGCTGCTTCATTCCGCCGGAAAACTGGTGCGGATAGTCTTTTTTACGCGACGGAGATATTCCGACAAGGGTCAATACTTCATCCACGCGTTTTTCGATTTGCTGCGGCGATCGGTTGCCGGTATTGTGCAGTACCAGAGCCTCGCTTATCTGCTCTCCAACGGTCAGAACAGGATTGAGGCTGGTCATGGGATCCTGGAAAATCATGGCGATATTCGCTCCGCGCACACACTGCATCTGTGCCTCGGTAAGCGAAAGCAGATTGTCGCCGTTGAAATGTATGCCGCCGCCTGTAATTCTTCCGGTTCTTTCGGGCAAAAGCCGCATGATGGACAAAGCCGTGGTGGTTTTCCCGGCCCCGGTTTCACCGACGATACCGATGGTCTCTTTTTTGTTCAGAGAAAAACTGATGTCGTTTACGGCGTTGACGGTAAACTTCCTGGTTTTGTAGATGACATTCAAATTATTTACAGACAGTATTGGCTTCTCCACGCCCCTCATCCTCCTACCTTAGTCTCTCAGGCGAGGATCCAGCGCGTCGCGCAAACCGTCACCTAAAACGTTCATCGAAAATGAGGACAGGCAAATCAGCGCACCCGGGAAAAACATCAGATAAGGAGCGGTGCGTAGAAATTCCTTCGCTTCGCTGAGCAACGCCCCCCATTCCGGTTGAGGCGGATCGACTCCCATACCCAGAAAGCTCAGAACCGCCGCCATGATGATCATCTGGGATACGTTCATGGTGGATTGCACAATCAGCGGCCCGATGGCATTGGGCAGGACATGCCGGAAGATAATCCTCGGGGTTCTCGTTCCGCCCGCACGGGCCGCTTCGATAAACTCCTGATCGGCTATGCTCAGCACGGAAGAACGCACGACGCGGACGAACGTCGGGATACTGGCAATAGTAATGGCGATCCCTACGTTGACAAGGCCCGACCCCAGGGCAGCCACGACGGCCATGGCCAGAAGAATGGCCGGCATGGAGGAGAACAAATCCATGAAGCGCATGATCAGGTTGTCCACCCGGCCTCCGATGAATCCCGCCATGGATCCGACGACGCTGCCGATCAGCAGCGACGCGATCGACGTACCGAATCCCACGGCCAAAGACACCCGGGAGCCGTACA
This sequence comes from Synergistota bacterium, assembly GCA_022704435.1. Lineage (GTDB taxonomy): Bacteria > Synergistota > Synergistia > Synergistales > Aminobacteriaceae > JAAYLU01. The sequence continues at coordinate 13,145 of JAKJGK010000022.1, read as the reverse complement.
GGCATCGAGCAAAGACGTCGCGCCCGAAATTGTCGGTGCCAAACCAATGCTGGCCTGACGGGAGCAGAAGTTTCTGCTTGAAATTCATGGTGATGGCGTTTGCGTAGGGGGTGATCAGCTCGGCACAGAACGCCAGAACGATCATGAGAAAAATGGTAATGAGTCCGAACATCGCCAGCTTGTTCTGTTTCAATCGCTGCCAGGTTTCGACCAGAACACTTTCTTTTTTGAATACCAGGTCGTCCTGCTGGTTTTCGGTGAGAAGCGGCAGATTATTCATGGATCAGTCTCCTGAGGTGTATCTTGCCTTGACGCGCGGGTCGATAAAAGCGTACATCACGTCGACGAGCAGAATGATCAGAGAAAACAGTATCGTAAAAACGATGATCCCCGCCATGACAATCGGCAGGTCGCGCGTATTGATACCGTTGACGATGAGCGTTCCCAGTCCCGGCATGCCGAACAGAGTCTCTGTAGCGACGGCGCCGCCGATGAGAAGCCCAAAGTTGTTGCCGGCCACCGTGACGACCGGCAGCAGCGCGTTTCTCATCGCGTGATGCCAGATCACACTGCTTTCCGGAGCGCCCTTCGCTTTGGCGGTCCGGATATAGTCCTGCCGTATTGTCTCCAGCATGCTCGAACGGGTGAAGCGGAGTTGAAAGCTGGCGTAAGGCAGTCCCAGCGATATGGTTGGCATGACGTAATGCTCCCACGACCCGATTCCGTTGGAGGGGAACCAGTTCAGCCACAACGAAAAGAAGAGCATCAGCACCATGCCGATCAGAAAGGCGGGCAGAGAAGCCAGAAACAGAGCGATCGCGGTAGGCACGTAGTCAAGAGCCGTATACTGCCTGACAGCAGAAAGCATGCCAATTGGCACGCCGACAACAATAGCGAGCAACATCGCGGAGGCGGCAAGCAGAAAAGAAACGGGCAACCGCTGCATGATCTGCTGAAAGACTGGCAACCTCGTGGCGTAAGAGATGCCGAAGTCGCGCGATACGAAAGCTTTATACATGTAGTTGGCATATCGCTGCAAAAAAGGTTGGTCGTAACCCAGCTGATGGTTGAGTTCGTTTACCTCGGCCTGCGTGGCACCCGGACCCAGTATGATGCTGCCCGGATCTCCGGGGATAAACGCCAGAATGGAGAAGATGATGAAAGATACGCCGATAACGATAGGGATCATCATGAAGATTCGTTTGATTACATAGCGATACAAAAAAAGGCCTCCCCTTACTTGAATCAAGATGCTCCGTCAATGGTTCCGGCAGATTGAACGGAGCATCTTGATTCAACGATGCAACTCGAAATTTTGATATCCGGTTAAAAGGGGCTGTTACCTTCTATTCCCATTTCCACTCGAAAACCTGGGGGTTCGTGTGATAATTGGTCAAAGACAATCCTTTCACCCATATCAGGGGAAGCGTTCTGTGGAACATGGGCAAGTAGCAGGCGGTATCCATGACCGCTTTGTCCAGTTCGGTGTAGATCGCCATTCTCTTGACGGGATCCAGTTCCTGCACCCCTTCTTCGAAGAGCCTGTCGAAGCGCTTGTAATCGAATTTGTCCCCCTCGAATTTTACCAGGAAAGAGCCGACCATGTGACTGTCGACCATGGCGCGGTAGAAATTGTAGTCGCCGGTAAGCGGGTTGCCTGTCACCGCGATGTCGTAGTCCTGCACGCGATAGGCGGCAAGGGACGCGGCATTTTCCATGCGACGAATGGTGCCCTTGATGCCGACCGCCGCAAGATCCGCTTGAAGGATCTGGGCCATCTTCTCGAAGTAGCCGCCGGCCACGACCGTTATGGTGCCGATGTCCACGCCGTTTTGATATCCTGATTTGGCAAGGTACTCCTTCGCCTTTTCGGGGTCGTATTCGTACTGAAAGGTATCGGTCGGCGCGCCCGTGTTGTACCCCGGACGAATCATGGATTTGGCGATGACAGCGTATCCGTCCAGAGAGCCGTCGACCATGTGCTCCTTGCTGATGGCATAGGCGATTGCCTTGCGCACGTTGTCGTCATTCAGCGCGCCTCTCTCATAATTCACGGATATGAACGAGATATGGTTCGCCGCTACCAGTTCCGAGTTGATGGACTCGTTTTTCTCCAGCTGACTCCAGTTTGCAACCGGCGCGATGTACCAGTCCAGCTCCCCCGACTCGAAAGCGATCAGTCCTGCGGAGGCTTCGCTGATCGGCTTCCAGTTGATGTACTTGATGGAGGCGGGGCCTCTGTAATAGTCGGAGAATGCTTCCATCTTCCAGCCTACGCCGTGCTCGAATTCGGTAAAGAAATACGGCCCCGTGCCCGCTTTGGCCACCTTGGTGCCGAAGCTCTCGCCCTGAGAGGTCACTTCTTTTTCGCTGAGTATCATAAGTCTGCTGAGGCTGTTCAACGTCGCCGCGTTTTTGCCCTTCATGACGATATTGACCGTTTTGTCATCGACAACGACGACATCGTCAATATCGCTGGTGTAGATACTTCTTCCGGGCATGCCTTTCACGCGTTTCAGCGAAAAGACCACATCGGAGGCGTTCACGGGCTCGCCATTATGGAATTTGGCGTTCGGTCGAAGCTTGAAGGTATACGTTTTTCCGTCTTCGCTTATGGAGTAGCTCTCCGCGATGCGCATTTCATATTCGCCGGTCCCCTGATTCTGAGCGACAAGACCCTCGTAGACCTGCGCGTAGACGATGTTGTCCTGCACATTTTCGGCACCTGGATGCGGGTCTACCGAGGTCAACGAGGCAAGGGTACTTAAATTGACGGAGTCTCGCTTCGGCTGATCTGAATAGGCAGGAATCATAGAGGCGGATAAGAAAAATACGGCAACAATAACCAGGAACGCAGTTCTGACTGACTTGTGCACATAAATCCCTCCTTGTTATTTGAGACTTCCACATAAGAATGCTTCTCGACAACAAGACAAATCGACAACAGCATCCGCGAAGTCAGGTGTCGGGTTGCTGATTCCCTGCATATCATAGACTTTTGTGGAGCTGGTTGTCAAGAAGATACCGGGCCGCTTTCGCGCTTAGGTGTATATCTTCAGCTGCTCCTCCAGGGAGCCATCGTCGTCGTAGACCATGAAGTCGTCCAGGGTGAGAAAAACCCTGTCGCCCGGCTTGAACGCGCGGAAGAGGCGCCCGTCTGTGATGACGCGCAGTGCTATGTCGCCCACCGCGACCCGGTAGTCGCTGGTGTCGCCCAGGTAGTAGCCCACGGTGACGGTGCCCTCAATGTCCCCCTTTTCCTTGGACATTGTGATGTTCTCCGGGCGGACGGCCACCTCGACGGCGCCCTGTTTCTCTCCGGCGTAGGGCAGGGAGACCTCCGTGCGGCGCAGGCGGATGCGTCCGTCGCCGGCCTCCCCCTTGACGAAGTCCACCTTGCCCAGGAAGTCCGCCACGAACTGGTTGACGGGCTGGCGGTAGATCTCCTCGGGGGTTCCCTTCTGCTGCACGACGCCGCGGTTGATCAGGAACACCCGGTCGCTCATCGCCATGGCCTCGGTCTGGTCGTGGGTGACGTACACCACCGTTATTCCCAGGTTGCGCTGAATCTCCTTGATCTCGAAGCGCATGGATTCGCGCAGCTTGGCGTCGAGGTTGCTCAGGGGCTCGTCGAGCAGCAGGAGCGTGGGCTCGGCCACCAGGGCCCGGGCCAGGGCGACGCGCTGCTGCTGTCCGCCGGACAGCTGGTTGGGGTAGCGTTCGGCGTACTGCGACAGGTGCACGATGTCCAGCACGCGAGCGACCTTCTGTCTGATGGAGGCTCTGTCCTTCTTCGCTATGATCAGAGGGTAGGCCACGTTGTGAAAGACGTCCATGTGCGGCCATACGGCGTAGCTCTGAAAAACCATGCCCACGCCGCGCTTCTCCGGCGGGACGAACACCTTGTCGGAGCTGATCAGTGTCTCGTCGAAGTAGATCTCCCCGGTTGTCGGCTTTTCGAAGCCGGCGATCATGCGGAGCATCGTGGTCTTGCCGCAGCCGGAGGGCCCCAGCAGGGTGACGAACTCGCCGTCCTTGAACTCCTCGTCGAAGCCGCTGAGGATCAGGTTGTTTTCGAAGGACTTGCTGACGTTACGGATCGTTACGCTTGACATAGTGCGACTCCTCAATCAAATTGTAAACTCGCCCTTGGTCAGGCGGCTGAAAACCTGGTTGATCAGGATGACGATGAGCAGTATGCCGAAGGCCATGGCGCAGGCCTGGGGCTGGCTGGTGAAGGTCCAGTACTCGAACAGCTGGAAGCCTATGGTCTTGGTGGTGTTCGAGTAGAGCAGCGTCGTCATGGACAGCTCGTAGAAGCAGGGGATGAAGATGAGGAACCATCCAGCGGCTATCGAGGGGAAGATCAGCGGCCCCGTGATGCGGCGCATGGTCGTCGTCCACGAGGCGCCCGACACCTGCGAGGATTCCTCCAGCGAGATGTGTATCTGGCTGACGGCGCTCGTCACGGTGCGCATGCCCATCATCATGTATTTGATCAGGTACGCGACGATGAGGATGTGTGCGGTGTTGTAGATATCGACTCCGAATCGTCCCTGCATGGTCATGATGAGTCCCAGGGCGATGACCACGGAGGGCGAGCCCGAGCCCAGGGTGATCAGGAAGTCGGGCAGGCGACGCCCCCGGATGCGGGTGCGCTGCATCAGGTAGGTCATGGTGATGGCCACGAGTATGCCGACGCTGGCGGCCACCCCGGCGTACGAAAGGCTGTTTTTCAGCGAATTCATGGTCTCGGAGCGGGAGAAGATGGTGCTCCACTGGCTGAGCGTGAAGTTGCCCTCCGCCATCATCGGCTTGCCCACGTCTATTTTGAGCGAGGTGGTGAGGATGGTGGTGAAGGGGACCAGCACCACCATGACGGCGAACAGGCCTACCAGCAGCGTCAGCGGCCAGCGCCAGGATCGCAGGTCGACGATGTTGGGGCGGGTGGACTTGCCGGAGATCGTGATGTACTGCTTCTTGGCCAGCACGAAATCGGACAGATAGAGTATCAGGACGGCCAGGGCCATCAGAAAGACGGCCAGGCCGGTGGCGTCGTTGAGCCCCTGCGTGCCGCGTCCGTAGTACTCGATGATGCGTGTGGTGACCGTGTGCACCTTCCCGGGCGCTCCGATGATGGAGGGGATGCCGTAGCAGCTTGCGGCGCTGACGAACACCAGCAGTGCGCCCGCGATAAGCGAGGGCGTCATGATCGGCAGGGTGACGCGCATCAGGGTTGCGAACGGCGAGGCGCCCGAGACGCGCGAGGCTTCCTCTAGGGATGGATCCATCTTCTCCATCGCGCGGGAGATGGTGATGAAGGCGAATGGGTAGTAGAAGGTGGTCAGCACCCAGACGAGCCCGCCCAGCGAGTAGACGTTGATGGGGCCGGCGGCCGAGTCCATGCCGAACAGGCCTCTCAGCAGAACGTTTATGGTGCCCACGTTGGGGTTCAGCAGTCTCAGCCACGCCATCGCGCCCACGTAGGGGGGCACCATGTAGGTGAGCACGAATATGTGGCGGAAGAACTTCTTGCCGTACATGTTGGTGCGCCCCACCATCCACGCGAGCGGAAAGGCGATCAGGGTGCCGAGGACCATGGCGGCGAGGCCGCCTGCGACGGTGTTGATCAGCGCGCTGCGGTTCATGTTGTAGTTGAACAGGCGGCTGAAGGTGGCGAGGGAGAAGGTGTCCCCCGGCATGAAGGCCTTGAACAGCAGGTAGCACAGCGGCAAAATCTGGAAGACCAGCATGAAGTCGACTATCAGCAGGATCAGCAGCCACTTGACGTCGAAACGCCAGTCGCGCCCCGAATGCATGAGGAAGAACAGCAGAATGGTATTGATGAGGAGCAGCACGCCCAGCAGCGTCAGCGTCGTGCCGTGGCTGTCGACGATCTGGATCAGCGGGTTGCCGCCGCCCTGCGCCACCGCCTGAGCTGCGCGCGTGCGGGAGGCGTTCTGGCGAATGGCCAGGCGCAGCCCGGTGTCGTCCTCCTCGCTGAACAGATGCATCCGATTGGTGCGGCTGACGAAGAAGAGGTGGAAGAGTTGCTCGTTCAGCTCGGCGCGGTCCTCGGCAAGGCTGCTCTCCACCGCGTCGGGCAGGGGGGCGTGCGCGCCCGATATGCGGGACAGGATATCCAGTCTGAGCTTGTCGCGCTCCGCGTCCGGCAAGGCGCTCGCGAACCCTTGCACGGAGGCGGGCGGGTGCGGCGCATCGAAGGCATACAGGGCCTGCAGCAGCATGAGTCTGGTCTTCAGCGCGCTCTTCCCGTGCAGCTCGCCGAGGTACCTGTCGATCTCGGCGGCGGTCTCGGTGTCGCGCTGCGCGATCAGATGCTGGACGAGGGCGTCCTCCCGTGCGTTCGCATCCTCGCCGTCGATGACGGCGATCAGGGAGGAGAGCATCTCGCGCTTCTCGCGCGGCGCGGAACGCAGGGCGGCGGAGACCGCCTCGCGCAGCAGGGGGGAGAGCCTGTCGTTCCATGCCCGGGCGGCCAGCAGATCCGCCTGGTGGTTGAGCGCGTCGCCGAACTCGGCCTCCATGGCCTCGGCCTGCATGGAGATGAGCGGCAGATGATCGACGCTGTCGATATCAGGGTGGTAGCGCTTTAGCAGCGCGTACATCTCCTTGTTGAACGCCACGAGCCGCGCGCCCGAGATCTCCTCGGCGTCCAGCATGTCGAGGATCCTCCGCGTGCCCTCGTGCGCGGGCAGATTAAAGAGCGAGGCGTAGGCCTCGCGCTGCCGCGGCACCTGCTTGACGAGATCGAAGGCCGATGAGATGTCGGCGGTCGGGGCGGCGGAGTGGAGCTCGTCGAACAGTCTCCCGGCGAGCGGAATCAGGCCGGCCCCGCCCTTCGCGAAGCGGGACAGCCGCTTCTCGGCGACGGCCTCCTCGAACAGCGTCCGGGAGCGTCGGCGTATGTCCGCCTGCACCGCGGTCGACTCTGCCCGCAGAAGATCGGCAAGACGCTCGCGGAACGACTGGGCCTCAGACGCCGGCAGCAGCGATGCGACGTCGTCCATCAGCTTCTCGAAGGCGGGCGTGCCGTCCGCCGTCATGCCCTCGCGAACAAGCGACAGGGCTTCCGCGGCTTGGCGCGTGCTCCGCTGCAGCTCGGCGTCCTGCGTCCCGAGCAGGAGCGACTGCATGAAGCTCTGGCGTTTCAGGGCGTCGGCGCGCGCAAAATCCTGTGTCGTCTCCCCGGCGTAGCGCACGCGCTGCCACAGGGCGCGGATGGTCGCGTCCATGACGGCCTCGACGGCCCGCTGCGCGTCCTCGGGAAGCGAACGCAGCAGCTCCGCGTCCTGATCCGAGTTTCTTTCGGCCGAACGGCCGGCGTCGTAGATCAGCCAGAAGCCCTTTGCGTCGTCGAAACCGGACTGATTGAGCGTCCGCATACCATAGATTCCAAGGTAAATTATGGCGACGGCCAGCAACAGGGTGACGCCGAGTACCGTTTTGGCGCGGCGTTCGATGGTGCGGTCGGCGCCGGCAAGTGTTTTCATGATGTGCGTCCTCGAAGAAGGGCGAAGGAAAACCAAGCCTGCCGGTCCGCCTTCGCCCGTATGTTTGTTTAGATAGCCGCTTCAGCTATTTCTTGGAGATGGTAACGCTCTGCTGGAACGCGTTCTGGATTTCGTCGCGCTGCTTGTAGGTGCGAACCCAGTCGACTCCGATGTCCTTCTTGATCAGCTCGTCGGTGTCGACCGAGTCGAAGGGAACGGCCTTGCTGCCCTTGAACACGGAGTGCATGTAGCCGGCTACCACGAACTGCTGGCCCTCCTCGGACAGAAGCCAGTCGGTGATCGCGTGGCAGGCCGGGATGTTCATGTTGGCGCTGCGGTCCTCGGCCACCGTCATGACGGTGGAGGGGATCAGGATGACGCCGTCGTCGGGGTAGATGACGGCCAGCTTGCTGCCCTCGTCCTTGCGCTTCTGCAGCACGGACTCCTCCAGGATCATGACGGCCTTGCACTCGCCGGTCTCAAGTTTGGCCAGCGCCACGGTGCCGGACTCGATCATGACGTTGTTGGCGCCCAGTGCCTCGAAGTACTCGTAGCCGTAGAGGTCGCTGAGGGCGGCGATGCTGGCCATGGTCGTGCCGGAGGTCAGGGGGTTGCCCATGGAGATGAGCCCCTTGAGGCTCGGGTCGTGAGCGAACTCCTCGAAGCTCCTGGGCACTTCCTCCAGCTTGTAGCGCTCCGGGTTGTAAGCCAGCACCATGTTGCAGACGCGCACCGGATACCAGTAGCCCTCCTCGTCGTAGGGGAAGCGCAGCAGCTTGTCGGCGTCCTTGATCACGTAGGAGTGCAGCCAGCCGGCTTCCTTCAGCTCGAGCGAGTAGGCCGGCTCGGCCACCAGCATCATGTCGCAGCCCAGCTTGCCGGTCTCGATCTCGCCGGTCAGCTTCTGCTGAAGGGCGCCTGTGCCGCCGTAGAAGAACTCTACGTCCAGGTTCGGGAACTCCTTGGCCATGGCCTCCGACATCATGTCGATGACGAACTGGTACATCGACGTGTAGATGACGACCTTGCCGGTGAGATCCTCGTTCACGGCCAGGGCGCTCGAGGCGGGAAGCAGCAGCATGACGCACAGAAGCAAAGCGAGCAGTTTTTTCATGTTGACGGTGAACCTCCTTGCGCAATTTGTATTTTTTGAAACCCGTGTTGCGAAAGCCAGTTTAAACTACCATGAACAGGATTTTTTCGCAAGAACGACCGGCGCAAATCCCGTCAATTCGGCCTCGCCCGGCACAAGGTCAAACAGCGGCAGACAGCTCAAGACTCCGAGACGAAACCGCATCAGGCAGTCGCCGCCGCCGTAGTCAAACAGCGGCGGACGACTCAAAACCCCGAGATGGCACGCAGCGCGGCGGTGATCTCGCTTACATCCTCGATGGCGATGTCGGGCCGGATGTCGCTTTCCAGCAATATCTCCCTCGTGGTCTCGCCGCTGAACACCAGTATGGAGGCGATCCCGGCGCGCCTGCCGCAGGCGATGTCGGTGTATATGCGGTCGCCGACCAGCACGGTCTCCTCGGGGGAGGCGCCGGCCTTCTCCATGGCCAGAAGGGCGATCTCCGGCTGCGGTTTGCCCAGGAAGAGGGGCAGCCTCCCGGTGGCGTGCTCCAGCGCCTGCGCCATGGCCCCGCAGTCGGGCACGTAGCCGAAGGCGGTGGGGCATACCCAGTCGGGGTTGGTGGCGAGATATGTCACACCCCTGCCGAGAAGGATGGACGCGTCGATCAGCTTCTGATAGGTAAGCTCGGTGTCGTAGCCCATCAGGAGACAGTCGATGTCGTCCTCGAGCCGGTCGGTGACGGGAAAACCCTCCTGCTTCAGGTGTCGCCGGAAGGATTCCGTGCCCAGCGCGTAAATCTTGACGCCGTTGTAATTAGCGCGCAGGTAGGCGCAGGCGGCGTCCGTGGAGGTGAAAAAATCCTCCTCGCAAGCGGAGATGCCCATCCTGCCGAGCTTTTGCACATAGCTGCCCGTGCCGCGGCTGGAGTTGTTGGTCAGAAAAAGATACCGCGCGCCCGCCGCGCGCAGCGCGTCGAGAAAGGGCGGCGTGGCGGGGAACAGACGGTCGCCCAGGTACAGGGTGCCGTCCATGTCCAGAAGGTAGAGCTTTTTGTCGCGGAGAATGTCGAAAAGAAGAGGTTTCATTGCGCCTCCTTTGTATGAGTCCAGGCATTGTCGGTCGGGCAACGCTTCCATAGTGTTGCTCCCTAGAAATGCGACCGGCGGGGCTCGTTAAAAACTCGCGCCCTCATTGTACCAGCTTTACGACTAGGGCCGCCATCGTTCGATAATGTACTGGCGGGAAACCGCGTTGATGATCTCAACCCGCACCGGTGGCTTGTCAAATCCCTTTTAGCGTGCAAATTGCCCCTCGGTCACCAGCAATATCTTGCGCTTTCAGGGTTGCTTGACTATAATAAAAACCTGCTTTAGTTTAGTCGAATACTTGGCTCCACCGCTTGAGACGAGGTGAAATCAGTGTATATCAAAAGAGCGGTCGAGGATACCGTCAGGAGGACGGCGGCTACATTCCCGGTGATGCTTGTGACCGGGCCGCGCCAGGTCGGCAAGTCGACGCTTCTCGAACGTCTCGCCGGGCCTGAACGCAGGATTGTGACGCTGGACGACCCCGACGTCAGGTATCTCGCCAAAAGCGACCCGGCGCTTTTTATGCAGCGATTCACGCCACCGGTGCTGATCGACGAGATTCAGTACGCCCCGGAGCTGCTGCCCTATGTCAAGATGGCTGTGGACCGTTCCGGACGGAACGGCGACTTCTGGCTCGCCGGCTCTCAATCCTTCCTCATGATGAAGAACGTCGGAGAGACTTTGGCAGGTCGCGTCGGTATCATCAGGCTTTCGGGGCTTTCAACCAGCGAGATTCGGGGAATACCCTCCAAGCCCTTCTCGACGGATCCGAAAGCCCTCATGGAGCGCGCCGCAGAAGTGGAAAAGTTCGAGTTGAACGCACTGTACGAGCGCATCTTCAAGGGCTCCATGCCGAGGCTGCATGCGGATGAGCGGGTGGATTGGGAGACCTATTACCGCTCTTACATCGATACGTATCTCAAGCGCGATATAAGGGACCTGACGCAGGTGGCGGACGAGATGGCCTTCTATAACTTCATGACAGTAGTCGCAGCCAGGACAGCCAGGCCGATAGTCTACGAGGAACTGGCGCGCGAGTGCGGCGTTTCCGCCCCGACCGCGAAGAAATGGCTCTCGGTGCTCGCCTCGTCGGACATCGTGGCCCTCGTGCAGCCCTACTCCAGCAACATATTAAAGCGCGTGACCAAAATGCCCGCGCTTCACTTTCTGGATACGGGGCTCTGCGCCTATCTGCTGAAGTGGGGCAACCCCGAGGCACTGGAGAGAGGCGCCATGTCCGGCGCCTTTTTCGAGAGCTACGTCTTCTCCGAAGTGTACAAGAGCTATCTGAACGCCGGAAGAGAGCCTCCTCTTTACTACTACCGCGACAAGGAAAAGCGGGAGATCGATCTGCTGCTGTATGAAAACGGTACTCTGTCTCCTGTGGAGATCAAGAAGTCGGCGTCCCCGGGGAAGGACGCCGTGAAGCACTTCCGGGTGCTGGAGCCCCTGAGCGACCCGGAAAGGTCGGGGGAACCCGCCGGAACGAGGGTCGCGATTGGAAGCGGGGCCGTGGTCTGCATGGCCAACGATCTGCTGCCGGTCGATTCAAAGAACTGGTACGTTCCGGCCTGGATGATTTGACGGGGCGACGTCCAGTAGGGGCGCGGACGTTTTTGGACTTTGCACCGCCGCCCCAGTCTGTTGTATCACTGTCGAAACCGCTGCACGCAAGGAGGTCGTCCAATGCCGCGCGATATCAGCTCCATCCGCCTCTCGCGCCTGAATCGCCTGATGATGCTCTTCCACCGCTACCCCCGCCTCTCCCGCGAGGACATCCTCGAGGGGGTCGGCTACGCCTCGGGGCGGACGTTCGAGCGCGACGCCGAGTTCCTGCGCGACGAGTACGGGGTCGAGATCTCCTACTCCAGGGAGACCCGCCTCTACAGCCTGTGCAGCAGGGGGACCTTCATCCTGAACTTCACGATGGGGGAGAGGGAGGTGCTGGCCCTCTCCGCCGGCCTTCGCATGGCCGAGCACTTCCTTCCGCACCTTCGGGAGGAGGTGTCGGAGCTGTGGAGCAAGCTGAAGGCGCTCCTCCCCGAGGACCTGGCGCGCCAGGGGGACGAGCTCGGCGGCTCGGCCGTGGTAGCGCTTCCGGTGTCGACCGTCGATCCCGAGGTCTTCGAGGCCGTCCTCGACGCGTGCCGCTCGGCGCGCACCCTGGAGATCGCGTACACGTCGCCCTACGGAGACCGCGCCCCCCGCTCCCACGTCGTCTACCCCTGGGGGGTCTTCTTCCAGGCCCACGCCTGGTACCTCTGGGCCGGCAACGCCAAATACCCCGACACGGGGACCTACCGCATCTCCCGAATCAGCTCCGTCCGCCGCGTGCCCGACATCCCCCGGATCGACCCGCCCGAGGGGGAGGATCTGCGCTCCTACGCATCGTCGGCGTGGTACGCCTGCGCCGGGAGGGCGTGCCAGGAGGTCGTGATCAGGGTGATGCCCCCCCTCTCGCGTGTCGTGGCGGAGACAGTCTGGCACCCGTCTCAGCGAACGGAGGAGCGCGAGGACGGCTCGATCGTCCTCCGGGCTTCCGTGCCCGACTTGGGGGAGGTCGTCCGCTGGATGCTCGCCAGCGCCCCCTACGCGCTGCCCCTTGAGCCGCCGGAGCTCCGCGCCCGTCTGGTGGAGGCCATGGATCGCCTGCGGACGGCACTGCAGGAGGGGGAGTCGCCGGACGCCGTACCCCCCGCCGAGCAGCCCACGGAAAATCGAGCCAAGCGAAAAACCGCCTTCGACACGACGTAACCTGTCGCTTGCCTCTGCTATCCTCTGAACAGAGGGTCTCTCTCAAAAACCGAGGAGGAATGCGAAGATGAAAATGCCGCGGACAAACGATCAGGAGCACGAAGGGAAGGGATTCCGCTTCGAGGGCTGGGCGAAGCTTCTGCTGATCGCGTGCGCCCTCGTGGCCGTCTGGAGCACGAGCACCCTGGCGGACGTCAACCGCCGCGTCAGCGAGGGGTACGCGGTGATCAACATGAACACCCCGGCCGCCTGGAGCTACCTGAAGAAAGTCCAGCACAACCCGATCGTCGCTGCAATCACGGGAGGGCTCGCCCCCTGCGACGGAAGCATGAGCATCGTCCACTCGGACAGAGGGGACCGAGAGTACCTGCTCTTCACCTTCACATCGGCGGTCACCGGCAACGGCGTCACCTACGTCGTCGCGGACGTGGACAAGTTCCTCGCAGCGATCGAGAAGGCGACCGAGTCCCGCGAGACGGTCAAGCCCGGGGTCGTCTGCCACGAAGGCGTGGACATGGCCGACGGCTCGCGCTCGAACTACATCCTCCGAATGCTCGACGACGGGGCGCTGACGATGGAGCTCGAGCGCAACGGCATCGGAATCCTGTACGTCCTGGCGGAGAGTGATGTCAACGGCCTGCTGAATCTGGCTGGGGAGAGGTGAGGGGGAAGAACCTCGACCGAAGAGGAGCCGGGCGAGCGGCGGAGGGAGCG
>JAKJGK010000133.1 GCA_022704435.1 Synergistota bacterium | reverse complement strand
GGACACCATGAACATCGACGAGACCCTGATCGAGGCCGCCATAACCCCGCGCACCAGGGCGATAGTCCCGGTGCACTACGCCGGGGTGGCCTGCGAGATGGACGCGATCCTCGACATCGCGGGGAGGCGCGGCCTGCTGGTGCTGGAGGACGCGGCCCAGTGCCTGATGTCGAGCTACAGGGGGCGGCCCCTCGGCGGCCTCGGTCAGATGGGGGCGCTCAGCTTCCACGAGACCAAGAACATCCACTGCGGCGAGGGGGGCGCTCTGCTGGTCAACGACCCGTCCTTCGCGGCCCGCGCCGAGATAGTCATGGAGAAGGGGACCGACCGGAGCAGGTTCTTCCGGGGCGAGGTGGACAAGTACACTTGGGTGGACGTGGGCTCCTCCTTCCTCGTGAACGAGATCACCGCCGCCTTCCTGTGGGCGCAGCTGGAGGAGGCCGAGGGGATTACCGCCCGCCGCCTGGAGGCGTGGGAGGGCTACCACGAGGCGCTGGCCCCGCTCGAGCGGGAGGGCCTGCTGCGCCGCCCCGCCGTCCCGGCCGACTGCCGCCACAACGCGCACATATACTTCATCCTGCTGAACTCGCCCGAGGAGAGGGACTCCCTGATGAGCCGCCTCAAGAGCCGCGGGATACTGTCGGTATTCCACTACGTGCCGCTGGACACCGCCGCCGCCGGGCTGGCCCGCGCGTCGGCGAGCCGGCCGCCGCTCTCCGCGACCGCCGACCTCTCCGCCCGCCTGCTGCGCCTGCCCCTGTTCGTCGGGGTGGACGTCGAGGAGGTCGTGTCGGAGATCCGCCTGTGCCTGGGCGGCCAGGAGGCGCGGGCGTGACACTTCCGCCGTTCGCGAGAGAGGCCCCCTGGGACGCGAGGGCGCTCGGCGCACCCTGCTGGGAGCTGACCGAGCTGACCCCCGAGGCGGAGGACTGGCTGCGCGGCGCGAGGGGCTTCGTCACCCTCAAGCTGCCGTCCGACTCCCCCAAGGGGAGGGCCGAGGCCCTGGGCTTCCGCTACTGCGACACCCTGCTGCGCCCCGCCTGCGCCGTCGGCCGCTTCAGGCCGCACGACGACCCGCGCTGCTCCGTAACGGACGAGTACAGCCTGGACGACCTGCTAGCCATGATCCCCGGCTCCTTCACCCACGACCGCTTCCACAAGGACCCGCTGGTCCCGGCCGGGGCGGCCGACCTGCGATACTCCCTGTGGCTTCGCGATCTGCACCGGGAGGGGCGGCTCCGCGCTCTGACCTGGGAGGGGAGGGAGCCGGCCGGCTTCTGGGGGTACTCCGGTGGGACCGCGGTGCTGCACGCCCTCGCCCCGGCCTTCCGCGGCAGGGGGCTGGGCAGGGGGTTCTGGACCGCCGGCTGCCGCATGATGTTCGACCAGGGGCGCGACGAGATAGACAGCTCCGTCTCCGCGTCGAATCTCGCGGTGATCAACCTCTACTCGTCGCTCGGCTTCGCGCTGCGCGGGGCCGTCGACGTCTACCACCTGCGCGGGTGACGCCGTGATCTCCTTCGTCGTCCCGTTCTACAGGTCCGAGGGGACGGTAGTCCCGCTGCACGAGGCCCTGTGCTCCCTGGCCCCGCGACTGCCCGGCCACGAGCTCGAGTTCGTCTTCGTCGAGGACTGCGGCGGGGACGGCACCTGGGACGCGATTGCCGCACTGGCGGCCCGCGACAGCCGGGTGAAGGCCGTGCAGTTCAGCCGCAACTTCGGCCAGCACTACGCCATCAGCGCGGGGCTGGACGCCTGCCGCGGCGACTGGGCCGTGGTGATGGACTGCGACATGCAGGACAGGCCGGAGGAGATCCCGCGCCTGTACGACAAGGCGATGGAGGGGTTCGACGTGGTGTGCGCGCGGCGCGGGCGCAGGAAGGACCCCCTGTGGAAGAGGTGCGCGTCCGTGGCCTTCGCGAAGGTGTTCGGCTGGCTGTCCGGGATGAGGTACGACCCGCGGGTGGCGAACTTCCGCATACTGTCGCGCAAGGTGATAGACGCCTACACGTCGATGGGGGAGAGGCTGCGCTTCTTCGGCGGCCACCTGGAGTGGCTCGGCTTCGAGGCCGGCTTCGTGGACGTGGAGCACGGGGCCAGGGCCGAGGGCAGAAGCTCCTACACCCTGCGCAAGCTGGTAGCCCTCGCGGTGAACACGATAATAGCCTACTCCGACAAGCCGCTGCGCCTGTCGGTCAAGGCCGGCTTCGCGATGGCGCTCTTCTCCCTGCTGTACGCGGTGTGGCTCGGCTTCCGCAAGGTGGTGCTGGACATCCCCGTCGAGGGGTGGACCAGCATAATGGTCTCCATGTGGTTCCTCGGGGGGCTGATCGTGGCGAACCTGGGGATAATCGGCATCTACCTGGGCAAGGTGTTCGACGAGACCAAGAAGCGCCCGCTGTACGTCGTCTCCAGGAGGATTAACCTGTGACCGGGGGCGCGCCGGACTTCCTCCTGCTGCAGGGGGGGTACTTCGCCTACTCGCTGTCGGCCCTGCTGCTGAAGTCCGCGTCGGCGCTGCCCCCCGCGTCCGGCGGGTTCGCCCTGCGCTTCGCGGGGGCGCTCGCCTGCCTCGGCGCCTTCGCGGCCGTCTGGCAGAGGGTGCTTCGACGGCGCAGCCTGACCTCGGCCTACGCCTGGCGCGGCGTCGTCTTCCTGTGGGCCTTCCTGTGGGCGGCCCTGTTCTTCGGCGAGCGGGTGACCGCGAACAACGTCGCCGGGGCGGGGATAATTCTGTGCGGAATGCTGCTGGCGGGCGGGGATGAATAGGTACGCGGCTCTGTTCCTCGCCGGGGTGCTGGTCGCGTCGTTCGGCCAGGCCCTGCTCAAGAGG
This sequence comes from Synergistota bacterium, assembly GCA_022704435.1. GTDB lineage: Bacteria > Synergistota > Synergistia > Synergistales > Aminobacteriaceae > JAAYLU01. The sequence continues at coordinate 2,487 of JAKJGK010000133.1, read as the reverse complement.
GGGGCGATGGAGGCGGCCCGCGCCGATCGCGACGGGCGCGGGGACCTCGGGGCGCGGCGGCGGATGATAAGCCCGTGGGTGGTCGGCGGGTACGCGCTCATGCTGGCCGCGATGGCGACGAGCTCCGTCGCCTACAGGGGGGTGCCGCTGAAGACCGGGCCGGTGCTGGAGTCCGCCGGGTTCGTATTCGTCCCCTGCCTGGGGCGGCTGTTCTTCGGCGACAGGCTCGGCCCGAGGAGGATCGCCGGGCTGCTGCTGGTGATGGCCGGGATCGCGGTGTTCACCATATGAAGCGGGAGCGCGCCGCCGAGGCCGTCCGCGGCATCCGCCACGGGGGCCGACTGCGCGACCTGGCCCCGGAGGCCGTCGTGATGGTCGCCTCCGCGATCTACTTCGTAGCTCTGTGGCTGAACGACGTCACCACCGACATCCGCCCCCACGCCTACTACGTCCGGGACGCGGTCGCCGGCAGGGTGCCCATGCCCGCCAACTTCCTGTACTACCTCGCGGTCTACGCCCTTGCGCTCGGCAGGACGTGGTCGTGGCGATGGCTGTGCTTCTCCACGTCCCTGCTGATGGGGGCGGCGGTGGCGGCCAAGTTCGCGGTCACGCGCCGCATACTGGCCGAGTCGCTGGCCGAGGCGGGCGGCCCGCGCCGGTCGTGGCTCTCGCCGGAGCGCCTCTCCCTTGTATTCGCGGTCGCCCTGCTGCTGGCGGAGAGCGTTCCGATGCGCCTGTTCCGGGCGGGGGGGTACTTCTACCTCGGGCAGATTCCCCCGAACGTCTGGCACAATTCGACCACCATCTTCCTGATGCCCTTCGCGCTGATGCTCTTCCACCGGTCCTGGCGGCAGCTTCAGGACCCGTCGGACAGGGCGGGGCTGAGGGCCATACTGCTGCTGGTCGTGCTCAACGTCCTGGTCAAGCCAAGCTTCGTGTTCGCGTTCGTCGCGGTCTACCCGCTCTTCATGCTGAGGGCCGCGGCGAGGGAGGGGGGCGCGAGGCGCTTCGTCGAGAACATGATCCCCGTCGCGGCTGCGGGGCTGCTGATCATAGGGATGTACGCCCTCATCTACGCCCTCTCCTTCGGCACCACCTACCCCGGCCACGTCGGGCAGTCCGGCGTGGCGCTCCGCCCCCTGCTGGTCTGGCGCCAGTTCTCGCCCGACATACCCCTGTCGCTGGCGATCTCCCTGATCTTCCCCGCAGCCCTGGTGATCCTCCACCCGAGCGAGGCCAGCCAGGGGCGGCTGCGCTACGCCTGGGCGCTGTACGCCGCCTCGCTGCTGATCTTCGCCCTGCTGGCAGAGACCGGCCCCAGGCTAACCCACGGCAACTTCTTCTGGCAGGCGGTAGTCTGCTCGTACATACTGTTCATGGAGAGCTGCGCCCGCTACGGCGCGCGCCTGATGGAAAAGGGCCCGAGGACCTGGAGAAACGCGACGCTCTCCGTCTGCCTCTGGGCCCACGTCCTGAGCGGCCTGGTGTACATCCCGTCGTTGCTGGTCAGAGGGACGTTTTTGTAGTTTTTGCAGGGGGGTCAGTCCCGTGCGGGGGCGTCCTGGTCGTACCGAGCGGCGCCTGCCCTCGTCGTCCCGAGGAGCTTGCGACGAGGAACCTCGCTTTGGATGCGGCACACTGCAGGATCCCTCCTCCCTTGCGGTCGTCGGGATGACAAAAGGAACAGTCGTCGGAATGACAATAGGGGCAGTCGTCGGGATAAGCGATCGAAAGCGCGAAGCCTCCGGCACGCAACTGCCGGAAGGCTCGCTTCGCTTCGCCGGTCGCCTGCTTATCCCGAGGCAGCCTCATCGCCGAGGGATCTAATCTCCCCTGTACGCACTGCGAAAGCCAGTGCTCACTCCCCGTCGCCCGACGCGCCACTTGCGGGCGGCTCCGGCTGCTTTACCAGGAACTTCGACATATAGTCCATCAGCCCCTGGTCCTGCAGCCGCTCTGACCAATTAATGAGAAAGAAGATGTCCTCCGTGTTCGGCTCCTTCTCCACGTAGCGGATAAGGGCGTTCAGTCCGTCGATTATCATCTCGGGCTTTTCCGCAACCTCTCCCAACGCGACCGAGAAATAGCATAGCTGTCTCTCCGCCACATCGCGCACCATTGGACTTGAGTATGCCTTTTTCAAAAGCTCGTTTCTGGCGAACGGCTCCCCCTCCATGTCTGCGGCGCGTAGCATGGCGTCGCCGTACATCCCGTTGCCGAAGTATAAAATGCCGACAAATGACAGCGAGGCGATTCCAGCGCCCAGCGCCCTATACCAGAAGCCACGCGCGCGGGGGGATACGAGGGATCTCATCCCGCCCCCCATAATCTCCCTGTTCGTCACCGCGAACGCCAGCGCAAGCCAGACCGCGTTCTCTATTCTGTGAAAGGGACGCGTCCACAGCGCGTTGAACAGAAAGCAGGCGACAAGCGCGCTCCCCCATATCGCCTCGTCCGAGATCGGCCTCTTTTTAACGAACGCCCGGA
>JAKJGK010000021.1 GCA_022704435.1 Synergistota bacterium | reverse complement strand
CCCGCCAATAGTGGCGCGGTTCTGGATAGCGACCGCCCCTACCTGGGACGCGCAGTCGGCCAGCATGGGCGCGACCGCCCGAACGTCCGGGTTCGTAGCTATCTCCGCGAAGGTGGCCCCTGCGCCGATTTCGAGCCAGTCGCCGGTCACCGTGATGCGCTTTAGATCATCTACGCCGCCGAGGTCCAGGATTGAGCGGGGCAGTTGCCGGCCCTTCTTCTCCACGTCGACCAGCAGATCTGTGCCTCCCGCCACGGGGACCACCTCGCCCGGGAGCTCCGCCATAACGTCGAGGGCCTCCTCCAGAGTACAGGGCGAGAATACTCTGCCCTTCTCCTCCTCGTCCAGGGATACCTCCGCTCGACCTGTCGACGAGCCATCGAGCCTCGGGGAGTACTCCGCGGACGCGGCCCTCTCCACCGCGTCCACTATGGACTCGTAGCCGGTGCAGCGGCAGAGGTTCCCCGCGATCCCGACCCTAATCTCATCCCTGGAAGGCGCAGGGTTCCGAGCGAGCAACGCCCTGGCCGCCATGACCATCCCCGGAGTGCAGAAGCCGCACTGTACCGCGCCCGCGTCGAGGAAGGCCTGCTGCAGTGCGTCGGGCCTGCCTTCAGGCGCAAGCGCCTCTATTGTCTCGACTCTGCGGCCGGGGAGCTGCAGGGCGGGCACCATGCAGGAGTTCACGAGCTTCCCGTCGAGCAGCACGGCGCATGCGCCGCACTCCCCCTCTCCGCAACCCTCCTTGGCGCCCATCAGGCCCAGGTCTTGCCGCAGGATGTCAAGCAGACGTCTCATCGGGGGGGCGTCCACCTTTCGGACAAGGCCATTCACAGTGAACTCGAATTTCATCGTCTGTCCCCTCCCCGGTCATCCCGCTGCAACAGGGCGTGAAGTCTGTCGCTGGTAAGCGGAAGTTCGGTTGCGAACACGCCCAGAGCGTCCTCCACGGCAGCCGCCAGGGCGGGCGCGCCTCCGTCCATGGGAAGCTCCCCGAGCCCCTTGGCGCCCCAAGGGCCGTAAGGCGAGGGGGCCTCGGCTATCTCTATCCTGAAGTCCGGGGCGTCCACGGCGGTGGGGATGATGTAGGTCGACACGCTGTTGTTGCGATAGCGTCCTTTCTCCATCTTCACGTCCTCCATGGCTCCCCATCCGAGGGCCTGCAGGGTCCCTCCGGCCACCTGTCCCTCGGCAAGCACCGGGTGAATCGCCCTGCCTATCTCGACTACGGAAGTCGTACGCGGAATGCGCAGTTCGAGGGTGTCGGCGTCGATCTCGACCTCGACCACATCGCAGGCCCAGGCGTAGTCCTTGTAGGCATCCCCCCTGTACTCCTCCTCGCTCCACTGGCAGTCCAACGGAGGGTCGTACTGCGCCTCTCCCCTGAGCGGCTTGCCATACTGCTTTTTATACAGCTTCGCAAGATCCTCGAAAGCGCCCAGATCCTTTCCGTCGGAGGACAGGCGCCCGTCGCGCCATTCGATTGAATTAGAGTCGGCCCCCGATCTCGCGGCCGCGAACTCGGTCAGCTTCTTGCGCATGTCGGCAGCGGCGTCGAGCAGTATCCTGCCGACCATCATCGTGGTCCTCGAGGCCACGGTCGGTCCGCTGTCGGGGACACGCGACGTGTCCGGGTTGGGGTGGCGCACCCTGTCGCACGGAAGGGCGAGCACCTCGGCGGCTATCTGCGGCAGCACGGTGGCAGCCCCCTGCCCCATCTCCGTGCTGCTGACCAGGACGTCGACCGTGCCGTCGTCCATGGCCTCGACCGCCGCGCTGCCCGCGATCTTCTCCTCTCCAGCGCCAGTGAAGCCGCCGCCGTGGAGGAAGACCGACAGCCCGGTCCCGCGCAGGACCCGGTCGTCGCTCTCGTGTCCTCCGTGCTTTCGCCCGTAGCCGGACAGGGCCAGGGCCCTGTCGAGCACCAGCTCGGCGTGAGCGGACCTCAACACCTGTCCGCAAGGGAGAGTGTCGCCCGCCTTGAGCAGGTTCTTTCTCCTTACCTCCAGTGGCGACATTCCGAGCCTTCGCGCCACCAGGTCCATCTGCCGCTCCATGGCGAAGATGGTCTGCGGAGCGCCGAAGCCCCTGAACGCTCCGTTGGGGGCGGTGTTGGTGGCAAGCGCCCTTCCTACAATCCGCGCGTTCGGCAGCCTGTAGGCGCTCCAGGCGTGCAGGACGCCCCGCGACAGAACCACTGGGCTCATTGTCGAGAAGGCGCCGCCGTCGAACAGAATGTCTATATCGGCCGCGAGGATCACACCGTCGCGGGTCACTCCCGTGCGGTGCCGGATTATGGACGGGTGGCGCTTGGTGGTGACATCGATGTCCTCGCTCCGTTCAAGTATCATCCGGACGGGTCTGCCGGCCTTCATCGCCAGGAGGGCGGCCTGGACAGCTATCACCGATGGGTAGTCCTCCTTGCCTCCGAAGGCGCCTCCGGTCTCGGTCTGCCTCAATACCACCTTGTCGAGCGGCAGTGCGAGAGCATGCGCGAGTGCGCGCGCCACGTAGTAGGGGCACTGCAGGGAGCCGTCGACTGTCACTCCCCCGTCAGCGCCGGGTCTGGCCAGCATTCCGTTCGTCTCAAGGTACAGGTGCTCCTGGTGGTGCGTGCGGTAGGTCTCCTCGATCACCAGATCCGACCTGGAGAATGCGGCCTCTACGTCGCCGTGCTCCACCACGTACTTCGCCTGGACGTTGTCCTCCCCCCAGATAATGGCCTCACCGGCAAGGGACGCCTCCACCGTGAGCACGGGGGGGAGCTCCTCGAGATTCGGCCCAAGGCAGGCCAGCGCCTCCTTGAGGGTAGTCTCGTCGGGCGCGGCCACGAGAGCGAGGGCCTGTCCGACGTAGGACACCTCCCTGTCAGCCAGGATGGGATAATCGTCCTTGACCATGTGCACTTCGTTTGGGCCGGGCAGGTCGCTCGCGGTCACGACCGTCACCCTGGACCAGTCGAATCCTTCGCCGAGGGCGATGCCTCTTAACCGGGCGCGAGGGACTTCGCTCCAGAGCGCCCCTCCCACCCATGCGTCCGCGCAGGGGAGATCGGCCAGGTAGCGGGCGCTGCCGGTCACTTTTGCAAGGGCGTCGTGCCTCGGCACACATGTGCCGACCACGTTCAGCCTTTCAGTCATTGGCATGCTGCCTCCTCAAAACCATGGAATAGTCAGTGCAAGCCGTGTCGCTGCGGGGTGGAAGCACGGGCATGGCCAGTGTGTCTGCCCCGCAGCGACATCGTCGGCTAGATCCTCTGCCAGAGCTTCTGGGCAAGCGCCCGGCTCTCCGCCATTATCTTCTCCTCGTCGAGGTGGAGAAGCTTCCTCTCGTCCATAAGCACCTTTCCGTTGACGATTGTAGTGTCCACGTGCCTGCCTCCGACGCCGAACAGGAGGTGGCCGTTCACGTTTCCGCCGTGAAGCGGCGTGGGAGGATTGTAGTCGACTATCACGATATCCGCGTAGGCTCCGGGCTTCAGCGTTCCGACCTCGCCTCCGATGTGCCGGTTCATTATCGTCCTGTTGTTTTCGAACAGCATCCTGGGCGGCTCGGCCCAGGCGGCGCTCGGAAGCTTCGCCCCGTGCTTGTGCAGACAGTTGGCCACCTTGTACGATTCGAACATGTCGGCCGTGTAGCCGTCGGTCCCGAGGCCGACGAGTATCCCCTTCTCCATCATCTTGAGGACCGGCGACAACCCGACCGCGTTGCCCATGTTGGACTCCGGGTTGTGCGCCACAGCGACGCCGGATTCCTTCAGCAGGTCCATCTCGGATTCCGATATGTGAATGCAGTGAACGACGATGCTCTTCGGGCCCAGGATGCCGTGCTTGTGCCAGCGCTCCACCACGCCGAGACCGTACTTGGCCCTGCTGTCCTCCAAGTCCTCTATTCCCTCCGCGACGTGAACGTGATAGCCGGAGTCAAGGCCCTCCATCAGCTTGACGCTCTCCGCGACGGTCTTGTCGGAGACGGTCATCGATGCGTGGAATCCGAACAGCCCGCCCAGCATGTCGTCCTTCCTAGTCGCGCAGGACTTGATAAACTCAACGTTCTCCATTATGCCGTCGACTCTGCTCTGCTCCCCGTCGCGGTCGGACACCTCGTAGCACAGGTTGCTCCTGAGTCCGAGCTCGGCGGAGGCCTCGGCTATTCTGGCCAGGCTGCCGCGCACCGCGTGGGGGCTTGCGTGGTGGTCAATCACCGATGTGACGCCGCACTTGATCTGGTCGATTCCCGGCCCCATGACGCTGTAGTAGACGTCCTCGAGAGTCAGGCACTTGTCCAGCCTCCACCAGAGCCCCTCGAGAACGTCCGCGAAGCTCTTCGCGGGGGGGCTGTCGAGCGCGATCCCCCTAGCGAAGGTGCTGTAGTAGTGCATATGCACGTTTATGAGACCCGGCATCACCAGGCGTCCCTTCGCGTCCTTGAACTCCGCTCCGGGGTTCGCCTTCCTGAGCTCTTCCGTCCCGCCCACCGCCTTTATACGAGCTCCGTCCACCAGGACGGCGCCGTTCTCTATCACGCTGTTGTTCTCGTCGCGGGTTACGACCTTTCCGTTGCCTATCAATAGCATAACGAACACCTCCTATAGATTCATCACGTAGTAGGGGTAGCGTTCGAGCACCGCGTCCAGCATGGCGGCCATCTCAGGCGACACTCCGGCCTCGCCCCGACGCCAGGATACGACCGTTCCGTCCTCCTTGCGCACCCTGTAGAGATCTCCATCGACCCGATAGAATCCGGTGTTCTTGCTGTCGTTGAAGTCTTCCTCGGTCCAGAAGAGGGTGACCTTGTCTCTGTACGGGTCCCCTGTGTGCGGGCAGAAGATTCCGCAGTTGCCGCACTCGTTGCACATGCCGTCGAGGTGGAGTATCTGGTGTCTGCCGTCGACGACTACGAGCGCGTTGGCCCTGTTCGGACAGACGTCGCAGCACAACTCGCAGACGACGCCGCAATCGAGACAGCGCGAGCCGTCCGTGTGCTCCATCGTGGACTCCTTCAGAACTCCCTTTTTCTTGTATATCGAGGGCAGATCGTGCAGCAGCTCGGTCACCGCGAAGTCGGGTGAGATCCCCTCCTTCGCAAGGATGCTCCTGGCCACCGCCTTGGCATCCGCTATCCCCTTGACCACCGTCGACGGTCCCGCCTTGCAGTCCCCCGCCACGTAGACGTTCGCAATGGAGGTCTCGTTCGCGTCGTTCAGAACCGGCCGCCCCTTCGCGTCGAGCGCGATGCCGGCGGCTTTGAACAGGTCCGTGTCCACTCCCGCACCAGTGGCGCAGATCACGAAGTCGGCATCGACCGTCATCGTCTCTCCCGTGCCCGCGACTCCCCTGCGGCCGGAGGCGTCCTTCTCTCCTAGGCGCATCCTCTCGCAGAGGAGTCTGCCGCCGTCGTAGCTCACCGGCGAAAGAAGCTCCATCAGCTCCACGCCGTCCTGCAGGGCCAGCCTCAGCTCCTCGGGCTCGGCGGGCATGTATGCCTTCGTGCGCCTGTAGACGACCACCGAACGCTGGACACCGGGCGTCCGCTTGGCGGCTCGAGCACAGTCCATTGCGACATCGCCGCCGCCTATGATCGCCACGGTCTTGCCGAGCTCCAGCCTCCCGCCCTTCTCCTTGTACTCCTGCAGGAAGTCGAGTGCGTCCCGGACCCTGTCGGCGCCCTCTTTCACGGGGCAGGCGCCGGCCTTCCACGCGCCCGTGGCCAAGACCACGTAGTCGTATTTACTCCTGAGCTCGTCCAAATTCGACTGGTTCGAGCCGAACTCGAACTCCACTCCGTGCCTCCTGGCCATCTCCACGTCGCGGGCAATCATGTCCGCGCCGATGCGGAAGTCCGGTATCGCGTACCTGACGATCCCGTAGGGCTCGGCGCGTCGTTCGAATACCCTGGCCTCCATGCCGTTTCGCCTGAGGAAGAGCGCGGTCCCCACCCCCGCGGGTCCCGCACCGACGACGGCAACCTTCTTACTGGTCTTCAGCCCGGTAGGCCGAATGCGCGAGACGTAGCCATCCTGCGCGTTCAAGACCGCGATCTTCTTCATCTCGCGGATCTGCAGCGGGTGCTCGTAGTCCAGCCTGGTGCAGACGTGCTGGCACTGGTGGTCGCAGATGGTCCCGGTGACAGCCGGGGAGCTGTTGTCGATGGCTATGGTCTTGAACGCCTCGGCGTACTTGCCCTCGTCGACGAGCCTGAGATACACGGGGATCTGCTGGTTGATCGGGCAGCCCCCGTCCTGGCAGGGGGCCTTGGCGCAGTCGAAAAGGGGCAGGATCGAGTCCGTCTTCCTGGAGCCCACCGGACGCGCCTCCTTCTTGTGGAACGGGTTTTCAAGCGCGCTTTTCGCAAGGGAGTCGAGAGCGTCCACGTCGACCCCGTTGAACGGTCCGTCAAGCAGCGGCTCCACCCTGTCTGCTATCTGCTTCATTCGCTCGTATCCACCCGGCTTGAGGACGGTAGTGGCCATGCTTACCGGCTGGATGCCGGTCTTGAGCAAGGATTCGATGTTGAAAAAGTCCGCTCCCCCTGAGTACGAGATCTGCAAGGAACCCCCGAACTCGCGGCTTAGCCTGCTCGCCAGGGTGACGGTGAGCGGGAAGAGCGAGCGCCCGGACATGTACATCTCCTCTCCTGGGAGCTCCTCGTTCTTTATGTTGAGGGGAAATGTGTTGGTAAGCTTGACGCCGAACTCTCGACCGAGCTGACTCGCGAACTCTTTCAGGCGCTTGAGCATCTCGACCCCGTCCTTGTACTGGAGGTCGTGCTTGAAGTGGTGGTCGGTGAAGTCCATGTAGTTGTAGCCCATGCGGTCGAGCAGCGAGCGGGCGGTCTCGTAGCCCAGCAATGTCGGGTTGCACTTTACGAAGACGTTGAGCCCCTTCTCGTCGAGAAGGTAGCGGGAGATGCGCTCGATCTCGTCCGGAGGGCAGCCGTGCAGGGTCGACAGGGTGATCGACCTGCAAAGTCTGCTGTCGATCGCCTCCACATCCGCTGCGGTCAGGTGCTTGAACTTGCCCAGGTTGGCAAGTAGCCACCCCTTGCACTCCTTCCAGATCTCGGTGCCGGACGCGTCCTTCAACCCTTCTATGAAGGAGTCGATCTTCGGGGACTGAATGCCCTTGAGATCGTATCCGACGCTCATGTTGAATGCGAAGTCCCGCTTTTGGCTGATCCCGAGCTCCCTGGCCAGCACCTGGAGGGCGAACCAGGCCTTGACGTACTCGCCGAAAGCCTCCTGCACCGTCAACTCGGTCGACCACTCCACGTTGTAACCCTCGTCGCGGGCGTTGATGCAGGGCTTCGCCACGGCCTTGCGGATCTCCTCGCCGTCCATTATCTGCACGGTCTTGAGCTCTATGAAACGGGCGCCCGCAAGGTATCCTGCTACGATATTCTGCGCGAGCTGGGAATGCGGCCCTGCGGCGGGTCCGACCGGGGAGGCAATCTGCTCGCCGCACACCGTGATGCTCTTGCCCGACCTGTTCCTGTAAAACTTCTCCTCCCTGATCCCCAGGATGGATCCCTCCCGCTCGTGCTCGGAGAGCATCCAGTTCATCAGGTTCCCGAAGGGGATCATCCTCATGATGTCGCTCATTGTCACACCTCCAGCCTATTCTTCTTCATCTTCAAAACCGCCGGGGACAGGCGTCCCCGGCGGTCATCGTCGAACTGTCGGCGATGCGCTAGGCTCGCGACCTGATCGCCTTAAGCACCTTCTCCGGCGTAAGCGGAAGGTCGTAGATGCGGACGCCTATCGCGTCGTAGACGGCGTTGGCAATAGCGGGCGCGGGGCAGTTGATGCCGATCTCTGACACCGACTTCGCCCCGTACGGGCCCGAGGGCTCGTTGGAGTCTAGCACCACTGTCACCATCTCGGGCATGTCAAGCGTGCCGTAGATCTTGTAGTCCCAGAAGGAGCTGTTCGTCATGGCGCCCTTCTGGTTGTACAGGTACTGTTCGGAAAGCGCGAAACTTATCCCGTTCAGGACCGCGCCGTCGACCTGGCCCTCGGCCAGCTTCGGGTTGATCGCCTGTCCGCAGTCCACGACGGACACGAACTTCACCACCCGCACCCTGCCTGTCTCCGTGTCCACGTCGACCTCGGCGAACTGAGCCGCGAAGGGCGGGGGCGACTCGGTCCCAGTGAAGGACGCGGACGCCTGGATCTGGAACTGGTCCTTGCTGTACAGGGAGTGGCAGGCTATCTGCGAGAAGGAGACCTCCTCGCCGGTGGTCCTGTTCACGACGCGGCTTTCGCCCAGAGACAGCTGGTCCACCGGGGTTCCGGTCATCGCGGAGGCCACCGAGAGTATCTGGTCGCGCACCCTCTCCGCGCAGAGGAGTACTGCCCTGCCGGATACGTAGGTGGTGGACGACGCGTACGCACCGACGTCGAAAGGGGTGAGGTCCGTGTCCGACGACAGGGGTATGATCTTCTCAAGGGGGACGTTGAGCGTCTCCGCAGCAATCTGCGACAGTACCGTGTCGGAGCCGGTGCCGATGTCGGTGGCCCCGACCATCAGGTTGAACGACCCGTCGTCGTTCATCTTCATGGAAGCGCTGGCCATGTCCACCTGGGGGATACCCGAGCCCTGCATGGCGACCGCAGCGCCCACACCCTTGACCATCGGCCCGTTGGTCACCCTCTTGCCTCGCAACTCTTGCCAGCGTATCTCCTTCGCGCCTCTGTCGATGCACTCGTCCAGCTTGCACGATTTGATCGTCTGGCTTACGCCCTCCGTGCCCTCGCCGATGGCCTCGAAGACGGCGGAGGTCTCGCCCACCCTTATGTGGTGCTTCTTGACGAACTCGAGGAAGTCCACCCCCAGCCTTCGCGAGATCTCGTCCATGTGCTGGTTGAAGGGGAAGTACCCCTGGGTGGCCCCGTAGCCTCTGTACGCCCCTCCGACCGGGAGGTTGGTGTAGACTGACCTGCCGGTGAAGTTCAGGTTCTCGATCTTGTTGAAGAGCGGCAGGACCTTGGAGGCGGCGTTCGACAGGACGGTAAGGGCGTGAGCACCGTAGGCCCCGCTGTTCATGACGTCGTTCATGTCCATCGCGGTGATCGCCCCGTCGCGCTTGATCCCGGTCTTTATGCGCACTCGCATCGGGTGGCGGGTCCTGGCCGAGGTGAAGACCTGGGAGCGCGTCATCTCAGCTCGGACGTTCCTCTTGTGCTTCCATGCCGCAAGAGCCGCGTAGAGCTCCACCAGGACCTCCTGTTTGCCGCCGAAACCGCCGCCTATCCTCGGCTTTATCACCCGGATCATGTGTCCTGGGATTCCGAGCGCTCTGCTGACAATGCGCCTCGAGTGGAAGGGGACCTGGGTGGACACCACCAGCACGAGCCTCCCTCTCTCGTCGAAGTAGGCCGAGGCGTTGTGCGGCTCGAGGGCGCAGTGCGAGGCTTGATGGGTCCTGTAGCTCTCCTCCACTACGAAATCAGCGGCGGCAAACCCCTTCTCAAGGTCTCCATAGGAGAAGAGCACCTCGCCGGCGACGTTCTCCTCCGGGCGGTACGGCACCGGAAGAGGAGCGTAGGCGTCGCTGTCTCCGTGCAGTTTCGGGGAGTCCGCGTCCATCGACTTCTCAGGGTCGAACAGGGGGGGCAGCTCCGAGTAGTTCAGCTTGATCGCCGCCGCGCCCTCGCGCGCCGCCTCAATGCTCTCGGCGAGCACCGCGCCCACGATCTCCCCTACGTAGCGCACCCTCTTGTTGAACAGGCGGGTGTCGTAGGGGGAGGGCTCGGGGAATCCCTGGCCGGCCGTGGAGAAGAGGCCGGAGTCGGTGTTGAAGGCATGGAACACGTCCACTACACCCTTGACTTCTCGCGCCTTGGAGTCGTCGACCGAATGGAGCTCCGCGTGGGCGGTGTCGGACAGTGCGAAGGCCAGGAACAGGGGGTCGTGAATCATGCAGTCCGAAGCGTAGCGGGCCGTGCCGCAGGCGAGGGAGAGTGAATCAACCTTTTCTAGAGATTTTCCGACTATGTTGAGGTCAGTCATGCGCGCTCATCCTCCTCGAAGCGAGACGAACCGCCTCTATGATCTTTACGTAGCCCGTGCACCGGCAGTAGTTCCCGTCGAGCGCCGAGCGAATGGCCTCGTCAGTCGGGTTGGGATTCTTGCGCAGCAGGGCTAGAGCCGCCAGTATCATGGCCGGGGTGCAGAACCCGCACTGAATCGCCCCGGTCTCCACGAAAGCGGTCTGCAGCGGGTGAGGCTCGTGAATCGTGCCGATGCCGGCGATCGTAAGAATATCCTTCCCTGTCGAGGATGCTGCGAACACCTGGCAGGAATTGACCAGCTTCCCGTCAAGCAGCACTGAACAGGCGCCGCACGAGCCCTCGTCGCACCCCCTGTGAACCTCCGGATGCCCGTTGTCCCTGAGCACGTCGAGCAAAGTCGCGTCCGGCTCGAACGACCACTCGACGGAGCGTCCGTTAACCACAAATGACCCCTTCATCTGGACACCACCTCTCCCAACAGCACAGTCCTCAATCCTCTTTCGACCTGCAGGGCGGCCATCTCCGACAGGTACTCCGGCGACCCGGAGGGCTTCCTGCCGAACTCCATTGTCGCCATCCTCTTGACGTCGATCTTGTCGACTGCGGAGACATCGCCCCCCGAGAGCTTCTCCTCAAGCTCGCCTAGACGACGAACCCTGTCGAGTCCACCGGACACAGCCACCCGGACTTTTTCGACACGGCTTCCGTTCTTCCGAGCCAGGATGGACACCGTGAATGAGGGGTAGTCGAAGCCCACCCTCGTCTCCCGGTGGTAGTACGAGATCCAGTCCACAGGGTCGGGGTAGAACAGGGAGATGATCAGGCTGCCCTGCTGGAGCGACCTGTCCGCCAGCCAGGAGTTCAAGTCGTAGGTACCCGCGTTCTTTCCCTCGACGCAGATGCTCGCGTTCAGAACCGCCATGGGGCCTATCAGGTCGGACCACAGAGGGAACACGGAAGCGGACCCACCGGCCGTTATACGGTTTCTCATCGGGGTGGAGGCGGCGGCACCCAGGGCTTTCCCCAGAATACAGTCCGGATGGAGGTTGGCAAGGCTGTCCGCGATCTCGCCGTAGGTTAGGCTCGCGCCCGTCTCCAGAATCCCCTTGTCCATCTTCAATGAGTCCAAACCCAGCCTCGACAGATCCACCAGCCCGTTGAGAGAGGCTATGCCGCTCTTGAGCAGACTGGTGCCGCCGCCGTGGGGCACTACCTTCTCTCTTCCGAGATACATGATGGCTTCATCAATTGTATCCGGAAAGTACCATTGAACTGTACTCATTTTTCTCCCCCTTTATTCCGTAGTTGGACAGCTATATTTTTTCCCCTTGACGGGACGAGACCACTCTCCAACTTTATAACAACCAAAGTAAAGTGTCTAGATGTCCTTTCCACGAAATTTTAGCAAATTGTGCAGATCGAGCCCCGTCGCCCTCTCGATCATGCGCGAGGTCCTCCTCGCACGGGCGAATTTTTCCCGGATCGACCTCCATGCAATCGGGTCCTCTCCGTAGACCGACCTCATCATTTCCATGCGCTCCTCCAACGAGACCAGGCTGGTGTCCTTCACCACCTTGTCCGCGAGGTGCACTATCCTGGCCTCGATCGGGGCGTTCGCCGGGAGGTCCCTGTGTCCGGAGGCTATCCGGGCAAGCCGGGAAAAGCCGTTGTGCTCCAGGAAGGTTGCACCGGCTGCGGCGTGATCCTTTTCGTGCCTGCACACGTCATGAAACAGGGCGGCGCCGCGCAGCAGCGGCACGTTCACTTTTAGCCCGCGACCGGCCAAGGCCAAACCGAGCGACATACTCACCGAGGAAACCATCTCGCAGTGACGCCGAACGCGGGCAGGGGTTCCGGCGGACTGCCACAGCGCGGTCTCCTCCCGCCGCGAAGGAAGCCACAGGCGTTTGCATCGGCGTCGCAAGACCTCGTAGTCCTCCGGGGTATCCATGTCGAGGAGGATTCCCTCGTCCGTAACCGGAACGTCCTCGGCAACGGCCCCGCATGAGTTGAAGACCGCGCGAAGGCCGCCCTCCCCCGACGAAGCAAGGATATGAGGGGTGATGGACGCGCCGACCAACGGAGGATGGCCGCGCTCTCCCAGGAAAACCGGGTGGACAATCCCATGCCGGGACGCTTTCGCAGCCAGGATTCGCAGGGTGTCTGTCCGTACGGACGGGATATCGACCGGCAGCAGGAAAAACGCGTCGAAACCTCGCGCCAGGGCACAGACGCCCGTCCTCACGGAGGAAAACATGCCCTGCGGAAACAGCGGGTTTTCAACCGCTACAGCCCCGAGACGCACGGCGAGCTCGGCGGTCTCGTCCCCGCGGTAACCGGTCACCACCACTACCTCCCTTGTACCGGCATCCTTAAGGGAGGTCACAACCCTTCGCAGGGGCGAGACGCCGTTCAGGGGGGAGATGGGCTTGAAAAAACCCATGCGGCTGGAGTAGCCGGCCGCTAGGACGACTGCATCGATGATCAACGACATGCGCCAGGTTTTGAAAACCGGCTCAGCGACGCGAGAACAGGCTGTAAATCGCCTGGTAGTGTTTCATTACGCCGTTGCGGTAGGAGAGCAGGGAACGCCCTCGATATCTATCCAGCGCCTTGTCGACATCGCCCCTGGCGTCGCGGATCTTCGACGCGATTATGCAGGTTCCTATGCGTATGTTGTTTTCGGGGGAAAGCACCTGGTTTTTGTCGCTGATGGAGAACGTTCGTCTAATCCAGGGCCCGTTCGCCTTCCAGTTGATCTGCATCAGCCCGTAATTGCCCTTGCTGATTGCGTTAGCCTTTACGGTTGACTCTTTGACCAGGATTGCTGCGACCAGAAAGGGATCCACCTTGTATTGCTGGGAGTATCTTTCGATGTATCCTGCGTACAGGGAGGCGTTGGCAGCTGTGACCTTCGGGGAGACTCGTCTGAAGTAACTCTCGATAGCCTGGACTCTTTTTTGCTGATCCTTTGCCGTCCTATAACCCTCCATAGACCTGTACTCCGAGCTGTTGGCAAAGGGAGCAGCGGTTGCCCGCTGCATTCCGGGTGAAAAAAGCGATAGTAAAAGCAAAGTACATACGACGTTGATTCGAATTCTCATTGTGATACACTCCTTTCTGCAGGGAAAAACATCCGCAGAGAGTTTGAGACAGAATGCGACGTGACCTCTTTCGCATTTCGGGGTATTCTATCACAGGGTCACGCAGAAATACATTTCTTTTTAGGGGGGAATTCCAATAAATCAGACGCTGAATACGATAAAAAACAGACGTAGCGTCAGGCGATTCAAGCCTTCGCAGATATCCGAGGGGGAGCTTAATTCCATTATCGAGGCCGGTTTGTGGGCGCCGAGCGGCCATAACCGCCAGCCGTGGCACTTCCTCGTCATCCAGGACAAGGAGATGCTGGACCGTATGAGCGACTTCGCAGTAGACAGGATGAGGCGTTCCTCGCTCGAGTGGGTCAGGAATCTGGCGGGGAAGGACGGATACCACCTGTTTCACAATGCCCCGACCGTAATCGTGGTGTCGGGGACTCACCCGGACGAGCCGCCCTTGTCCGCACTGGTGGACTGTTCTGCGGCAATCCAGAACATGCTCGTGGCAGCGGAGTCGCTGGATATCGGTACCTGCTGGATAGGTCTCGCGAGGTTTTTCTTCGAGGACGAGAAACAACTGCCATCGCTGCGCATTCCCGAGGGCTACCGGCCGCTTTACTCTGTCGCGATGGGCTACAAGGCAGATGATTATATACCGACGCCGATGCCTCGAAAGTCCGGAACGGTCAGCTGGTACAGGCGAGGCGAGTAAACCGGCCAGATAGGGGGGCAACGCCGCATAAACCTTCAAAGCCCGCGGCGGAGCCATGGAGCCGTTTGAAGGTCTTGGTGCGAGAGGGGGGACTCGAACCCCCACGCCCGAAAGCACTGGATCCTAAGTCCAGCGTGTCTGCCGTTCCACCACTCTCGCGCCGAACGATGAGGAATGATACCACTATGCGGCCTCTTTGTGAAGCCCGTTGAGACCCGTAATACTCGCAAGGCTCGACGCAAGGCGGATGAAGAGGCCGCGCCCGAGTTGACCATGTCACTTTATTTCCACTATCTCCACGCTGCGGTTCCTTGCGCGCCCTTTCTTCTTAGACCCTCTGTACGCAGTAGGACTATTGTACCATCATTGCCGAAGTATTAAAAAACAGCCCCGCCTAGGGGGCTGTTTCGAAAAACCAAGATTTGTATCTAAGCTCGTTGACAGTCGAGATACCCCTTTGTACCAAATGTGTACCAGACAAGTATCTCCTGATTCCGCGAAAACCTGTATTTGCAAGTGGTTGGAAAGATTGGTGGACTGTGAGGGACTCGAACCCACGACCCGCTGATTAAGAGTCAGCTGCTCTACCGACTGAGCTAACAGTCCACGTTATTCCTTTGGCGCGCCCGGCAGGATTCGAACCCGCGACCAACAGATCCGAAGTCTGTGACTCTATCCACTGAGCTACGGGCGCTCATTGAATACTGGGGTGAGCGAGGGGACTCGAACCCCCAACTTCTGGAGCCACAGTCCAGTGCTCTAACCGATTGAACTACGCTCACCACGTTTTCTACTGGCGCGCCCGGCAGGATTCGAACCCGCGACCCACGGCTTAGAAGGCCGTTGCTCTGTCCGACTGAGCTACAGGCGCCTGTAATCTGGAGCGGGAAACGGGATTCGAACCCGCGACCTACGGCTTGGAAGGCCATCGCTCTAGCCAACTGAGCTATTCCCGCACCCGTCCCGCTGGTCGGGGCGAAAGGATTCGAACCTTCGACCCCCTGCTCCCAAAGCAGGTGCGCTAACCAGACTGCGCTACGCCCCGATAGTCTATGTTGTAACGGTTCACCCGCCGAGCAGACCCTGGTGGAGCTGGGGGGATTCGAACCCCCGGCCTCTTCCGTGCGAGGGAAGCGCGCTCCCACTGCGCTACAGCCCCGGTCAGACCAACGACGAGTATTGTAATAAGCGATGGAGGGTTTGTCAAGATGTTGATCGCGACCACCGCGCAAATTTGAGGAGGAAGCCTGCGTGCAACTGGTTGTTTTCCGCATTCACAACCCTGAGGGGAAAAGGGCGTCTCCGACCAGGACAGAGGCGCTTTTCAGCCGCCAACGACGATCAGGTCATTAGACTGTAGGCGAGGATGCTTGATGGAGGGTGGTATACTCTTTAGCCTGTGGGTATCGATAATAAATGGATGGGGAGATATGCGTGTCGTTTGGACCGGAGCTCTTTTCTGTTTTCGCGCGCGAACTGAGTGGGCGCCTGCTGCCGGCACGGGTCCAGCGGATCGAGAACGGCGACGTGTGGGCTGCCTTCAAGATGGGTGCCGACGAGTGGCTGTTCTTCTCCTGGCGCCCAGACCGCTGCGGTATGGGTATAATCGGGGATGACGCGGTCTATGCGCTGAAGATGATGAGAGGGTCGAGATCATCGTTCGGCGAGGCCCTTAAGAAGAATATGCTGAACTCCTCGTTGACTCGCGTCGAACAGCTCAACGCCGACCGAATCCTGGTGGTGGAGTTTGAACGGCTCATAGGGGCTGGTTTCACGAGTTCGGGCTCCGTAGTGTTCGAGGGCACGTCCAGAAACGGCAACCTGGTCCTTCTCGATGCGGAGGGAATAGTGTCGGACGCGGCAAGGCATGTTCACGCCGACCTCAACAGGTACCGAGTCACCCTTCCCGGGGTGGCGTATACGCCCCCTCCTCCGCTGAGAGGGCGGATATGGACTGAAGGCTCGCCGCTCGTAGATGTCGCGGAGGTATGGGACATCTCGAATATAGGCAGGCCTCTGGCGGACGCGATTCTTGACACCGCGTCGTTCGCTCGCGCGGAGTCCCTGAACGCCGCCATGTCAGGATTGTTCGGCGCCCCGGCATCCTCTCTTATATTGCAGAGGATCGGCGATTATTCGACTGTCTTCCCCGTCTTGCTGAAGGGTGCACAGCCGCTGGAGGGGAACCTGCTGAGGCGGTGCGGTCGTGATGGGTTTGAGAGCCTGGCCTCGCTTCGCAGGGAGGAGGAGTTAAAGGCCGTTAAGAAAGCCTTGAACAGGGAGATCAAGAGCAGGCAGCGTCACGTGGATGGATTGCAGAGGCAGCTCTCGCTCTCCGAGCGATCCGAGGAGTTCAGAAGATGCGGCGAGCTCCTGCTCTCCTCCCTTCATCTCGTGGGACGAGGGGAAAGACAGGTGATACTAACGGACTATGCCGCGCAGCAGGAGGTCGTGGTTCAGCTGGACGAAACCCTGTCCCCGGTCGCCAATGCCGAGCTGTATTTCAAGAAATACAAAAAGAGCAGGATCGACGCCGATGCCGTGAAGAAGAAGCTCTCATCGTTGCGGGAAGGAATCGCCGAGCTCGAGGAGCAGGCCGACATTCTCGAGGCGATAGAGGATCCGAGCCTGCTGGCCGCAGCCGTACGCGATATATTTGAATGGATCGCTCCCGAACGAAATAAGAAGAATACAAGTGCTCGGAGGAGGAAGAAGGAGGCGCTGCCGCCGCACGTGAGGATCTCGCTAAATGACTGCGACATCATGGTGGGATTGAACGCGAGGGGCAACAGGCACGTCACCTTCAAGGTCGCATCGCCATACGACCTGTGGTTCCACGTACACGAGCTGCCCGGGGCTCACGTAATTCTCAAGTCAAGCGCGGAATGCGACGGAAGAGAGGAACTGCTGGCCCTGGCGGCCTCGCTGGCCGCTTGGTTCAGCAGGGCCAGGCACTCCTCGAAGGTGCAGGTGGACTATACTGCGAGGAAGAATGTCAGGAGCATACCGGGGAGCGCCATAGCGCACGTTACCTACACCAGCCCCACGACCTTGGTGGTCAGCCCCGACCTTTGGAGAGAATATCCCGAAGCTGCGAGATCAGTTCTAGCGGCAGCGGACAGGTGAAGGAGACGGTCTCCCCCGTGGCCGGGTGTCTGAAGGAGAGCTTCCAGGAGTGGAGGAACAACCTGCCGGGGATATCCTTGCCTGCGGGAGCGGAACCGTAAAGCGCGTCTCCGAGGATCGGCCGTCCGATATGGGCTAGGTGGACTCTTATCTGGTGGGTGCGCCCGGTCGGGATGCGACACTGGATGAAGGTGTTATTCTCGGTCCTCCAGAGAACCTTGAACTCGGTTGATGCCGGTTTCCCCGCTGCGTCGACCGCCATCCGTAGCCTGTCCGACGAGGATCGTCCAATTGGAAGGCTTATTACCCCCGACGGGTGCCGAATCACGCCCTCCGTCAGCGCAAGGTAGATTTTATTCACCTGTCTCTCCTTGAACTGCTGCTGCAGCCGATCCAGGGTCCACTGATCCCTGGCCACCACCAGCAGGCCGGAGGTTGGGGCGTCGAGCCTGTGGACGATTCCCGGTCGCCTGACGCTGTTGAACTCCCCCCAGTCTGAATACCGGTGAAGCAGTCCGTGGACGAGTGTCCCGCGCCAGTTGCCCGGTGCGGGATGCACTACGATTCCGGAGGGTTTGTCTATCACCAGGAGGTGGCGGTCCTCGTATACCACTCGGAAGGGGACCTCTTCCGGGTCAAGATCAAGCTCCGCCGGAGCGGGAAGGCAGACTCGGATCGCCTGCCCCGCAGCTACCTTGATGCCGGCCTTGATCTTCTTCGAGGTCGCGGTTTCTACGCTCCCTTGCTCCATCAGGCTCTTGATGAACGAGCGGGTGACGCCGAATCTTCGTGCGAGGAGGAGATCGAGCCGGTTCCCAGCCTCGGCCTCCTCCACTATCACGACCTCGCAGCCCGAGTCCGGCAGCCGGGAGCCTGCGATCAAAGGGGGCTCCCCGACGGTATCAGGCATCGGCCATCTGCGCAAGCACCCTGGAGCACCGCGGACACAGTCCATCAGCATCCGGCTCCAAGGTATACTGCCAGCAACGCGGACACTTCTCCCCGCGGGCCTTTTCGACCCCTACCCTGATCCCGGTCTCCTCGTCCTCGTTGACCACGCTCAGGCCGGAGAGGGCATCCACTCGGCGGAAGGAGGAGACTATGCTGAACGTCTTGAGGTCCTCGTCGGAGAAGCTCGATACGCCCTCTCCGAGGCCCTCCTTCTCCACCTCCACGCCCGCATCGAGTGAGTGACCGATGATTCCCGAGCCACGCGCGATCTCGAGCACCCTGCTCACCGCCCCGCGAAGCCTCAACGCCTCGTCCCAGCGCTCCATGAGTCCTTCGTCGTGGAAAGCCGAGTCAGGTTGCGGCCAGTCGGACAGGAAGACGCTCTCCTGCAGCGAGCTGTCTATCCGGCGCATCTCCTGCCAGATCTCCTCCGCGGTGAAGCTGAGGATCGGGGCCAGCATCCTGGTGATCGCTGACAGGGTCCTCCACATGGCCGTCTGGCCGCTCTTGCGAGAGAGAGAGTGCTTGCCGTCGGCGTACATGCGGTCCTTGCTTGCATCCAGATAAAATGCGCTCAGTTCGTTGACGCAGAACTGGTGAATTGTGAAGGTGGGCACGTGAAACTCGTAGTCGTCGAAGGCCGTGTTCGCCTTTTCTATGATGGAGTTCAGCCTGGTGAGAATCCACCGGTCCATTTCGAGCAGCTCTCCATCGGGAACCGACTCCGAAGGCGAGAAGTCGTTCAGATTGGCCAGCAGGTATCGGGCCGTGTTGCGGATCCTCCTGTAGGACTCGCTCAGGTTCTTGATTATTCCGCCCGAGATCCGGACGTCGTTCCTGTAGTCCGTGGACGCGACCCACAGGCGCAGAATATCTGCGCCGTACTCGTCTATGACCTCCTGCGGCGACACCACGTTGCCGAGTGACTTCGACATCTTTCTGCCGTCTCCGTCCATTATGAAGCCGTGAGTTAGGACCTGCTCATAGGGCGCGCGTCCGTACAGAGCGACTGCTGTAAGAAGGGAGGTCTGGAACCATCCCCGATGCTGATCGCTCCCCTCCAGGTACATGTCCGCGGGCCATTTGAGTTCGGGCCTGGTTCTCAACACCCCTACATGGCTTGTGCCGGAGTCGAACCAGACGTCCATTATGTCGGTCTCCTTGCGCAAGTCCTTGCTCATGCAGTGCGGGCAGAAGCAGAGCTCGCCCAGGAGCTCGTCGGGCGTCATTCGCCACCAGACCGAGCTGCCTTGCTCATGGACATGAGCCTGTACCGCGCGGATCCTGTCCTCCGATAATATGGGCTTTTCGCAGCTATTGCAGTAGAAGGCGGGGATGGGGACTCCCCATATGCGCTGGCGACTGATGCACCAGTCCGAGCGGTCGCGCACCATGTTGAAGATGCGTTCCTTCCCCCAGTCGGGGATCCAGCGGACATCGCCCTCTATGGTCTTCAGGGCCTCCTCCTTGAAATCGGAGACGGAGACGAACCACTGGTCAGTGGAGCGGAATATCACGGGCTTCTTGCAGCGCCAGCAGTGAGGGTAGGAGTGTACGATCTTGCCGTTGGCCAGCAGCCGCCCGCTCTCCGTCAGTGTCTCGAAGACTTTTTTCGTGCCATCATCCAGGGAGAGGCCGCCCACCAGCTCTGTCCCCTCTTTGAAGCGCCCTTTCTCGTCGACCGGGTTGAAGATCTCGATGTCGTACTTGACGCAGGTCTCGTAGTCCTCGACTCCGTGTGCGGGGGCCGTATGGACGCAACCCGTTCCCGTGTCGAGCAGCACGTAGTCCGCGGGAAGAATTGGTATCCTTCTCTCGGGGTAGAAGGGGTGCAGAGCCACTCCTTGAAGGAGTTCGTCGCCTCTCATGCGGCCCAGTATTTCGCCGAACTCAAGCCCCGTCTCCTTCGACACGCTTTCGAGCAGCGCCTCGGCGAACAGGAATACTTTCTCGCCAGAGCGAACGAAGACGTACTGAAGCTCGGGACCCACGGCTACAGCCATGCTGGCAGGCAACGTCCAAGGGGTGGTCGTCCAGACGACGATGTTCACGTCCTCCTCTTTCAACGAGGGCAGAAGATCCGCGGCATTGGTCATCGAGTATGCGACGTACACGGATGGAGAAGGCTCGTCCCAGTACTCGATCTCGGCGGCGGCAAGGGCGGTCTGGCATTCGATGCACCAGAAGACCGGCTTCTGCCCCTTGTACACGAGTCCCTTGGAGACCATGTCGGCGAACGCGCCGATCTGCATCGCCTCGTACTCCGGCTTGAGAGTCATGTAGGGATTCTCCCAGTCCCCAAGGACGCCAAGGCGGATGAACTCCTCCCTCTGAATATCCCTGAATTGAAGCGCGTACTCGGTGCACTTTTCTCGGAGCAGCACAGGGTCGACCGTGTCCTTCGTCACTCCAAGGCTCTTGATGACGTGAAGCTCTATGGGGAGGCCGTGAGTGTCCCATCCGGGCACGTAGGGGGCGTAGCAGCCCCTCATCGCCTTGTACTTCGGTATGAAGTCCTTGAGTATCTTGTTGAAGGCTGTCCCTATATGAATGTGCCCGTTCGCGTAGGGGGGGCCGTCGTGCAGCACGAACGAGCTGGAGCCCTCGCGTTGTTTAAGCATCTTGCCGTAGATGTCGTTCTCCTTCCAGAACTGCAGGAAGCCGGGCTCTCTCTTGGCCAGGTTGGCCCTCATCGGAAACGAGGTCTCGGGCAGGGAGAGAGTGTTCTTATAGTCGGTGCTCATGAATCTACCCCCTTGTTGAATAGGAAAACCGTCCCGTAATCCTCGGGACGGTGATGAACTGAAATATACTAGCACACATCCTGACCGTCTGTCTGCTACTCGACGAGGGTCTTGCTGCTGCCGCGCGTCTGTACCAGGTATATGAACGCCAGAATGGCGAGGCCAAACAGGTCCGACTGCCATCCGGGAATCAGGAGGCCGATCGCGCCCGCAAACGCAAGGATTCTCTTCCAGATGCTCAGGTCCCCTCTGTAGAAACCGACGGTCGACATTCCTAGAAGAACCACCCCCATCATCGCGGTAACAGTCGCGGATACGAAGGGCAGGAAGCTGTAACCCTCCAAGACCAGAATGGGGTTGTAGACGTAGATGAACGGGACTATGAAACCGGCGAGCGCGAGTTTCACCGCCGTCATTCCAGTCCGCATCGGGTCCGCCCCGGCAATGCCGGCCCCGGCGTATGCCGCGAGCGCCACAGGCGGGCTGAGGTCGGCTGCTATGCCGAAGTAGAGCACGAACATGTAGGCCGCCATCGGCGGAACGCCCAGCGAGTGCAGGGCCGGTGCGGCCATGGTGCTTGTGACGATGAAGTTGGCGGTCGTCGGCAGTCCGGCTCCGAGCAGGATGCACGCCACCATCGTGAGGAGAAGCGTCAAAATGAGGCTTCCCCCTGCCAGGGTGACTATGGCGTTTGCTATGCGAAGTCCCAGCCCGGTAAGGGTGGCTGTGCCGACTATGATCCCGACGGTGGCGCAGGCGCATGCCACTCCGAGGGCCGACCTGGCGCCGCTCTCGAGGGCGGCGATGAACCTCGCGGGGGTCATCCTGGTCTCCTTGTTAAGCCATGAGACCGCGATTGTTATCAGGATGCCGTTATAAGCGGCCTTCAACGGAGTGTAGCCGCCGATGAGAAAGTAGATTATGCCGATCAGCGGGATGAGCAGGTGTCCCTTCTGCCTCAGAAGCTTCAGCAGGGGCGGCAGCTGCTCCCTTGGAAGTCCCTTGAAACCCAGCCTGTTTGCCTCGAAATGGACCTGCACAATGACCGCGAAGTAGTACAGCAACGCTGGGACGACGGCGGCAAGCGCGACGTGGACGTATGGAACCCCCATGAACTGGGCCATGATGAAGGCGGCCGCCCCCATCACTGGCGGCATTATCTGCCCTCCCGTCGACGCCACGGCCTCGACGGCCCCTGCGAAATGCGGCTTGTAGCCAACGCTCTTCATGAGTGGAATTGTAAACATGCCGGTTGTGCAAACGTTAGCGACGGAGGAGCCTGAGATGGAGCCCATCAGGCCGGAGCTTACGACGGCGACCTTAGCGGGTCCGCCCGTGGCCCAGCCGGCGAGGGCCATGGCAAGGTCGATTATAAACTTCCCCATACCGGTCTGTTCAAGCATGGAGCCGAACAGGATAAACATGAAGACGAACGTTGCCGAGACGCCGAGAGGTATGCCGAAAATACCCTCGGTCCCGAGGTACATATGGTTGACTATGCGGTAGACGTTGAAGCCTCTGTGCTGGAACAGGGACGGGAAGCTGCGGCCGAAATAGCAGTAGAGCAGGAAGAAGATCGCGATTATCGGCAGAACAGGGCTTGTGACCCTCCTTGTGGCCTCGAGCAGCACGGCGACCCCCAGGAAAGATACCACCAGGTCCATCGTCGTCGGCAGTCCCGCCCTTAGAATGAGTTCGTCGAACTCGACGACCAGGTACAGGGTGACAAAAGCGCCCAGTGCCGCCAGAAGGTAGTCGTACCAAGGAACTTCCGTCTTGGAGAGCTTGGGTGAAAACGGGTAAAGAAGAAACACAAGGACCAGCACGAAAGCCAGGTGAACGGATGCCTGCACAATCGACTGCCTGAGCCCGAATCCTGATGTATACAGGTGAAAGAGCGACATGCAGACCGCGATGAGCGTAACAAGGAGCGCCGGGAACCCCGTGAGTTCGCGGAACCTGGACTCCGTGTCGAACTGTCGCCTGAGGGCGTCAAGATCTATCTCGCCCTGCGGCGTTGCAACCTCCTTCTCTGAAACCTCGGACAATAAGACCACCTCCTGGGCTAATGGAAGAGCGGGCGCGAGAAAAACCGCGCCAAGGTAGTTGTCACATCGGTACTGAAGACCAGCACCTGGCGGGGATGAACCTCGTACAGGGCGACCCTCTCCCCGCTAGGAGGGAAGAACTCGTTTCTGCCCAGGATTTCATCGCCGGTGCGGTAGCGTATTTCACTTGCGGTGAAACGGCCGCCCCGGATGATCATCCACTCCCTAGTCATCAGGAACCTGGCGTTCGGAAGCGCCTCCGTGGGCAACCCGGCGTTGTGAGAGACGATCCTCTCCTCGAACTGCCATATTCTTCCTGAAAGAACCCGGTATTCGCTCTCGACCGGAGTCCTCT
>JAKJGK010000132.1 GCA_022704435.1 Synergistota bacterium | reverse complement strand
CGGTCTCCTCTTTGTCCATGTACTTCTTAAGGTCGTCGGTCGTCGGCGCCGTATCCTGCTTGGGATGGTCGCCGTAGTATAGAAGAGCGGCGGACTTCAGGCTGCGAAGGTCGCTTACTATTTTGGTGGCCTCGGCAGAGTCGGTCCCGCTGCCCATGACGAGGAGCATTGCTCCCGCGAGAATGCCGATTATGATGATGACTATCAGCAGTTCGACCAGGGTGAATCCCTTTCTACGCATCGCTCGAACTTGATTGGACCTCATCGGAACACACCTCCCGTGTGCGTATGGTGCGGATAATGGTGCTAAAGGCCGGGGCGCAAGCCCCGGCCCGTGAGACTATGAAACTACGGATTAGCGAGCCTTAATCCAAGCATTAGCACCATTGCCATCATAGTCTTCTGAAGCCGTCGGCGCCGTTGCGCTTCCATTATACAGTCCAACCTCGCCTGCTCTTTGAGCTAATTTCGTCCGGACGCCTCCCTCAGGAATAGCAATCCGTCCGACCCACCATGTATCCGATGACGTGGCGTTTGGGGAAACTGCGAAGTTGGCTCCAGGAAGGGTTCTGTCCATGTAACCCCCGAGTTGTGTAACGGTGGGAGCAACTGAACTAGTCGGATGATCCGCATAATACAGCAGCGCCGCGCTCTTCAGGCTCCTCAGGTCGCTGATGATCTTCGTCGCCTCGGCGGAGTCGGTGCCGCTGCCCGCTACCAGCAGCATCGCGCCGGCCAGGATGCCGATGATGATGATCACGATCAGCAGCTCGACCAGGGTGAACCCGGAGCGCTTCTTAAGGTTTGTCAGTTTCTTCATAACATATCTACCTCCTTGAAATTTTGTACCTGTAGTTCCTTCTCCGCGGCGGCGAAAAATTATCCGTCCATCGGAGCATCCACGGGCGAATCGTCGCCCTCCGCGGGTACGGGCCGATCATTGACTTTTCTTACTGACTTGAAGGCGGACGTATCCCTCCCTTCACAGAGGAGCAAGAATCTTCCGTTGGCGGCATGATAGCATTTTTCTTTGAATTTAACAAGACGCCAAGGTGAATAAATGTCTACATCATCTCCTGTATCGCTGTGACGATGGGGGTGAATATCGCGAGGGCCACCAGCGCAACAATTCCGCCCACGAAGATAATCAGGAGGGGCTCCAGGATCGACGTCAGCCTCTTGATCTTCTCCTCCAGCTCGGTCTCGAACCAGTCGGCCACCTTGGACAGCATCTCCTCGAGCCGCCCTGTCTCCTCCCCCACCTTCATCATGTGGGCTATCATCACGGGGAACGCCTTCAGGTTCTTCGCCGTGTCCCCCAGAGAGGCGCCCTTCTTGGCTGCATCCCTCAACTGGATGTAGCCATCGCTCACTACTACATTGTCGGACACCTCGGCGGTCATCTCAAGGGCCCTCAGGATCGGGACTCCCGCCTCCACCAGGGAGGAGAGGGTCCTGTTGGCGCGCGCCATAATCCCCTTGAAGATAATGTCGCCGACCAGCGGGAGGTGGATCTTCGCCCTGTCGATCATGGGCCTGGTGGTGGCGTTGCGCCCCATCCAGGCGAGGAGCAGCAGTATGCCCAGGACCACAAGGGCGGGGATGTACCAGTAGGTCGCCATCCAGTTGGAGAAGTCGAACACGAGCAGGGTCAGGCGTGGAAGCTGCACGTTCAGCCCCTGGAACACCTTGGAGAAACGCGGCATGACGACCGTGACCAGGAGGTAGAGTATCACGAACGCGAAGAGTATGACGACTGTGGGGTAGGTCACCGCCGACACGACCTTGCGTCGGAGTTCGTCCTGCTTGTCAAGGAAGGTCGCGAGGCGCTCGATGCTCTTGTCGAGGACTCCGCCCTCCTCGCCGGCCCCGACCATCGCGACCATAAGGGGGGTGAACTCGCTCCTGGTCTTCATCGACTCGCTGAAGGTCAGGCCGGAGTCTATTCCGGCCTTCGACTTGCGGATGGCGTCGGCCAGGCGGGGACTCTTGGTTTGTCCGGACAAGATGTCGAGTGAGTTTCCGAGGGTCACGCCGGCGTTGATCATGGCGGAGAGCTGGCGGAAGAATATGACCTTCTCGCGCAGTGGTACGCTCCCCATCTTCCTGAGCTGATCGAGCAGGGACTCCTCCGATTTTTTAAGGGAGGCGGCGCTTCTCTCCACCTTTATGGGGAACAGGCCCCTCTGCCTGATGGCGCTCACGGCTCCCTCCTGGCTGGGCGCGGACAGCACTCCCTCGACGATCTTGCCCTCAGAGGAACGGGCCTTGTACTTAAAGTTCATGATATCCTCCACCAATCCTGGTTGGGCTATTTGTGAATGGCATTATATCATAAATAATCAAAACCCGACGGCCTAGCCGTACAACAGTCTCTGCAGATCCTTGGGGTCGTATGCGTAGTTCAGCGCTGTCTCCAGCGGCAGAACTCCGGCGGAGACCTTGTCCGCGAGCGACTGCTCCATCGTGTGCATGCCTATGTTGGATCCTGTCTGGATGAGGGTCTTTATCTGGTTGGTCTTCCCCTCCTTGATGCAGTTCCTGACCGCTGGATTGGCCAGCAGTAGTTCGGTCACCACCGTCCTGCCCCCGGCTGGAAGCGGTATTAGCTGCTGGGAGCAGATCCCCACCAGGACCGAGGATAGCTGGATCCGCACCTGTTGCTGCTGGTGGGGGGGGAAGACGTCGATTATCCTGTCCACGGACTGGGCCGCATCCTGGGTGTGCAGGGTCGCGAGCACGAGGTGCCCGGTCTCGGCGGCGGTAATGGCGGCCCCGACAGTCTCGAGGTCGCGCATCTCGCCTATGAGGATCACGTCGGGGTCCTGACGGAGCACTCTCCGCAGCGCCTCGGCGAAGCTCTCGGTGTCTATGCCAACCTGGCGCTGATGGACTATGCACTTGTCCGGGATGTAGATATATTCCACGGGGTCCTCGATTGTGACTATGTGCTCCCTGCGGGTGGTGTTTATCATCTGGATCAGGGCGGCGAGGGTGGAGCTCTTGCCGTGGCCGGTGGGGCCCGTCACCAGGAAGAGGCCCCTTCTCTGGGCGGCTATCTGTTTGATCGCAGGGGGGAGGCCAAGCTCGTCGAGGGTGCGTATTCGCATGGGTATCTGCCTCAGGGCTATGCCAACCCTTCCGGACTCGTAGTAGGCGTTTCCGCGGAAGCGCGCCTCCTCTCCCTCCGGGGATCTGAACGAGAAGCTGAAGTCGTGCTCGCGCCTGGCCTTGAAGGACTCGACCTCGTCCGAGGAGATCAACTGCCCCAGGATGTCATACATGTCCTGCGCGGTCAGCGGCGCGACCGCACCGTGGGCGGAGATAACTCCGTCCACCCTGAAATTCGGCGGGTGTCCCTCACTTACGTGGAGGTCGCTTGCGCCAAGTTTTCCAGCTTCGACAAGCAGGTCGTCAATCTTCACCAAAGGGGATCTCTCCTCCCTAGGAGTATGTTATTGTCAGCACGTCCTCCACGCTCGTTATCCCTGCGGCTATCTTCTCAACCCCGGCCTCCCTCAGCGTCTTCATGCCGAGGCGTATCGCCTCCCTGCGCAGCACGTCGGAGCTGGCGCCGTTGACTATGAGCTCGCGCAGGGATTCGTTCAGCAGCATAATCTCGAATATGGCGCTCCGCCCCCTGTATCCCAGGCCGCGGCACTCGTTGCAGCCTACGGGCTTGAAGCCGAGGGTCCCCTGCGGGAGGCCCAGGGTGGCGCACACGGGGTCCGGGATGACGTACTCCTCCTTGCAGGATGGACACAGGTTCCTCACCAGGCGCTGCGCAATGGACGCCAGGAGGGAGGATGCAACGAGGAAGGGGGCTATCCCCATGTCTATGAGCCTTATCGAAGCGCTGGGGGCGTCGTTGGTGTGCAGGGTCGACAGCACGAGGTGCCCGGTGAGGGCGGCGCGTATGGCCAGCTGGGCCGTGGGCTCGTCGCGTATCTCGCCGACCATTATCTTGTCGGGATCCTGTCTGAGTATGGAGCGCATGGTCGCGTCGAAGGTCAGCCCGGCCCTCTCGTTCACCTGCACCTGGCCTATGCCGTGCATCGTGTACTCGACCGGGTCCTCCACGGTGATTATATTCACCTCGGGTTTGTTGATCTGCTCGAGTATGGAGTAAAGGGTCGTCGACTTTCCGCTGCCCGTGGGGCCGGTAACCAGCACGATGCCGTTGGGCGCCTCGCAGATGTAGTCTATCTTCTGCTTGTCGTCGTCTGCGAGTCCGAGCTTCTTAAGGCCGACCATCGCCTTCTCCTGGTCGAGTATCCTGATGACAATCTTTTCCCCGTACACGGTCGGCAGGGACGACACGCGGAGGTCGACCCTGCGGCCGAGTATCTTGATCAGTATACGCCCGTCCTGGGGCTTGCGCTTCTCCGAGATGTCCATCCCGGACATTATCTTTAGCCTTGATATGAGGGCGGGGTGAAGAGTTCGCTGGAAGTCGAGCGCGTTGAACAGCTGGCCGTCGACCCTGTAGCGCACGCGCGAGCTTTTCTCGAACGGTTCGATGTGTATGTCCGAGCAGTTCTCGCGCACGGCCTGCTCAATAATGTTGTTGGCGAGCTGTATGACCGGGGCGTCGTCGGGTGAGCTTGTACCCATGGCCTGCATCAGGCCGAGGTCGCTGTCCGAGTCGTCCATGAACTCTAGGCTGGCGCCCACGAGGGACTCCTGGATGTTGTACAGCCTCTCCAGGTTGCTCTCCAGCTCCGCCGGTGCGACTATGCCTATCCGCAGGTCCATGCCTGTGATCATGCGCAGCTCGTCCTGGGCGAGGACGTCCAGAGGGTCCGCCATGGCGACCAGCAGGGTGTTATCGTTCTCGACCGCCAAGGGCACCACATTCAGACGCTTGGCCACGTTCTGCGAGATCATCCTCAGGGCCTCGGGCATCGGCCTGTACCTGGACAGGGAGTATATCTGTAGTTTCAACTGGGTTGCAAGGGTCTCGATCAGCTTGCTCTCGGTTATGAGCTTGCTCTGTATCAGGACCTCCCCCAGCTTCATTCCCGTGCGTTTCTGCTCGTTAAGCGCCTTCTGAAGCTGCTCCTCGGTTATGACTCCGGATGCGACGAGCGTGTCTCCCAGCCTGAGTGTCTTTGCCATGCCGATTCCCCTTTGTGAATTTGCTTCAGATAGTACATCGAATAATAGCTTAAGGAGGGGGAATTAACAACAGCAGCCGCCCATTTCGGGGCGGCTGCTCTTCTTTCAAACAGGATTTCCGGCGGCGACCTGCTCTCCCACGGATAGCCTCCGCAGTACCATCGGCGATGGAGGGCTTGACTGCCGGGTTCGGCATGGAACCGGGTATG
>JAKJGK010000131.1 GCA_022704435.1 Synergistota bacterium | reverse complement strand
GCTACCTCCTTATGGCTCCCTGTCGGCGTGCACGATGAACACCGGGTTCGCGGCGGATAACATCCAGCTCCCGCCGTCACCTGCG
The DNA here is from genome assembly GCA_022704435.1 of Synergistota bacterium. Classification (GTDB taxonomy): domain Bacteria; phylum Synergistota; class Synergistia; order Synergistales; family Aminobacteriaceae; genus JAAYLU01. The sequence goes on along the minus strand of JAKJGK010000131.1, from coordinate 5,260 downwards.
TCACGCGCCGACGACGAGTTTATGTGACAGAGCGAGGGCGCGCCCCCGAGCTCCTTCAGCTCCCTGTAGATCCTGTCCGCGGAGGAGGGCATGTTGGCCGCGGCCAGCAGCCTCCCTCCGGGGTGCAGCATGCCCCACGCGGCTGCCACGACCTCCTCCGTGCGCGGCCCATGCCCTCCTACCACGGCCCGGTGAAAGCGCGCGGGGCCCTCCGAGTCGCCGCGCAGTCCCGCCAACGCCTCCGGCGCCTCGCCGCATACCAGGTCGACCAGCGGCGACAGGCCCGAGCGCCTCAGGTTCTCCCCCGCGACCGACAGGGCGGCGCGCGACCTGTCCAGCGAGACGATCCTTCCTCCAGCGGCGCGGCGCGCGAGCTCGACGGTCAGTCCGCCGGTGCCCGCGCCGATCTCGAGCACCGACAGGCCGTCGAGCGGCAACAGCAACGACACGACCAGGGCCCGGCAGATCTCCTTCGACATGGGGATCCCGTCGCCTCTCGCGAACCACGAGTCGGGCAGCACTCCTACCGACGCGCGCGGAAGGGGACCAGGCCCCGCCAGCAGCAGCGCCAGCCCCTCGCCGGACTCGCAGTCGGCGATCTTCCCCAGTGTCGCGTCAAGGATCCTCTCGTCCTCGTAGCCCAGCCTCTCGGCCAGGACGGCCCTCCGGTCCCCGGCCCCGGATTCCAGCAGATGCCGCGCGACCGACGGCCCGTTGTTCTTCGAGTCGAGGAAGAACAGGGTCCACCTGCTCTCGTGCAGCATTGAGGCCGCGGCCTCGACGGGCCTGCCGTGAAGGGAGCGAAGGCGCAGGTCGTCCCATTGAACCGGGCCGTCCCAGCCAGGCAGGGACGCGAGGCGTGCGAACAGCAGCTGGAAGCTGGCCAGGCCGGGCAGCACCTCGTACTCCCCACGGTCGAAGCGGGACGCTATGCGCCCTAGCAGGCTGAAGAGGCACGGGTCGCCCGACAGAAGCAGCGCGACCCGCTCGCTCCTCGCATACCTTGCCACCTCGTCCAGGAAGGAGTCCAGCCCCCCCTCCATATACAGACGCCTCTGCTCGTCGCGTGCCAGGCTGTCGACGTGTCGTCTCGCCCCCGCGACGACGCTCGCGCTCCCCACCGCTTCGAGAGCGCCTGGAAGAAGGCAGGCGGCGGGGCCAGGGCCTACACCGACGACGGCAAGTCCAGCCATGAGCCGATCGCTCCCCCGGCATCCCCGATCATGGGGCAGCCGCCCAGCACGTCACCATCGATCGAGAGGACGACGACGCCGGTCTCGACCGGCTGTCTTCCCTCCGAGACCGCCAGCTGGGCGCAGCGGCGGTGCATTCGTTCCGCCAGCAGGTTGAAGGCGCCGCCCAGCCCCCAGCGGAGCAGCAGCGGGACCGCCTCCTCAGCGAGGGGGAGCGTCAGCAGCTCCGCCACCTGCGCCGGGGTTGCGCCGCACGCTCCTGCGCAGGCCGCCAGGGTCTCCAGGCGGGCGTCCCCGAAATCGCAGTGTGTGTTGAACAGCCCTGCGGCCACCTTGGCCCACTTTCCAACGTGGCCGAACAGGAACAGGCGCCTGGCCCCGAGCTCCAGGCTCTTCTTCAGGGAGTGACCGAAGTGGTCGCCGGTCCGTACTATCAGCTCGCGCGGCACGGCGAACTTCTCTCTCAGGGTCCTCTCTCCGACGTAGCCGGGCACGAGGAATACCGTGCCCGGAGCGGGGGAGTCCGCCGCCAGGGCCGAGGAGATGCACAGGTCTATGGAGGCAAGGTAGGCCTCGGTCGACTTGGGCACGACGCGCCCCGACGTGCCGAGGATGGAGATCCCCCCCTCGATGCCGAGGCGCGGGTTCCAGGTGCGCGCCGCCCGCGCCGCGCCCTCGGGTGCGGAGATGGTCACGAGGAACCCTCGACCCTCGGGCAGCAGCGGGAAGAGCGCCTCCCGGATCATCAGGCGCGGCACCGGGTTTATCGCCCATTCGCCCGGAGGCGTCGGAAGTCCACTTCTGGTCACGCGCCCGATCCCCTCCCCTCCGGCTATCCGGATCCCCTCTTCGTCCGATATCGAGACCTCGGCCTCTATCATCATGCCGTCGGTGACATCGATGTCGTCCCCTGCGTCCTTGCGGACCGAGCAGCGGGCGCCCGACGGTGTCAGGACGCAGCATTCGACCGGCACGTGCAGCAGGGACTCTCCGTCCGTCGGAAGGGGAATCTCGACGAACTCGGGGGACTCTCCGCGCATGAGCAGGGTGCTCGCGGCGGCCGATGCGGCGGCGGCGCAGGCACCGGTGGACCGCCCCAGCCTGCTGCCCTCTCGGCGCGGGCCGTCGGCGCTGTCGCATGCCAGCCTCAGCAGGGCGTTGACCGCGGCGGCCGCGGCGGGGCTGCCCCCCTTGGTGCCGGGGGCGGTGATCCACTCGCAGTCGAGCGACATCAGCTCGTCGTGGGACTCCGCCGCTCCGACGAAGCCTATGGGCAGACCCACGACCAGTGCCGGACGGCACTTGCCCGCGCGGACCAGGTCGCATATCTCGAAGAGGGCGGTGGGGGCGTTGCCTATAGCCACTATCGCGCCGTCAAGCAGGGGCAGCGCCTTGCGCATGGCAATCCGGGCGCGGGTCGCCCCCTCGGAGCGCGCTCGGGAGACGACGTCCGGGTCGTTGAGGAGGCAGAGCACCTCGTTCCCGCCGTCCTGCTCGCCGCTCAGGCTCGCGGTCGCCCTGGCGGCGGAACCCCGGACCCCCGCCCGCACCATCTCGACGTCCACAACGATCGGCGCCCCGCGCGCAATAGCCTCGACCCCGGCCTCGACCGCGCGAGGGGAGAAGCGCAGGGTCCTTGCCCACTCCGCGTCCGCCGTGGCGTGGGCGACTCTCCTGACGACCCGGGCCGCATCCCCCGGCAATGCGAGGTTGCCTAGAAGTCCGTCCAGTATGCGGAAGCTCTTGGCCTCGATCTCAGAGGGGGACAGGTCCCTGTCCCCCCTGCCGGCCGGCGCGGGCGACGTTCCGTCGATGTCTCGCACATTGCAGTCCATTGAAGCCCCCTGTCCGCGCGCTGCAGGGCGCGCAAAAAAAGATGGACCCCTTCGAGAGTCCATCGGCGGCGTCGGTATAGATAGCGCGGACGGTGCCAGGAGCTTCCGTCCGTCGCGAAAAATACGCAAGATGCCGACCCGAGTCCTCGCGGGTATCGCAACGACGCGCGCCTTCCGGGTATTCTGGCTTTCCCGGCAGGATCAAGACCGACCTGCCGGGGACACAGCGGCGGGACCGCGCCGGATTCTCACCGGTCTTCCCCCGGAAGGGCGCGCACGAGAACAGTTTTGCACTCTGCGAGGACCATCGTAATGCCCAACCCCTCGCCTGTCAATGTCACGGCGGCCCCACTCCAAAAGGCCACGCCCTTTACCTCGTCCCCGCGATTCCCCTTTCCTGTCTGTTTCGTATACCCAGCACACTAATGCGCATGCTATGCTGTGCCGATACGAAGTATAAGAACGTAGTATTTCAGTAAGCTCTGATCAGGTGCGATCTGCTCGTCACAAGCCCCGTTGGTTTCAGCGATCTCCGTAGACGAAAGGGACTTGATCAGAGTTTCTTTCAGACTTGAAAGTATAGCGTTTTGTGGTAAGATCTCATGTATCAGATCCTACCTAGAAGATAGTTTGTCATATTCATTATGAAGTAAAAGATACTATTCCAAAATGTTTAAGAAATTCCATGATATAGGAGGAAAGTTGCGAATTAATTCAACTGAATGTGCACTTGAAAAGACATGAGAATATGCGCTTGAATATCTCATTGGAAAGAAGTGGTACTGTTGGATTGCTGACGGCTTCTCCGTGGTCAACAGATTTGCAGGTCGCGCGAATGCGTTTTATTGGCGTAGTTAATGACGTGATGCGGGGGAGGGTTTTCTTATGAACACCTTAAGGTTTAGATTGGTCGCATCGTTCCTCGCGGTGTCCTTGGCGGCCCTGGCGGTGCTCGGACTGGTTTCGGTCGGCAGCTTCAGGGACGGCCTGGTGTCGACGGCGTGGAAGGAGGGGGAGGCCCTCAACTCGGCCCTGTCCCAGCAGCTCGACTCGTATTTAAGTGAGCGTGCGTTGGCCATCGAGCTGCAGGCCTACGGGCGGATGGTCACCTCGATGGTCTGGGAGGAGCAGGAGGCCGCGCTGGCCCCCCTGTACTCGAAGTATGGATTCCTCGACGTGTTCGTTGCGGGGCTGGACGGCGAGGCTCGCTTCGTCAAAAAGGATACCTCCGGAGTTAACGTCAAGGATAGGGACTACTTCCAGAAGGCAGTGAAGGACAGAGCCTCGGCCCTGTCGGAGCCGGTTCGGAACCGCACCACCGGCGCGCTTACCTTCGTCTATGCGTCGCCGATCATCAGGGACGGGCAGGTCGTCGGAGTCCTGGCGGCCTCGGAGAACCTGGACAGCATCACTAAGGTCGTGGCGGGCGTGAAGTGGGGAGACAAGGGCTACTCGTACGTCGTGGACAGGAGCGGGTTCCTGCTCGTCCACCCGGTAAAGGAGCTTGTCGGAGAGCTGAACACCACGGTGCCAAGCGACAGGGTGCCCCCTGAACTCGCCCAAGGGCACCTAAACGGACTGGCTGGGAACAGTGGAAGGTTAAGCTACTTCTTCAACGGCAGGAACCAGATGAACTCATACTCCCCGGTGCCGAAGACCGGCTGGTTGGCCGCGTGCACGACCCAGCTCGAGGAGTTCCTGGCGCCTGTAAGCGCTGTCCAGAAGATGATCCTGCTGGTGATGGGGGTCTCTTTCGCGCTGATCGTGCTCGTCTCTCTGTGGCTCGCTAGCAGCGTGGCCCGGCCGATCAGGATGGTGGCAGCCAAGATGGACGAGGTGGCGCACGGCGACCTGACCTCCGGGATAGAGCTTCGGAGCGGCATGAGGGAGATAAAGCTGCTAGTTGGGGCGGTAAACTCCATGATCTCCCTGGTGTCGGGGTCCATGAGAGAGGTACTGGACTCGTCGAGGGACGTCCTGACCCGGGCGGAGGACCTGAGCGCCGCCGCCGAGGAGTCGACGGCCTCCATCGAGGAGGTGCTCGCCCTTACAGAGAGGACCAACTCCAGGACGGAGAGCGCCGCGGCAGCGGTGGAGGAGACCAACGCCGGCGTCGACGAGGTCGCGTCGGCCGCCCAGGCCGCGGCTAAGGCGGCGATGGAGGCGGGCGAGGGCGCCCTGAAGATCGCCTCGATGGCCCATGACGGCGGGGATTCCGTGAGCAAGATGGCC
>JAKJGK010000130.1 GCA_022704435.1 Synergistota bacterium | reverse complement strand
TGCGCGAGATCCAGGAAAGCCTTCGCGAGGAGAAGGAGGAGAAAGTCCGGGAGCAGGAGAGGAAGATGGAGGAGCGCAGCGCCCTGGAGGAGTCCACTGGGAAGAGGACGCGCGGCCGCAAGCCGAAGAGCGTCGAGGCGGTGCGGGAGGAGGAGTCGGAAAGACTCAGGGTGAACATCACCGACCCCGAGAGCAGGATAATGAAGACCGCGAAGGGGTATCTGCAGGGATACAACGCCCAGGCGGCGGCGTCGGAGGACCAGATCATCCTGAGCGCGGAAGTGACCCGTGAGTGCAATGACAAGAAGCAGCTTCTCCCCATGCTTGAAAGAACGAGGAGGAACCTTGCCGCGGCGGACGGGACTCTTCGTATGGGTACCCTTCTGGCGGATGCGGGTTATTTCAGCCGGAGGAACCTTGAGGAGTCGGACCCCGAAGGCCCGGAACTCCTGGTGGCGGTGAGCAGTGAATGGAAGAGCCGCAAAAGGGCGACGGGCGGGGAGGTTCCCTCCGCGGCGCCTCCGACTCCCGTCTCCGTCATGGAAGAGAAGCTGCGGAGCCATGCCGGCAGAGAGCTTTACAGGAAGCGTGCCATCACCATAGAGCCTGTGTTCGGGCACATCAAGGAGACGCTTGGCTTCAGGCGGTTCATGCGTCGCGGCCTGGAAGCGTGCGACCATGAATGGAAGCTTGTATGCATGGCGCACAACCTGCTCAAGCTTTGGCGGTATGGGATTGACAAGGTCCACAAGACGGCGGATGCGCTTGTTATGACGGGATAAGAAGAAAGAGCAAGGGCCTTTGCCGCGTGACGCGGCTTCCGGGAAGAGCCATTTTTCTGTTCGCCGTGCGGGAGAACAAAACAAGGGGCTGAAAAGTCACGCTCTTTTGGCGGATGATTTCCCCCGGTTCATGGGTTAAGCAACAGGCTCATACGGAGCGGCTAATATGCAGAACGAGGGGCAGTGCCATCCGAAAGAAAAACCATCTCGAGCGCAGCTTGTCATCCCGAACGTTTTATCTTGTCATCCCGAGCGAACGCGAGGGATCTCGCTGCGGCAATACAACCAAAGCGAGGTCCCTCGGCAAAAACCGCCTCGGGACGACAAGGCCCCGTCATCCCGAGCGAACGCGAGGGATCTCGATTCGAGCCACCCACAATGCAAGATCCCTCCTCCCGCTGGTCGTTCGGGATGACACAAAAGACTGCGCGTCGTTAGGGACGTCAAGAGCCGCTAATCTTCCCCCGCCCCGCCGCCGATACCAAACAGGCAGTCAAGAACATCCCGGAGGTGCGCCAATTGCCCAGAACGATGGAAACGACCAGGTTCGGCAGCCTAGCAGTCAACGACGACGAGATAATAAACTTCCCCCACGGGATCCCCGGCTTCGAGGAGCACACGGAGTGGGTGATGGCAGGCGAGGACGACAACCCCGTGAAATGGCTCCAGAGCCTCTCCGACGGCGACGTGGCCCTTCCGGTGACCCATCCGTCGGTCTTCCTCGGACACTACGCCCCCCGCTTCGCCGACGAGGACCTCGAGGAGGTCCGCCAGGGCTCCGACGAGGGGCTTATGCTGCTGGTCATACTCTCCGTGCCCGAGGGGCGGCCGTGGGAGACGACCGCCAACCTTCGCGCGCCCATAGTCCTTCAGCACATCCGCAGGGTGGGCAAGCAGATCGTCTGCCTCAACGAGGAATACTCCATCCGCCACGGCATCTTCGCGAGGGAGGACCGGACCGCCGAGGAGCCGGAAGGCGAGTTTCCGGAGCAGGATGCCTCTCCCTTGGACGAAGAGGAGGGCGACGGCATGTCGAAGGGCGCCTCTCGCCGGAAGGATGCGTGCTGACCGTGCTCGTCATCTCCCGTAAGCAGGGCGAGTCCTTCCTTGTGGGGTCCGACGTCGAGATAAGCGTCCTGGAGGTGCGGGGAGACTCGGTGAAGATAGGCATAGACGCTCCCCGCTCCCTGCCCGTGTGGCGGAAGGAGATCTTCGCGGAGATAGCGGAGGAGAACAGGCGCGCGGTCTCGCAGAGGGCCGGCGCCGACGCGGAGGCCCTGCTGAAGAGGCTCGGGACGGGGAGAGGGGCCGACCGCGACCGCGATTCATTGGAGGAGAAACCCAGATGACCGAAGACATGAGACTGTTCGAACAGAGGGAGAGCACGCTGCGCCGCAATCTCGAGGCCATAAACTCGCGCTTTCCGGGCTTCGGAGCGTGGCTGCACGAGAATGCCGAGGCCAGGGATTCGCTCTCCGTCGTCAAGACCGGCTCGCACTGGTGGCTGGTGAACGATGACGAGAAGATGATGGACCGGTACGACGCCGACGAGGCCGGCCTGAGCGACACGAAGCACGCGATATGGGTGGTGCTGGGCCTAGGGACGGGCGGCGCCATCCTCGACCTCTCGGTGGAGAGGAGGCAGCACGTGGCCAGGGTCTTCATACTGGAGACCGACCCGGCGGTATGGTGGGCCGCGCTGCAGCACAGCGACCTGACGCCCCTATTCACCGACCAGAGAGTCTTTCCTCTCTGGAACAGGGACGAGATCCGTGACCGCCTGTTCGAGGGCTCGAGCACGCTCCTGCTGTTGGGGCTGTGGCGCGAGCCTCTCTACATAAGGAACCGGGGCGAGGTCGAGTCCCGCGAGCGGCAGTTCGCCGAGGATCTCTCAAAAATTCGCGACCACCTGTTCGTAGTGCTGCGATCAATGGGGAACAGCGCGGAGGACACCCTCGTCGGCTTCCGGCAGATGATGATGAACATCCCGGGGATGCTCGAGTCCTACGACATCACGGACCTGGCGGACGCCTTCGGGGACTACCCGGCCGTTATAGTAGGGGCCGGGCCGTCGCTGGACAAGAACTACAAGCTCCTCCACGAGATAAAGGACAGGTCGGTGATCATCTCGTCGGATACGGCGCTCCGCAAGCTGCTGGCCGACGACATACACCCCCATATCGTCGTCTCCCTTGAACGGGGCCTCATCATCTACCAGAAGCACTTCGCCAATCTACCGAAGATTCCCGAGGGCACCGTCCTCTTCGTCCAGTCGGTCTGCGTGCCGGAGATGGCAGGGACCTGGCAGGGCGGCCCGTTCTGTTTGGGGTTCAAATGGGGTCTGCCGTTGGACCACTGGTTCTCCGGCCTCACGCATCTGCCGCTGATCCGCTCCGGGGCGTCCTGCACTCATCTGGCCTACACCCTCGCCCTGATGATGGGGTGCAGGAAGATCGCCCTCATCGGGCAGGACCTGGCCTACGCCCCGGACGGCGCCACCCACAGCAGCGCCACCGCCTGGGACGGCCAGACGAAGGACACGCTGGACGACGGACAGTCGAAGTACATCACCGTGCCCGGCAACCTGGGGGAGGAGGTGCTCACCCACGACATCTGGCTGCTGTTCAAGCGCATCTTCGAGGAGTGGTACGAGGGCGACAGGGAGAGGTACGAGGGGCTCAGGCTGTTCAACGCCACGGAGGGGGGCGCCGTGATTGAGGGGGCCGAGATAGTCGCCCTGAGGGAGTTCATCGACTCCCACGCCGCCGGCCTCCCCCCGATGCCTCGGCACCCCGGGGAGATCCTGACGCGCAGGCCTCTGCAGGAGGGGGAGAAGAGGGGGTCCCTTCAGCGCGGCTTCGACGAGGCCCTCCAGTCGGTGGACATAATGAGGAAGGGCTTCGACAGGATGAGGGAGGCTGCGGAGGAGGTCGCCAAGCCGCTTCTGTCCTCCGGCGAGCGCCAGCGCCGGGCGGCTAGGATGGGGGAGATCCTCGACGGCATGATCGTGCAGAGCCCGCTGGTGACATACGTCTACCAGTCGCACATCGCCCTCATGTCCGGGGATCTGCTGCCCCACAGGGCGTTCTCCGCCCACAGGGACACGGGCGAGTGGAGTAAGAGGACCGAGGAGTTCATAGAGGCGGCCGAGACCATCTTCGACCATCTGGAGGCCAACCTCCGGCTGGCTCTGGCGATGCTTGAGGAGACTCCCATGGATTCGGAGCACCTGAAGTCACTCGGGCGCGACTGGGGGCCGCTCGACGCGGAGGCGGCGCTGGAGGCGTGGAGGTCCTCGCGCGACAAGGAGCTGCCTTTGTTCGCCCTGCGGCTGTGCGCCCACTACGATTTCTCCGCCGGCGCATGGCCGGCGGAGGACGCGGCCGATTTCGGAAGGATGCTGCTCGTACTCGGCTCGGTGGAGCGGGCGCGCCACATACTGAGGCAGGCCTCCCAGAGCGCGACCCTCGCCGCGGACCCCCGGTTCTACAACGACCTCGGGGTGGCGTTCATGTCCTACGAGCTGGGGGTGGCCCCCGACTGCGACAACGCATACGGTTGCTTCGCGAAGGCATACTCCCTCGACCCGAACCTCGAGTCGGTCCACGACAATCTGGTCGCATGCGAGCAGATCATCCGCAAGGGTGCCCGCATGACCCTCGCGCTGAAAAAATCGGAGCACGAAAAAGGGGTCTCGTTGGTGCTGGCCGAGTCGTACGCCAGGCTGCACCAGTGGGAGGAGGCCCTCGAGTGGTTCACCAGGGCGGCCGCTCGCTTCAAAGAGGGAATGGGGGAGGAAGAGGAGCACCGGCTCGCCGAGGTCTACGTCAAGACGGCGGGCTGTCTGACCAAGCTCGGACGGGTTGGTCAGGCGGAGGCCTCCTACATCGAGGCTGTAACGACGGCTCCGGAGGATAAAAAACACTTCTACAGGTGGGAGCTGCTGCGCCACTACCTGCGGGAGGGCGACAGCGGGCGCTCCCGAGAGGTCTTCCGGTCTCTGGCCGGCACGGACGACGGGCTGCGCGTCCTTGAGAAGAACAGGGGCGCCCTCGAGGCCTTCGCATCGGAGCGAAGGTACGGCTGGCTTGCAAAGCTGATCGAGGGGGCTGGAATCGGAAGGGGGATCTCGGAGGCCCCTAAAGTTCCCGCAGAGACGTCCGATATATAGGAAAAGACGACATGAGAGGGGGTGGTCGAGGGGTAAGCGGGCATGTGAGATCCGGGCGCATAGGGAAGTCGGAATGCATCAGGAGGGCCCTTAAGGACGAGGGCCGCACACTCAGGGAGGAGTGAATACAATGAGAGTTTATCACAACATACCGGCGCTGTTCGCGTACAACTCGCTGGCAGTGACCAACATGCAACTGGAGAAGTCCATCAACAAGCTCTCCACCGGGCTACGCATCAACTCGGCCGCGGACGACGCGGCGGGGCTGGCCATATCCGAGAAGATGCGCGCCCAGGTCCGGGGGCTGGACCAGGCCGTCCGGAACAGCCAGGACGGCATATCGATGATTCAGACCGCCGAGGGCGCTCTGAACGAGACCCACTCGATCCTGCAGCGCATGAGGGAGCTATCGGTGCAGGCGGCCAACGACACACTCACCCGCACGGACCGCCAGTTCATCCAGCTCG
>JAKJGK010000020.1 GCA_022704435.1 Synergistota bacterium | reverse complement strand
GCCGATAGAGCTGCTGTCCCTCGCCGTGGCGGTACATCTCTCGAAAATAATGACGAAGTCCTCGAAACGCGGTATGAAGGCCTTCTTTTCATTGACGGCCCCAATACTTGGTTTTTCGGCTCTCCCCCTGATCTTTCAGCCCAATATGGGGGGTACGATCCTGATCTTCGCCCTCACAATGGCAATTCATGTTGAGACGAGGGGTTGGGGCTGGCCCATCCTTTTCGGTGGTACCGGATTCGCATTCTTCTTCTTCATCATCATACAGGCCGGTTACCGTCTGCGTCGCTACATGGCCTTCGTGGACCCGTGGGAAGAGCCGCTAAAGAGCGGTTTCCAGGTGATCCAGGGAATGGTGGCCTTCGCAAATGGAGGTCTCCTGGGGGTAGGAGTAGGAAAGGGCCTTCAAAAGCTGAATTATCTCCCTGCCGCACAGACCGACTATATCTTTGCGACAATAGGGGAGGAGTTCGGCTTCGTCGGTACAAGCATGGTCGTCTTCCTTTTCCTGCTCTGGACCCTTCGCTCATACGGATTATATCGAAGCGCCAAAGATCCTTTCCATTCCGCCCTTGTGTGGGGAGTCTCGGCCTCGGTTCTGCTTCCTCTGTTTATTAACCTGGGTGGCGTTTTGAAGCTCATGCCCCTGACGGGCATTCCGCTCCCGTTCATAAGCTACGGGGGCAGTTCCCTTCTCTTCATGTGGGTCAGGGTGGGGCTGATCATGAGAGTCTGCAAGGAGGCCGCGCTGTCATGACCAGCATCTGCCTTGTGGCCGGCGGGACTGGTGGCCACATATTTCCCGCGATAGCCTTCGCCGAGTGGATAAAGATGAATGTAAAGGAGGTGTCCGTTTCATTCGTGTGCGGTGCCCGCCAGCTGGAGCGGGAGATCTATGGCGAATCAGGCCTCGAACCCTATATTCTTCCGCTGGACGGTTCTCCGTTCGGCACCGCCGGTCTTTCAAAGAGAGTCGGACGCGCGTGGCGCATTGTCCTCTCTTATCATGCTTTCAGGGCTTTTTTACGGCGAAATTCTCCCGATGTCTGTGTGCTTTTTGGAGGTTACGTCTCTTTTATCCCTCTTTTGATGTCACATCTGCGTCGAATCCCTGTAGTCATCCATGAACAGAATGCTGTGGCAGGAAAGATAACGCGCTTGGCATCGTCGCTGCGAAAACCGGTTGCCTCGGGTTGGAGCGAGTGCAGGCCTTTGTCGCCGGGGAAATTTATCCGTACGGGGATCCCGGTACGACCTTTTTCACGAATCCCGCGCCACGAGGCGTGGAAATCAATGGGCCTTGGGGAGTTGCCCCCAAACAGGACTGTCGTGGGGGTCCTTGGAGGTTCCCTTCTGAGCCCGCGACTGGTACAATTAGTAGGCGATGTAGTGACTGATCGGGATTTTGCCGACGTCTCTTTTTTATTTATTGGAGAAAAGAGCCTTTCCGACCCCTCAAAGGAACCGGAGTGCGCATCGGAGGCCCTTTTTTATGTAAAAAGGCAGTCGGATATGAGTAGCTTTTTCTCCGTGGTCGACCTTGTTGTAACGCGCGGTGGCGCCTCGACCCTGGCGGAGTTGGCCGCCTTGGGGATCCCGGCCGTGGTCGTACCATGGCTGGGGGCCGCGGGCAACCACCAGGAGCTGAACGCTCGTCTCTTTACCGGTCAAAACGACGGAGAGGTGTGGTTGGAAGGAGATCCTCCCGTGGCTTTGAAGAGGAGCATGCTGAACCTTCTGGGCGTCGCACGAAAGTCCGTTAGGTCTGAAAAAAAAGTCGGAGATGAGTCTGAATCATTGTGGCGGCTGATCTCGTCCAGCATTGGAAGGGAGATTGTTTAATTTGGATAAGACTACACAGAACTTCGCTGGTATTCACAGAATTCATCTCATGGGCATTGGCGGAGCTGGTATGAGCGGGCTCGCACTTCTGCTGGCTGAACTGGACTTCGAGGTCAGCGGGTGCGACATGATCCATACCTCATACATAGATAAAGTCCTAAAAGAAGATGTCGCGGTAGTACTGGGCCACGGCAGCGCACACATGGACAAGTTCCTTCCGGACCTTTTAATCTACAGCAGCGCTATTCCGGAGGATAACGCAGAGATAGCCGCGGCAAGGTCGAAGGGTGTAGCCGTGGCGAAGAGGGGAGAGGTGCTCAGCTGGATTTTTGACTCCCGGCGTGGAATAGGAATTGCCGGCACTCACGGAAAGACCACCACATCCTCCATGATTTCGATGATCCTTGACAGGGCCGGCTTCAACCCCACTTTGGCCATCGGAGGGGAGCTTTGCGACATCGGTGTCAACGCCAAGCTCGGGCGAGGCAACTATATGGTCGCGGAGCTGGATGAGAGTGACGGCTCCTTCGAGAAGTTCCACCCGGAGATTTCGGTCATCACGAATATAGACTGGGATCACGTTAATTTCTATCCCACGTACGAGAGCGTGCTTCACGCCTTCACCAGGTATATTGACAATATGAAGGAGGGCGGCCTGCTAGTCTACTGCGCGGAGGACCCGGGCCTCTCCAGGCTCGTGGCGGAAGGCCTTGTCCCGGACGATTCGATCTCGTACGGATGGGGCAACTCCTGGAACTGGGGGGCTGCCCAGGTGCAGCACAAGCCCGGAGGCGGAGTCACATACTCGCTTCTGCACGACGGAAAACTTTTGGGCGAGGTCGAGCTGTCAATATCCGGCGAGCACAATATCCTCAACGCACTGGCTGCCTGCGCTGTATCGCATAAACTGGGAATACCCTTCTCCATAGTCAAGAAGACCCTTAGAGATTTTAGGGGGGCGAAGCGACGTCTTCAGCACATCGGATCTTTCGGCGGGATAGATGTATACGACGATTACGGTCATCATCCGAGGGAGATCGCAGCCACCCTTTCCGCCCTGGACCGGATGTTTCCCGGCAGAAGGCTTGTGGTGGCGTTTCAGCCCCACCGATTCACGAGGACAAAAGCCCTCTACAGGGAGTTTGCGGAGGTGCTGTCGAAGGCCGGGAAACTCCTGCTCCTGCCTGTATATAGGGCCGACGAGGATCCAATCCCCGGGATTACTTCTCTGCTGATCGCCGACAGTCTGCCGGAGAGCAGCAGGTTTATGTGTTCTATGGCGGTCTCCCTTGAGAATGCTGCGGCACAGCTTGAGGAGATCTGCGTTGAGGGAGACGTGGTTTTGACCATTGGCGCAGGGGATGTATCATTGATCGGCGAGTTGCTGCTTGCAAGAGCCAAGCAGGCCGGAATCCAGGCAGGTTGCGCAATCCCGGTGCTGGCAGGAGGGCATCTGGTGGACTGTCACCCTTTTCAACGGGCTTGAGGACGAGTTGAATCTTTGTGTATTTTCGTTCCGTGAACTGAACTTAAAAACCATGATGCCCCGGTTTGTGGGCAAATTGCTTTGATGTATAATGAAAAGATGGCGTATGGTTCTCTCTCTCTTTGCACTGCTTCTCGGGTCGATATGGGGGTGCGAGTCCTACTTTCTATGGCTCTCTACAAAGAGTATGCGGGTAGAGTCTCTGGATCCGGTCGCGGAATTGTTCTTCTGGGAGTGCATCGACCCGGATGCCTTGAGGTATTGGCCCGTCTTTTTCACTGAAAGAGGAGAGATCCGATCAAGAATTGAGCGTATTTCGCCCCTCAAATGTACAATATCGAGGAGGGGCGTCGCAGGGACAGATATAAGTATCGAGCCGTTGGTTCCGTGGATAATGGCAAAATGGGGTGACAAGGAGTATTTCGTCGCCCGCGACGGGAGCGCATGGGATAGGTCTCTCCAATTAAACAGCGTTTTAAAGGGGATAAAGCCCCCCGCGAACCCGCCGTTCATCTTCACGGATGACTTCCCGCCTCCATTTGCAGAGGATGACTCTGTCGTGGTGAAGAGAGCAGTCTTTTCGATGGACACCATAGACGAGTGGTTGCGGGGCCTTTCAGCCCTTGGATGGGGGCTCCAGGTTGAGAAAATATTCGTCGCGAGAAGAGAGGGAAGAGAGCTCGTCCGTCTGGTCCTGAACAGGGGTGCCTCCCATATCCTTATTTGGGGAGAGGCAGGCGGCTGGAGAGGGTTGAAACCCGCTCTTTCGCAAATTGTGGAGCAGTTACATTTTCTCGGCGACGACATTATAATAGATACCACATATACCGACAGGATCATCGTCCGGAGCGCAGAGCGCGGCGATCAGGAAGGGAGCGGAAAATAAATGTACAAAGAGCCGGAAATATTGGTTGGGCTGGATCTTGGTACGAGCAAAATATCCGTCGTTATCGCGGAGAGAGATTCCCGCTTCCAGGAGGCACAGATCATAGGCGTAGGTTACGCGCCTTCACAGGGTATACGCAAGGGACTGATAATAAACCTGGAACAGGCGGTTCGTTCCGTAAGGCAAGCGGTCAAGGACGCGGAGAACATGGTGGGCTTCGAGATAGAGGATGCTACCGTGGCCTTCAGTGGCATGGAGGTAGCCTCCGTGAACTCGAAGGGGATGGTCTCCCTCGGCAGAACTCCCAGGCAAGTCACCATATCCGACGTGGAGAGGGTTATCGAGGCAGCGCAGAGCGAGCTGTCGATACCTCCCAATCGTGTTACCCTTCACACCATCCCCGTGAAGTACTCGATAGACGGGAACTCCGGCATCGACGATCCCCTCGGGATGACAGGCATTAGACTGGAGATGGAGCTTCAATCCGTCATTGTGCCTACAACGGTGGTCCAGAACATAATAAACTGCGTGGAGAACGCCGGGATCGAGGTCAGCGGGCTGGTGATAAAATCCCTGGCGAGCGCCCTTGGCTCGCTCACCGACGAGGAGACGCGCGCGGGCGTTATATCACTGTGCATAGGAGGAGGGACGACCGGGGTGGCCCTCTACACCGACGGAAGGCCCGTCAAACTCTCCGTTATCCCGATAGGCGGGGATCACATCACGAACGACCTTGCCTACGTTATGAAAATCCCGATAAGCAAGGCGGAAGAGGTGAAGAAGCTGGTATCTCTCAACTCCGAGGAGGTCGATCAACAGGATCTGGACGTCGATGTCCGGGGGCGTTTGAAGACCTTCAGCACAAGCGAGGCCGCAGAGGTCGTAAACTGCCGCCTTGAGGAGCTGTTCGGAGAACACGTGAGACAGCAGCTGGCCGAGTTCAGCCCGCACATGTTCCCGGCGGGTGTCGTCCTGTCCGGCGGGGTTGCAAAGACTCGCGGCATCGAGTATTTTGCCTCGGAACTCCTGAACATGCCGGTCAGGACTGCCGAACCCCTTGACGTGTACCAGATGCCTCCGGGAAGAAACGACTGCGAGTACACGACGGTGGCAGGAGTGGTGCGGTACATGACCAGCAGGGACAGAAACCCCTACAGGTACATAGAGACCCCCATCTCCGAGCTGCGTTCGGGCGCCGCTCAGTTTGCACCGAGTGTCGCGGCGAAATTCCAGAGAAAGAACACAGCCGACCGCACGGAAGGCATCCGGGGATTTATGGATTACTTAAAAAAGTCCGTAAAAGAGCTTTTTTAGAAAGCCCATTCCGTATTCGGGGAGGAAATGGACATGGAGCATGTATTTCAGGTAAATGATACTCCGAGGCCCCACCGGGAGGACATCAAGGTCATCGGCGTGGGCGGAGGCGGAGGGAACGCGCTGAACCACATTATTCGCAGCGGCGTGACGGGCGTTCATTTCATCGCTGCGAATACGGACGTGGGCTCCCTGCATCTGTCCCAGGCGAGCTCCAAGGTCACGCTTGGAGAAAAACTGACCAAGGGACTGGGGGCCGGCTCCGACCCGTCCGTGGGCATGAACAGCGCAAAGGAGTCGATAGACAGGATAAGGGAAGTGGTCGCAGGGGCCGACATGGTCTTCATCACGGCCGGAATGGGCGGAGGCACCGGCACCGGAGCTTCCCCCGTGATAGCCGAGGTCGCGAAGGAGGCCGGAGCTCTCGTCGTCGCGGTCGTGACCTTCCCGTTCTCCTTCGAGATGAACAGGCGCAGGAAGCAAGCCGCGGAGGGGATAAGCGTGCTCAAGGAGAAGGTCGACGCCCTGCTGGTGGTGGAGAATGACCGCCTGTTGGAGCTGACCGACGAGAAGACCAAGCACTCCGAGGCGTACAAATTGGCGGACGAGGTATTGCGACAGGCGGTCCAGGGGGTAACCGACCTCATCCTGAAGCCTAGCCTGATCAACGTCGACTTCGCGGATGTGCGAACAGTTATGCTTAACGCCGGCTCGGCGATCATGGGCATTGGATCGGGGGAGGGGGAGAACCGCGCGGAAGTGGCTGCCAAGGCTGCGATAAAATCGCCCCTGATGTCGATCCCGATGAAGGGCGCCAAGGGGATCCTGTTCAACATCACCGGCGGTTCCGACCTCGGAATCCACGAGATACAAAGGGCCGCGCAGATAATAACCGAGACCGCCGACGAGGACGCCATAGTCATCTGGGGACACACGGTGGCGGAGGATATGTCCGAGAAGATCCAGATAACGGTGATCGCTACCGGGTTCAGCTCTGAAAAAGAGAAGAGGACCATGTCGAATATATCTGCAAAGTACACCGTGCCGAAGCAGAAACCCTCCGGGGTAATATTGGAGGAGGCGGAGGTGCTCCCCGTCCAGGACGAGGACATGTTCTCGATAAGCGGAGTGCCAAAGAACCCTTATGATATTCCTTCAATAATTCGGAGAAACAAGAAGTCGAGCTGAGGCTTGAGCTTTAACTCAAAATATATTTCTCCGTGGAATCTTCCGGGATCACCCGGCGCATGTGGAAGCAGGGGTCTTGAAAGAGATTCCCTGCTTTTTAAAGGGAGGCCGGTGGGGAAATAATGTCCGTAAGAGAGAGCAGAAGACACAAAGAGAGGAAGTCCGTAATTCCTTTCGGCGATATAATGCTACCTGTAATCGGGCTTGTTGCCGTGGGACTCCTGGTCGTCGGGGTAAAGCTGATATTCTTCACGGGAGACAGGCACACCCCCTATACTCCCCTGCCCATCGATCAGGGGGTCGAGCCTGTTACTGCCAAGCCAGTAGATGAAACTCCTCCCAAGGCCCCTGCCGAGGAGCCGCCTGTTCTGGCGATTCCGGTCTCCTCCGGCGGCGACGGAGTCCCGGCAAAACCTCCGGTAGAAGCGCCTAAACCTGTCCAGTCACCCAAGCCCCCTGCGCCAAAGCCTGCGCCGGCTCCGGTGATCAAACCTGCCCCCCCTCCGGTAGTCAAACCGGCTCCAGCTACTCCTCCCGCGCCTGTCACCAAAGGACGCTGGGGGGTGCAGATCGGATCTTTCACTGCCAAGGAGAGCGCGGAGACAGTGCGGCGGCAGGCGGAAAGCGCGGGCTTCAAGGCCGTTCTGTCGTCGGGGGTGGTCAAGGGCAGGACATACTTCAGGGTTACAGTGCCCGCAGGCAACGTCAGGTCGGACGCAGTGGCTCTCTCCCAGAGATTGACAAAGGCCGGTTTCCCGGTTTTTGTGGTGTCGATGCAGTAGCATGCTCGAGAGTTTAGAGACGGAGGAAGGAGAGAAAGGATTGGCCGGATTTGTACAGGAGCTGACGGCCAGGCAGGAGGCCGTGGACCACGCGGTCTCGTCTCTGGCTGTGCCGTGGAGGATAGAGAGCGAGCCGATTTCCACGGCTTTGGCCGGAGGACGCAGGTTGGCGGATGATGTGCTGTGCCCGGAGGTTCTCCCCCCATTCGACAGAAGCACCAGGGATGGATACGCCATAGTTAGCGGAGACTGCTACGGAGCCTCGACATCCAACCCTGCCTTCATGGCGATCTCGGGCGAAGTCCCGATGGGAGTGATCCCTGCTTTCTCTGTCCGGCCTGGCGAATGTGCGGCTATACACACTGGAGGGATCCTCCCTGCAGGAGCGGACGCGGTTGTCATGGCGGAAAACGCGGAGCGCGCCGGCAAGTGGGTTGAGGTCAGGAAGCCAGTCCAGAGGGGAGAGAACATCGTCTTCAGGGGAGAGGAGTTCTCCGCCGGCTCGATACTTCTTGACAGGGGGGCAATGATTGATTACAGGACCGTAGGGATACTGTCGAACGCAGGGGTATCCACGGTCCGTGTCATTAACCTGAAGGTGGGAGTTATCAGCTCGGGAGACGAGATCGTGCCCTGCGAAACCGAGAAATTGCTGCCGGGGCAGTTCAGGGATGTCAACTCGAGCATTCTTTCCCGGTTGCTCTCTAGTCACGGGTATGAACCCCGGTGTTACGGAATAGCCGCGGACTCCTACGATTCGCTTGAGGGCCTGTTTCGACGAGCTCTCGAAGAATGCAACGTCGTGCTGATCAGCGGTGGCTCCTCCGTCAGCTCCAGGGATCACACCTCGGAGCTTCTCGAATCTCTGACGGATCCCGGGCTGCTGGTAAGGGGGGTTCTTATGTCCCCCGGAAAACCCACACTCATCGCCGGGCTCAAGAGACAACAAAGGCTTGTGATCGGGCTTCCGGGGCACCCGTTCTCCTGCTTCCTGGCTGCGTACAACGTGGCCCTTCCTCTCATCCATTCCATCCACACCGGGATCCCGGTCGCGCCATGGAGGACCGCGTTTCTGCAGGCCGCCGAACCGGTGTTCGGACACACCGGAATCGAGGAGTTTACTCCTTTCTTCTTAAGGGAAGGGCGGGTGGCGCCCTTGCCGACAAAATCCTCTTTTGTTAAGACTCTTGCCAAGGCCGACGGGCTGATCCGCCTTCCTGTCTCAAGGGAGACGGCCAGGGCCGGAGAGGAGGTCGAGGCTTGGCTATGGTGAAGAATAATACGCATATTACGCTGGGAAGGGCCTGGAATATCCTTCGCAGCGCGATCAGGATGCTGCCCGCGGAGGATTGCCCGGTCCGCCTGTGCGCGGGAAGATCGCTCGCGGAGGATGTGCTCTCTTTAAGGAACGTTCCTCACTATAACGCCTCGGCCATGGACGGGTATGCCGTGTCCTCCGAGTCGACCGCAGGCGCGACTCCATCGTCCCCGGTTGTCTTGGAGCAGGGGCAGTTCTCCTGGCTTAACACCGGAGGAGTCCTGCCTGGCGCGTTCGACTCCGTCGTCATGGAGGAGGAGGCATCCCTGGCCGGGGACGGCAGTTGTCTCTCAGTCATCAAGTCCCTTGTCGCCGGCGAGAACGTCCGCCCGATAGGAGAGGACGTATTCCGGGGCCAGGTCCTCGCGCGGGCGGGGGAGGCGGTTACCCCGGCCGCGGCGTCTCTGTTCGCGACTGCGGGCATCCCCTCGGTGAGGGTGCTGCCCCGTCCAAGAAGCATGTACGTGCCGACGGGCGATGAGATAATTCCGATGACGGATTGGCTGGAGACGGAGCAGCCTCCAGCCGGGAGAGTGGGGGAGAGCAACTCGCTCCTCGTCGCAGGCTACTTCGTACGTTGGGGGTTTCCCGTCGACGTAGCTCCGTGTCTGCCGGACGACCCGGAGGTCTTGTCGTCATTCTTGAAGGAGAAGGCAGGAGAGTACGATCTTATCCTTGTCGGAGCAGGGTCGGCCAAGGGCGAGAAGGACCACACGTTCAGGGTCTTCGAGCGGCATGGAGAGCCGCTTTTCAGATGGTTGCTGATGAAGCCTGGCAGGCCGGCATCCGCTGCACTGCTGGGCGGTTCAGTCGTTGTCAACCTGCCGGGGTTTCCAATGTCGAACGCCGTCATCCTCTGGTCGGTGGTATATCCAATCCTGCAATTGCTTCAAAGAGGAAACTTCGACGACGCGACGGTCGTACAGGAGGCGCTGGGGGCGGACGGGGGCGAGCAGGTCTCCCTGCTGGGGCCTCATTCCTCCACGCCTGGCAGGGAGGAGTGGTTGCGGCTTAAGTGCGTCGAGATAGACGGCGTGAAAAGGGCCTACCCTCTGCCCTCGGGGGCGGGCTCCCTATGGGCGCTTGCGGAGACGGACGCGCTTTCGCTCTTGCCGGTCGAGAGTGCCGAGCTAACTAGAGGGACGACTGTGTTCACCTGGTTCGTCAGGCCCGTCCCCTGGAAAGAGAGGATCCTGTTTCAGGGTTCCAACGACCCGGCCATGGAGAGGCTGCCGACGTTCGTGCGCAGATACGGGGGAGACCTCGTGCTCCGCTCCGTCGGAAGCCTGGCGGGTCTTGCAGCCCTGTCCAGGAGGGAGTGCCACACGGCCGCGGCCCACCTGCTGAACCCTGAATCAGGGGAATACAACACATCCTTCATAGAAGGTCTTTTTCAGGATCCGGAAGAAATAGTCCGGCTCGTGTTGTTCTTCCGGGAACAGGGGCTCATAACCAAAAGCGGCAACCCGAAAAGGATCCTCGGGGTCGAGGATCTGGTCCGGGAAGACGTGCGCATCGTGAACCGCCAGAGCGGGGCGGGGACGCGCGTCCTGCTCGACGCGCTTCTCGCCGAGGCCGGCATTCCCACGGATTCGATCAGAGGCTACGGGAACCTCAGCCCCACGCACTTTGAATCCGCAAACAGGGTCGCGCTCGGCTTCGCCGATGCGGCCCTCGGGATTAAATCCGTGGCCGACGCGCTTGGACTTGGATTTGTCCCGATAGCGGAGGAGCCGTTCGAACTCGTCTATCCCAAGGAGTACGCGCGGCTTAAGGGAGTCGCCGCTCTGCTGGACTCCCTCCTGGATGAGGATTGGCGCGCCGTCGTATCCGGCATGGGAGGTTATCGATGGCCCTGATCATGAAGGATTCATTTGGAAGGATTCTTGATTACATACGAATTTCAGTGACCGACAGGTGCAACTTCCGGTGCCGGTACTGCATGCCGGAGGAAGGGATAGATTGGATTCCGCACGATAAAATCATGTCCTACGAGGATATCCGATTTCTCGTCTCGGTCTTGGCGGACATGGGGGTTAAGAGGATAAGGTTCACCGGGGGGGAGCCCTTCGTCAGGAGGGGTTTTCTGCAGTTCATCACCAGCATTCGTCGCGAATTTCGCTCCATCGCGGTCGCGGTCACCACAAACGGCTCTCTTCTTGAGCGCTATGCCGACGAGATTGCTACGCTCGGCCTCCAGTCACTGAACGTCAGCCTCGACACCTTGGATCCGGAGAAGTTCGCGGAGATAACCAGGACCGGAGAGCTGGAGCGCGTCCTTCGCGGCATCGCACTGGTATCCGCTGCAGGGGTCCCTCTCAAGATAAACACCGTGGTGATCCGCGGATTCAACCTCGAGGAGGTCCCCGCGCTTATTCGTTATGCGGCGCAAAACGGCGCGCTGCTCAGGTTCATAGAGTTCATGCCGCTGGACGCGGATGTATGGTCGCAGAGACAGTATGTGCCGGCCAACGAGGTGATCTCCATGTTCCCTGGCCCTGGCTCGTGGCTCTGCGCGCAAGGGGTCGACCAGAACGGCGCGGACACGCCGAACGGGCCTGCGAGGTACCTGAGAAACAGCGACACCGGACAGGAGGTAGGCATAATCTCGGCGGTGTCCGACCATTTCTGCCACACTTGCAATCGTCTAAGAGTCACTTCGACGGGCGAGATTCGACCATGCCTCTTCAGCAACGCGGGCATATCGATCATTGAGTCATTGAAAGATCACGACGCCGATGCCGTCAGGGAGGCCTTCCTGATGGCTGTCAAGCATAAGCCGCACGAGGGGGGCACGGGCTTGCCGGTTGCCAATGCGGACGACCCGGGAGTTCCGCTACGCCCCATCGCGTGCGTGGACAAAGAGGAGCCCCCTGTTGGCTCCGGGTGTTCCACGGCGGAGAGGCACATGTCCAGGATAGGAGGCTGAGATGAACTTGGCCAAGGTTGAAGAGATAAAAAACCCTCTGACTCACCTCGATGAGCATGGACGTCCGAGGATGGTGAATGTCGGCGACAAATCAGCATCACCCCGCACGGCTGAGGCGGAGGGGTGGGTGTCGCTGGACGAATCGCTTTGCAACCTCTTGAGTGAGGGAGCGTCCTCAAAAAAGGGAGACGTGCTAAGGATCGCGGAGACGGCCGGAATAATGGGCGCCAAGAGGACCTGGGAGATCATCCCGCTCTGTCATCCCATAAGACTGGACAGCGTGGAGGTGCAATGCGACTTCCAGCCGGAGGAACGAAGGATATACATACGAAGCCGAATAAGGTCAAAGGATGTCACCGGCGTCGAGATGGAGGCCCTCGCTGCGGTCTCGACGGCCGCACTCACAGTGTACGATATGTGCAAGGCGGTCTCTAAAAATATGATTATCGAGGGCGTGCGGCTCCTTCGAAAGACCGGAGGCAAGAGCGGCGAATACTTGGCGACGCCCGCGAGTGGAGGTCAACCATGAGAGTGCTCGCCATTCTCGAGAGGACCGGGTCGAAGGTAGTATCCCACTGCCTGGCCTATGCAGGATTGAACCGGACTGGTGAAGCCTCTTTCAACGGTGAGAGGAGGACCCTGTTTCTGCTCGCTCCCGGCAGGTTGAAGGAGTTGCCGGAGGGAGGAGCAGGTGTGGTCGTCCCCCGGATGGCTTTGAAGCCAGGCAATTTTCTCTCTATAGGGGAGGATTTCGTCGCTCGGATCGAGGAGAGAGACTCTCTGCCCGTACTCAGCGTAGAGACGGGAGGGTTTCTGGCGGTATCTGCAATGGTTGAAGCGCTTCGCCCTATCTCGGTCGGGATTCTTACGGTAAGCGACAAGGGCAGCAGGGGCGAGAGGGAGGATCGTTCAGGTCCAGCCCTGGCGCGGTGCGTCAGAGCTCTCGGAGCCGAGGTCAAGGCTGTCGACGTAGTCCCCGACGTTACCGCCGAGATTACGGACAAGCTGGAGAACTGGAGCGACGAACTGCGGCTCAACCTCGTGCTCACGACCGGGGGTACTGGGTTTGCCAGAAGAGACGTCACTCCTGAGGCTCTTTCGTCGGTGGCGGAAAAGCATGTGCCGGGAATAGGGGAGGCCATGAGGAGCGCCTCGATGAAAGTGACGCCCAGGGGGATGCTCAGCCGCCTGTGCGCGGTCATACGCGGCGAGACCCTCATCGTGGCACTCCCGGGCAGCGAGAAGGCGTCCACCGAGTGTTTCGCCGCCATAGCTCCTGCCCTGAGGCACGGCATCGAGATCCTATGCGGGTGGGACAGCGAGTGCGGGGAACGGCCCGTGCCCCATTGACGGAAAGGGGAGGTGCCGCGTGGACGTAGAGATGGAGAATGCCGGCGTCAGCAAGTGCGTCATAATTACGGGCATGTCGGGAGCGGGAAAATCCACTGCGCTCAAGATACTTGAGGACCAGGGAATGTTTGCGATCGACAATATCCCGCCTGCGTTGCTGTCGCAGTTGATATTCATACTGGAGAAGCACCGCGCCGCCGTCAGGTGGGGAGTGGCCGCTGTTGTGGATGTCAGGGGAGACTCTCTCCTGGACGACTTCCCCTCCATCCTCGCCCTGTTGAGAAAACAGGTCCATCATGTCAGCGCGGTATTTTTCGATGCCCAGGACGACGTGCTTTTAAGACGCTTCGAGTCGACTCGTCGCCGCCACCCCATGACCGAAGGGTCCCTCGTTGATGGCATAGCCAGGGAGAGGGAGAGGTTGAAGCCAATACTGGACTGCGCCGATACGGTCATAGACACGTCTGCCCTGTCCTTGAATCTTTTTCGCAGCGAGCTGGTGGCCAGGTTTTTCGGAGACTCCGCCGGAGTGCCCCTCATTATTTCGTCGTTTGGCTTTAAACATGGTGCCCCGGCCGACTGCGACTTTATTTTTGACGTTCGCTTTCTTGACAACCCGTTCTACAACCCGGACTTGAAGCCTCTCTCAGGCAAGGAGAGCGCGGTCCAGGAGGCGGTATGGGGTTCTGCCGGAGCGGACGCCTTCTGGGAGAAGCTCACGCAGTTCCTAGATTTTGTCATCCCCCTTTACCTGCGTTCAGGGAAGACGCAGCTGCACATCGGCATAGGGTGTACTGGAGGACGGCATAGATCCGTAGCCGTCGCGGAACGCCTGTGCGCGCACCTTCAGAGATCCGCCAGGCCTTGCATCCTGCGGCACAGGGATGTCGACAGGGAACAGGGGTGGTGAGGGTGGACCTTCTTTTCAGCTATATACTCGGACTCATGACCGTAGTCTTGCTTGCCGCCTTTTTTTGGCCGAGAAGCGGCAAAAGGATCAGGGCTGCAATTATAGGAGGACGGCAGGAGAACAAGACCCCCATGACGAAGGCCATCGAGTACAGGCTTTCCATGGGGCCGCTGGTGGCTGCGCTCGGCGGCGGCACAGGCCTGTCCACCCTGCTCAGGGGATTGAAATGTTTCACGCGCAACATAGTCGCGGTAGTAACGGTCACGGACGAGGGGGGAAGCTCGGGCAGACTGCGGGAGGAATGGGGTGTGCTGCCTCCTGGCGACGTCAGGAACTGCATTGTAGCTCTTGCCGAGAACGATAATGCACTTAGGAGCATGCTCGACTTCCGATTCGACCGTGGCGGCCTCGCGGGACACAGCCTCGGGAACCTGATGTTGCTCGCCATAACCGAGCAGTATGGAGATTTTCGCCGCGCCGTGGAGGAGATGAACCATCTGCTGGCAATACGGGGCAGGGTTCTCCCTGTCACAACGGAGTCGGTGAGCCTCGTGGCGGAGACGCGCGGAGGCGTCAGAGTAAAGGGAGAACTATCCGTCTCCGACCACGGCTACGAGATAGAAAAGATATGGCTGGAGCCGAAGGACGCCAAGCCACTTAAGGACGTCTTGAGATCTCTGGACGAGGCTAATATCATAGTGCTGGGCCCTGGCAGTCTATTTACCAGCATCATACCGAATCTCCTGATAAAGCAGGTTGCGGATAACCTGAGGCAAAGCGAGGTTCCGAAGGTTTATATTGCCAACCTGATGACCCAGCCGCTTGAGACCCAGGGATTCAACATACTTGACCACGTAAGGTGGATAAGCGCCGCTATGGGAGCAGCCCCGGACTACATCCTGGTCAACGATGGGGTGATACCCGAAACTCTGGTGGCCAAATACCTTAAGGACGGTGCCGAGCCCCTCTATATCTCGGAGGAAGAGGAGTGGGAGCTTGAAAAAATGGGCTGTCGAATTATCCGGGGGGATTTCGTAAGGATAATGGACGGCG
Source organism: Synergistota bacterium (assembly GCA_022704435.1). GTDB lineage: Bacteria > Synergistota > Synergistia > Synergistales > Aminobacteriaceae > JAAYLU01. The sequence continues at coordinate 8,447 of JAKJGK010000020.1, read as the reverse complement.
ATGTCGTGCGTCACAACGGACAGGCGCTATCCGAGATTATTATGCGCCTTTGTCGAGAGCTTGAAGAGGTGTAACCAGCCGTGGATGCGGGGACCCGGCTTGCCTCGGAGATGTGGGACGACTGGACCACCGCTCCGGTCGGCTCTGGAGCTGCTGCCCCCGATGAGATCAGGGGCTTGATAGACGGCCTTTCCAAGGCTCGGGAGAACGATGAGGAGGTCGTTTTTTCAAGCGTCCGCCTGTGGGTGTTTCGAAGGCTGAAAACCTTGTGGGAGGAGTGGGAGGTCTCGAAACCGTATGAGTTCGCCTCGCTGCTCAGTATTCCTCCTACGATGAAGGGCAGGGTGCATATTCGTCTGCCCCGCCAGATCCTTGAATCTCTTGAAGCGGAGCCCCCTCCTCGCAGTACGGCCTGGCTTAAGGGGCTTTGGGGAAGCTGCGGCTCGCTGTATCTTCCCAGGACGGGTTACTATCTCTGCTTCCGCGTGCCCTCGTGCTCGACCGAGGGGAGGGCGGCGCACATTCTCGCGTCGAGGGGGTTTTCCATAGGCAGAAGGCGCGTACAGGGCTCTTACGAAATTACCATGAGAGATCAACAGCAGATCGTCGACATGCTGGCGGGGTTCAACATGTTCAAGACCACGCTGATCCTCGAGGAGAAGGCCATATTCCGGGAACTGAGAAACAAGGCCAACAAACTCGTGAACTGCGACGCCTCCAACATAAGAAAGAGCCTCGAAGCCTCCGCGAGGCAGATAGAGATCGCAAGATACGCGCTCGCGTCCCCGAGCTACCGCTCAATGCCGCCCGCATGGAGGGCGCTCATATCCGCGAGACTCGCCAATCCCAGCATAACCCTCGAGGAGTTGGGGCGCATACTGTCACCCCCCGTGAGCAAGAGTACGGTAAAATATCGATGGAAGAAGATAGCGGACAGTCTTGAGACGCCTTGATCAAGGCTCTGCGCCCGGGATGCCGGCAGGGTGGCGAAGGGCTGCATGGGACAACACGTGTATCGAGTGTGCTATGCCGCAAAAAAGGAGGCTTGGAGAGAATATGAAACTCAGAGGTTTTTCAGGGATCGATGTCCGTGGGAAAAACGTGCTCGTCCGCGTCGACTTTAACGTTCCTCTAAAGAATGGCGAAGTGGCCGACGCAACTCGGATCAGAGCCCACGGCGCTACCGTCGCAGCCCTGCTCGATGCCGGGGCAAGGGTTGCGTTGTGCTCTCACCTAGGACGTCCGAAGGGGAAGAGAGTGCCCGAGATGTCCCTGTCGCACGTCGCAGGGGAGGTCGAGAGGGTGTTTAAAGCCCCGGTGCGCTTTTGCGAGGATTGCATAGGGCCATCGGTTGACGCCTCGCTTAGGGGGCTTGCCGGGCGCGAACTCCTTCTGCTCGAGAATCTCCGGTTTTACAAGGAAGAACAGGAGAACGACCGCTCATTCGCCGAGAAACTGGCCGCCCCGTTCGACATCTTCGTGATGGACGCCTTCAGCGCCTCTCACAGGGCCGACGCCTCCACCAGCGCGATCATGGAGTTGCTTCCGTCATACTCCGGCTTCCTGATAGAAAGGGAGGTCGAGATGCTGTCCAGGGTCAGCGGAAACCCGGATAAGCCTTTCGTACTGATCCTCGGCGGTGCAAAGGTGTCTGACAAGATCGGGGTCGTGGAGAACCTGATGGAGAAGACGAGCAGCATACTTATCGGAGGAGGTATGGCGTTCACCTTCCTCAAGGCTCTTGGGAAACCCATCGGACGCTCTCTTCTCGAGGTGGACAGGATACATTTCGCCAGGGAGATGATGGAGAAGGCCAAACGCCACGAGGTTGACATCCTTCTGCCGCTCGACGTGGTCGCCGGGATCTCTCCGGATTCTTCCGAGGGCACCTCTGTCACGGCTGTCGAATCCATGCCGGAGGGTCTCATGGGGCTCGACATTGGCCCCAGGTCCGTGGCCCTGTTCAGGGAAAGAATCGTCGGCGCGAGGACGGTGCTTTGGAACGGGCCCATGGGAGTCTTTGAGAATCCCGGATTCGCGGCGGGGACAAAGGGCGTCGCCGACGCGGTTGTAGAGTGCACGCGCAGGGGAGGTGTCACTGTAATCGGCGGAGGCGATACAGCTGCCGCGGCCGCGTCGCTGGGCTTCGCCGATGGTGTATCGCACGTCTCCACGGGAGGCGGAGCCAGCCTTGAGTTCTGCGAGGGCAAGGCTCTGCCAGGAATCGTACCGTTGATCGAATAGTTATCGGAGGAATTTTGACCGCGATGAAAAAAGTATTTCTTTACGGAAACTGGAAGATGAACATGCTGCCTGTGGAGGCGCTGGCATTTTGCAACGATCTGCTGACACGCACGAAAGGCGGCCTTTATAATGCGGCTTCGATCGAGATAGCGCTGTTTCCAGCGTATATCTCCATAGCCCCGGTGGTTCAGGCTTTGCCCGATGACGGGATCATCAGGGGGGGCGCTCAGGATGGATGGTTCGAGGACCGCGGCGCCTATACCGGCGCCGTATCGATGGACATGCTCAGATCCGTCGGCTGCACCCACGTCCTGGTGGGGCACAGCGAGAGAAGGAGCATCTTCGGCGACACCGACGCGCTGGTTGGACGCAAGCTGCGAAAAGCGCTGAACGCCGGACTTGTCCCGGTCCTGTGCTACGGGGAGACCCTGGAGGAGCGCGAGGCGGGACTGACCACGAAGGTCATAGAAAGACAGCTGAAGTCGGCCTGGGAAGGGCTCGACGTTGCAGAGATCGCAGGCGGGCGCTTGACTCCCGCGATACTGCTGGCCTACGAACCGATATGGGCCATTGGGACGGGTCGCAATGCGCGCCCCGAGGATGCCCAGGAGGTATGCGCCCTCTCGAGAAATCTTTTCAAGGAGCGCTTCGGCCCCGACGCCGACTGCCCGATCCTTTACGGCGGAAGCGTCAAAGAGTCGAACTCTGCGGAACTTCTGTCCCGGCCCGACATTGACGGCGCACTCGTAGGAGGAGCCTCCCTCAAGGTGGAGTCGTTCCTCGGGATATACGAGAATTACCGTCGGGCGCAGGCCGAAGGAGGCATAATGTAACATAAGATACATTATAGGACATCGGATCAAGCCAAATCATTAGTACTTTTATAGAACATCGAACCGCGACGATTCCATCTTGCTCTTGCGAGATGCGGGCTCTCTGCGTAAGGCACGCATTCACGGCTAACAGCTAGCATCTCAACAAAAATTCGCCCCTGGCAGGTCGAAGTACCGCCTGTCCAGGGGCGACGATGTTTAAGCGCGCATGCCTGGCATGCCCGGGCTCTGCGAGCCAATGAAACCGTTATGGATCCCAAATAAACGCCGTTGCATACGCCGAGGTGCTTGTTGTCGGCCGGCCTTGTGCCAGGGCGAAATGGTCTTGAACAGACCTTCCTTGTGGATCAGTCCTCGTACGTGTGTCGGTAGGCTCTCGCGTCCCGCCAGATCTTCTCCAGGTTGTAGAACTCCCTGCCGCTCTTGCTGAACACGTGGACTGCGAGTTCGTCCGCGTCGATCAAGCGCCAGCGGGAGCTCTCGTTGCCCTCCACGGTCGTCCTGAAGCCATGCTTGTGCAACGTCTCAAGGGCGGTGTCCCTCAGAGTGTCCATGTGGACGTCCGAGTTGGCGGTGACCATGACAAAAACATCTGAAACCGCCGAAGAGCCCTCCAGGTCCAGGGCAACTATGTCGAGTCCCCTCTTGTCGGCCAGGGCCTTGTACAGAAAGTCCAGGCCGGCCAGGCGGTCTTCGTGATTATCCAATTCTCATCCTCCATCCTCCTGTCGATCGGTTCTCCGAGAAAACTCTCATTTTTGCCTGGCCAGCTCCTCCAGGCGTTTTAACACGACGGCGTTGTCCTTTCCAATTATCACGGTGGCCTGGTTTACGTTGGGTGTCCTTGAGATAAGCCTCGGATTGACGCCCAGAAGAACAGCCAGGGTCGCGCCCGCCTGGACGACCTGCTCCTCGGCCTTCTCAGGCAGGTTGATGGATGTGGTCCTGTAGTCGAAGTGGCGCGCGTTCCCCACGTGTTTGACATCGATTCCAAGCTTTTGCAGAGCCGTGGCCACGGTTTTACCCAGCCCCGCGGTGCCGGTTCCGTTCAGCACCGCCACCGGCCCGGTAATGGACGAGACGAGGGCCTCGACGTCGTCGACCGGAGTCGCCGCGATATCCGCCGATACCACTTCCTGTTCCTCGGGAAGCCCGGTCAGAAGCGCCGAAGCTGCGGCCGTGTCGCCGACCCAGTAGCTCAGGTTCGATATGTAGGCGGCTTTGCCGGGCATGGTGAAAAAGTGCAGGTTCTCCGGCGACATTGACACCAGGTAGGACGCAAGCTGAAGCCCCTGGGCCGGGGTCATGTCCGAGTTCACCATCTCTATGACCTTGTCGGCCAACTCCGGTATCTTCGGGATCATGGAGGGCCTTTGGAGCTTTTGCAGTGCCGCCTTGATAAAATCTTGCTGGCGTTTTACCCGTCCGATGTCGCCCTGGGCGTCGTGTCTGAACCGGACGTAATGGAGGGCGTTCTTGCCGTCCAATACTTGGAGGCCCTTCGGAATGTTGATGAACAGCTTCCCGGAGTAGTCGTTGTACACCATGTGCTTTTTTACGTCCACCTCCACTCCTCCGATCAGGTTGATGATCGCCGGGAAGGTGTCGTAATTCACCAGTATATAGTAGTTGATCGGCATGCCAAGGTAGTTCACCAGCGACTCGCGCAACAGGTTTACGCCGCCGTAGGCGTAGGCGTGGGCGATTTTGTCCCAGCCTTTCTTCGGCAGTTGCACCCTGGTGTCGCGGGGGATGGACATGAGTCGCACTATCTTGTTGTCAATATCTATCGTGGTGTACGCTATGGCGTCGGCCCGCCTGCCTCCATCGACATCGTCTATCCCGATAAGGAGGATGTTTATAGAGCCCGATTCCTCGCTGAACGAGATGGATTCCTTTATCGTCTGAGGTTTAGGCTCCACAAAGGTCTTTACTTTTAAGGCCGCCCCGGCGAAGGCCGCGCCCATCGCCAGCAGGAGTACAGCCGCTATGCGCAGAATTTTCATTGATAGATGTCCTCCAATATTTACGGTAGAGTCCTTTTTTGTAAATATACTGCTCCACCGTCTCGGGGAGAAGGTACTTGATGCTCCTCCTCTCCTCGATACGCCTCCGGATCTCCGTGCTGGATATGGAGAGCAGGGGGATTTCGAGTGGAATTATCGCATCCCGAAGGGCTTCTGGGAGAGAATCAAGAGCCTTTTGAGGGTATCCGGGGCGGTTGACCGCCACAATCCTGCAAAGCTTTGGAAGCTCCTCGGATTCCTTCCAGGAGGTCATGCCAAGGACGGCGTCCAGGCCGGTGATGAAGAAGAAATCCACCTTCTCGGGGGCGTACCAGTGACGCATCTCCCTCAAGGTATCGACAGTGTGGCTGGGTTCTTTTCTGTCGATTTCGATGCGGGAAGGGGTGAAGTTCTTGTTTTCAAGGGTCGTCAAAAGGGTCATAATGTACCGGTCCTCGCAAGATGCTACTCTGCGGAGGCGCTTGTGCGCGGGATCACCGGCAGGAACGAACAGCACTTCGTCCAGCCCCACCACCGTCCTGCTCTCCTCCGCGGCGAGCAGGTGCCCGTAGTGGATGGGGTCGAAGGTCCCTCCCATTATGCCAATTCTCCTGGCGCTGCTCTTCGGGCTGCTTGACACCGCCTCACCTCCCTGGTTCCTTCGTTGCGACTACTCCTTCTGTGAACCGTCGAGGGCCGCCATCTCGGGCTCGAAGTCGAATTCAAGGTCGCCTATGTATACCTTGTCGCCTTTGATTGCCCCCATCTCCTCCAGGCGCTCCTCTATCCGGAACTTCTTGACCAGCCTTGCAAACCTGGGAAGAGCGTCCTCGTGTTCGAAATTGTACCTCGACAGGGTCTTCTCAAGATTGGCATGTATCACCCTGAATCCGGAGCCGTCGCCCAATCTCACTATCGAGGCCGGCTCCAGCCTGCCCCTTCTACGCGTCGGCTCGAAGGTGTCCACCAGCATCGGCGCCAACCTTGCCTGGCTCTCGCCCCTTCGGTGTTCCCTGGCCAGGTCGGCCAGAACCTGTATGAAGCTCTCCACGTTCTCTCCGGTAAGAGCGCTAAGGGAGTAATACCTCTCCCCCAGCTCCTTGAAGTATGAGCCTACCCTCTCATCATTTGCTCTGGCAGCTTCGAGGTCGATCTTGTTCCCCAGTATGACATACGGTTTTGCGGGGATGTCCTCTCTTTGAGGCAGGGCGCTTTCCTCGTCCGTCGCACCCGAGTATGCCTCGAACTCGGACCTCAATACGCGCCACTGCGCGATCACGTCGTCCGTGGATCCTACGCTCAGGTCGAGTACATGCACCAGAAAACGCGTGCGTTCGATGTGCCGCAGGAAGTAGACGCCCAGTCCTCTGTTTTCGTGGGCGCCTTCTATAAGTCCGGGTACATCGGCGATCACTATCTTCTGGTCGTCGACAGACAGGACACCGAGGTTCGGCGACAGGGTCGTAAAGGGATAGCCTGCGATCTTCGGGCGTGCGGACGAGATTGCCGCGAGGAGGCTCGACTTGCCGGCGTTAGGCGCCCCGACAAGCCCTATATCGGCAATCAGCTTCAGCTCGAGAAGCAGGGACTTTGACTCGCCCTCATCCCCCATCTCGGCAAAACGGGGCGCCTTGCGGACCGAATTCGCGAAGTGGGCGTTTCCCCTCCCCGGACGTCCTCCTCTGGCGGCTACGATGCTCTCCCCCGGCTCCACCAAGTCGGCCAGGATCTGGCCCGAGTCTCGGTCGTAGACGATGGTTCCGCAGGGGACCTCGATCACCCTGTCAGTACCGGCCTTCCCAGTCCTTATCCCGCCCTTGCCCGCAGTTCCGTCCCCGGCGCGGATGTCCTCTTCAAATTCAAAATCCGCAAGTGTAAGCGCTCCCGAGGCAGCACGCAGGACGACATTTCCGCCCCTTCCGCCGTCTCCGCCGTCAGGTCCGCCCTTAGGTACGAACTTCTCGCGACGGAAGCTCAGACACCCGTTCCCTCCCCGTCCACCTCGGACAGAGATCTCGACAAAGTCGACAAATTTCATTCTATCACCGGCGATAAAGCCATCTTCCTTTATATTCTAACAGACAGAGGGCCCTTAAATCTCCTAAGGCAGGAACGGACTTGTATTCGCAGTCCGGCCCTAAGGCGATGTGAAGGCCCTCGTCGGGAGTGTCTCGCTCTGGAGCAGACCTCGGATTCAGTTTATTCGACAGTGCTAAGGATGACAGAAACTACCTTCTTGCTTCCCTTTGTCTCGTAGTTGACGGTTCCGGCGGCCTTTGCGAAGATCGTGTAATCCTTGCCGAGCCCCACGTTCTTGCCGGGGTGTATCTTCGTCCCTCTCTGCCTTACCAGGATGTTGCCCGCCTTCACCGTCTGGCCGGCGTAAATCTTCACTCCAAGCCTCTTTCCCTCGCTGTCCCTGCCGTTTGTGCTGCTACCCTGTCCCTTTTTATGCGCGAACAACTGCAAATTAAACTTGAATTCCATCGGTGTGCACCTCCATAATCCGTACATGCTCGGGGTATGCCCGCGCGATCTCCTTTAAAGAACCAATTATCGTGTCGGCAAGCAGGCGCGCCTCCGGGCTCCTGGACATACTCCAGTCGATCGTCATCCTGCCTTCGCCCTCCTCTATCGTGTAGAAAAAGGAGCTCAAGTCAAGGACGTTCTTGAAGCCGTAGAGAAGAGCCTGCAACAGGGCGGACACTCCTGCGCAGACGATGTCCTCCCCCTTGTCGGCGAAGCCGGAGTGGCCCTGGGCATCGATCGCTATTGCAATATCTCCGTCCAGCGTAACGGAAATATCCGTCAATGTCAGGACTCCAGTATCAACGAGTCGATCCTTACCTCTGTGAAATGCTGCCTGTGACCCTTTTTGCGGCGATAGTTCTTCTTGCTCTTGTACTTGAAGACAATTATCTTGGGATCTTTGCCATTTGCCTTGACGGAGGCTCTCACGGAGGCTCCGTCCACGTAGGGGGAACCTATGACCACGCCCTCGTCGCGCCCCAATAGCAACACTCTGTCGAAAAGTACGGAAGAGCCCTCGTCAAGTCCCAGGGACTCGATTTTCAGGAGATCCCCCTCCTGCACTCGGTACTGCTTTCCCCCAGTTTCAATTATCGCGTACATCGTCTTCCTCCTCCCGCCGGCGGCCCAGGTGCGAAAAAGTTCGCTTAAACCCGCCCCGTGCGATATTCGCATTAACCGAAGTATTATACTCAGCATCCGGCGCCAAGTCAAATTATACGGGGCCGAACCCGAAAAACGGCTTCATGGGATTGAGTCCCTATAATGGTGTAAATTCGAATTGAGCCATTCGCTCAAGCCTCGGTTATGATGTAGCTGACAAACCAACATCATA
>JAKJGK010000129.1 GCA_022704435.1 Synergistota bacterium | reverse complement strand
GTCATCCCGACGACCGAAGGGAGGAGGGATCCTACGGAGTGCCACCTCGAACTAAGGTCCCTCCTCGCTTCGCTCGTTCGGGACGACAGAAAACGAGCCCGTTCGGTCGCCTGCACCCTTCGTCGCTGCGCTCCTCAGGGTAAGCGATCGACTCGAACGGGAAAAGCGCCCGTTCGGTCTCCTGCTTATGTCATCCCGACGACCGAAGGGAGGAGGGATCCTACGGAGTGCCACCTCGAACTAAGGTCCCTCCTCGCTTCGCTCGTTCGGGACGACAGAAAACGAGCCCGTTCGGTCGCCTGCACCCTTCGTCGCTTCGCTCCTCAGGGTAAGCGATCGACTCGAACGGAAACGAGCCCGTTCGGTCGCCTGCTTAGCCCTCCTCGCGGAATCTTCTCATCCTGCGGCACCGGCCGCCGGGGCAGTTTCCCTTGCGCGGGGCGAAGCCCTGTCTCGCGTCCGGCTCGGCCCCGGACTGCCTGCAGCGCTCGCACAGCCCCGCCAGGGCTATCGACTGGGGGAGCGGCTCCAGGCCGGCCTCGGCCAGCCAGCGCTCCAGCTCGAGGCGCTTTCCCTCCTCGTCGTCGAGTTGAAAGGACGAGCCGCACGCGCGGCAGTACGCGGTCACGTGAGTTCTGCGCTTGGGCAGCTCCAGGCGAAAATCGCCCTCGCCCAGGTAGATCACGTTCACCACGCCCATCTCCCCCAGGAGGTTGAGCGTGCGGTAGACGGTGGCTATGCCGATGTAGGGGTCCTCCTCGCGCGTCCTCTCCCAGATCTCCTGCACGGACGTGGTTCTTCCCAGGTGACCGGCGATGACGCGGAGAAGGATCTCCCTCTGCGCGGTAAGCCGCAGTCCCCTCTCCCTCAGCTCCCGTATGAAAGATCCGATCATGTCCTCGTCGGTCCGGGTGTGCATTGCGCTCATCTCCTCGTGAAGTTTTTTCCCTCTCTGCCTCTTGACATGATGTCACGTCCGGGGGTAGAATGCAAATGATAATTATTATCACAACAAGCGAAGGAGGAGATCTCGATGCCTGGACGCGATGGAATGGGTCCGATGGGCAGAGGCCCGATGAGCGGATGGGGAAGAGGCTGGTGCGGGCGCGGGCGCGCCTGCGGGTACGGTGGTTTCTACGGAGGGCGCGGTTTCGGGCGCATGCCGTTTGGAATGGGAATGGGAATGGGCAGGGGCGTCTGGATGGAGCCCGCCGGCGAGGTCGACGAGAGGGCGATGCTCGAGCAGGAGCTGGCCATGGCCGAGGCTAGGGCCAGGGAGCTGCGCACGAGGCTCGGAAGGGAGGGGGAGGAGTAGTGAAAAAGGTCGCCGTGGCGCTCGACGCGGGCGTGGTGTCCGCGCACTTCGGCAGGACGAGCGAGTTCCTGGTCGTGTCCATCGAGGACGGCAGGGAGGTCAAGCGTGAGTTGATGTCGCCCCCCGGAGGCGAGCACGTGCCGGGGCTCTTCCCCGACTGGATCAGGAGCATCGGGGCGGACACGGTGGTGGCGGGCGGCATGGGCGCCCAGGCCAAGAGCATGTTCCGGTCGTTCGGGATAGAGGTCTGCACGGTGCCGCCGATGGAGGCGGACGCCGCCGTGAAGGCCCTGCTGGCGGGCTCGCTGGAGTCCGTCGACGTGGAGTGCGACCACGGACACGGCCACACCTGCGGAAAATGAAGATCGCCGTGGCTAGCGGCAAGGGGGGCGCAGGCAAGACGAGCATCGCCGCCTCCCTTGTCCTTGGCAGGCCGGGGTCGCTGGCCATGGACCTTGACGTCGAGGAGCCCAACCTTGGGATCCTTCTCGGCTTCGAGGGCGGCACGACGCGCCCGGTGCTCCAGCCGGTGGCGTTCCTTGAGCCGGACCTGTGCTCGGCCTGCGGAAGGTGCGCTCAGGTCTGCGAGTTCGGCGCGATAGCATGGTTCGGCTCCGGCCTGCCGGTCGTCAACGAGTCGCTCTGTCACGGCTGCGGTGCCTGTCCGCTGGTCTGTCCGACCGGGGCGATGCGCGAGCGCGACCGCGAGGTCGGCACGATCAGGTCCGGCACTGCCGCAGGCGGGCCCTTCATCGAGGGGCGTCTGAGGGTGGGCAGCGTCAGCACGGTGCGAGTGATCGACGAGACGATCCGCGCGGGCACGGAGTTCAAGGCGCACGACTGGATCATGGACGGGCCCCCGGGGGTGTCCTGCCCTGCCGCGACGGTTCTGCGCGCCGCGGATGCGGCCCTGATGGTGGCCGAGCCGACCCCGTTCGGCCTGTCGGACCTGGCGAGCGTGCTGGAGGTGGCGTCGGACCTGAAGAAGCCGACGGCCATAGTGGTCAACAAGGCCGGGCTGGGGGAGAGGCCGCTGGACGATCTGTGCAGACGCTTCTCCGTTAAGGTGCTGGAGAGCTTCCCGTTCACCCGCTCCGCCGCGGAGGCGGGGGCGCTGGGCAGGTGTCCCTACGGGACCGACGCGGACTGGGCCGCCAGGACGGGCAGGCTGTGGCGCGCGATAGAGAGGACATTCTCATGAGTCCGTTCGAGATCGTGGTGGTCAGCGGCAAGGGCGGCACAGGCAAGACCACGCTGACGGCGTGTTTCGCGGCGATGGCCGAGGTGCCGCGCGTGATGGCCGATGCGGATGTGGACGCGCCGAACCTCGGCATCATCCTGTCCCCGCGCGAGACGGAGAGCCGCCCCTTCTTCGGCATGAAGGTGGCGCACGTGGACGCCGCTCGCTGCGTCGGGTGCGGCGAGTGCCTGCGCTTCTGCCGCTTCGGGGCCATCGTCATGAAGGATGGAAAGGCCGTTGTGGACCCCGGCTTCTGCGAGGGGTGCGGGGGCTGCCTGCTGGTGTGCCCGGAGAGTTGCATCGACAAGAGGGCCTTTCAGCGCGGCGTCCTGCGACGCGGGGAGACTGACTTCGGCCCGATGTGGCACGCGCGACTGGCACCGGGGGGAGAGAACTCCGGCATGCTGGTGGCGCTTGTGCGCAAGGAAGCGAGACGCGAGGCGACGGAGCTGAAGGCGCCGTTGATCCTGGTGGACGGGCCGCCCGGCGTGGGCTGTCCTGCGACGTCCTCCCTCACCGGGGCGGGCCTGGCGGTGCTGGTCGTCGAGCCTTCGCGATCCGCCCTGTCCGACCTCCGGCGCGTGATCGACCTGTGCAGGACCCTGTCGCTGCCCTTCGGAGTCGCGATAAACAGGTGGGATATATCCCCCGAGGTGACGGAGGAGATCCGCGCAGTCTGCGACGCGGAGGGGTGGCCTGTCCTCGGGGCCGTCCCGTTCGACGAGAGGATCGCCCGCGCGGTAAGCGACGGCCGCATTCCGGTCGAGGAGATGGGGCGGCCGCTCGCGGAGCTGTGGCGGGCAATATTGCGGAGAGGAAGTGCATGATATGGTTAAGATAGGTATTCCCGCCCTCGGGGCGGATGCGTCGAGCGCGGTGGCGGATCGTTTCGCTCGCGCTCCCTGGTTCGTCCTGGCCGACGAGAGCGGCAAGGTGCTGGAGTCCTTCGAGGGGACGGGGGCCGGCGAGGCCCACGGCGCCGCCACGAAGGTGCTGACGACGCTCTCGCAGAAGGGAGTGTCCGTCCTGCTGGTCCCTCGCCTCGGGCCGAACGCCCTGGGCTTCGCCAGGCAGGCCGGCATGAGCGCGTACTGCGCGGAGGGTCTGACCGTCGCGGACGCGCTGGCCAGGCATGCGCAGGGCACGCTGGAGAAGCTTCTGTGATCGCGGGTGTACAATAGGGGCATAAAAAATACCGAAAAGAGGCGAACCTCGTTTTGACACTACCACCTAAGAGCGACAAGAAGGGGATCAAGAGGATCTACGCCGTGGGCAGCGGCAAGGGCGGCGTCGGCAAGAGCTCGGTCACGTCACTGCTGGCGCTGGCGGCATCGCGCCGGGGGATGAAGGTCGGCATACTGGACGCCGACATAACGGGCCCGTCCATACCCACCTTCTTCGGCCTGAAGACGTTCCCGTTCGGCAACGCCGACGGCATCGAGCCGCCCGCGACCCGCACCGGCATACGGGCGATCTCCATGAACCTGCTGCTGGACGACCCGGCCAAGCCCGTGATCTGGCGCGGCCCGCTGCTCGGCAGCGCCGTGACCCAGTTCTTCAACGACGTGCAGTGGGGCGAGCTGGACGTCCTGTTCGTCGACCTCCCCCCCGGCACGGCCGACGCCGTGCTGACCGCCATGCAGACGATCCCGCTGGACGGCTTCCTGCTGGTGACCTCCCCGCAGGAGCTGGCGTCGCTCGTGGTGCGCAAGGCCGCGAAGATGGCCGAGATGCTGGACATACCGCTCGTCGGCGTGCTCGAGAACATGAGCGAGATTCGGTGCCCGCACTGCGGGGGGAGCATAGAGCTGTTCGGAGGCAGCCACTCGGCGGCCCTGACGTCCGACCTGAAGGCCCCCTTCTGGGGCAGCCTCCCCCTGGACCCGCGCCTTGCCGAGCTGGGCGACGCAGGGCGAATCGAGGAGTACGACGACTCCGCAGTCTTCTCCGTGCTGGAGAAGGGGCTGGAGGGGCTGCTGTAGGGGCTTCCAGTCATCCCGACGACCGCGGGCCTATTGTCATCCCGACGACCGCAGGGAGGAGGGATCCTGCAGAATGCCACCTCGAACCAGGGTCCCTCCGGCGCTTCGCGCCGTTCGGGACGACACAAGCTGGCGACTTTGCTTTTTGTCGTCCCGAACGACCGGCGGGAGGAGGGACCTGGTTTTTTCCACTCTTTACGACGCGCCGAGCGCTACTTCTTCTCATACGGCCAGGCCATCGCGCCTCCCTCGAGGATCGCTATGTTCTCCCTGCCGTTCCCCCTGAATATCGCCACGGCGTCCCACGCGCGGGCCGAGATCTTGCAGAAGGCCACGACCTCCCTGCCCTCCGGCACCTCGGACAGGCGTCCGCGAAGCTGGCCCAGCGGAATGTTGATGAAGTCGTAGGGCAGGCGTCCCTGCTGGTCAAGCTCCTGCGGGGAGCGCACGTCCAGCAGCACGGGCGGCTCGGCCTCCTCCATGCGGGCCTTGAGCTCCGCGGGGGAGTAGGTCTTCACCAGGCCGTCCATCTTGTTCCTGAGGGTGTTGGCCGCGTGCGTGGTCGGGTCGAGAGCCGTGGCGAAGGGCGGCGCGTAGGCGAAGTCGGCGTCCGCCAGCATGTCCACGGTCATGCCGGAGGAGATGGCCGCCACGATGGAGTCCAGCCTCTTGTCGACCACACCGTTGCCCATGAACTGGGCGCCTATCACCTTGCGCGACCTCCTGTCGGCGACGAGGCGTATGGTCATCGCCCCCATCCCCGGCATGAAGTGCGGCCGGTCCGGCTCCTCGACGATCACGCTGACCGGGTCGAACCCGGCGGCGCGCCCCTGCTCCTCGTTGAGCCCGGTCTTGCCGATGGTCAGGTGGAACAGCTTCAGGATTGCGGTGCCGACGACCCCGGCGAAGCGCGACGGGAGCCCGGCGATGTTGTCCGCTATCACGCGCCCCTGGCGGTTAGCGGTGGAGCCC
>JAKJGK010000128.1 GCA_022704435.1 Synergistota bacterium | reverse complement strand
CGCCCGCCATGGACGGAAGCGGCGGGTGAATGTCGCGAGGAGAGAGACAGCGAATCCCCTCGAGCGAGTCGGCCAATATCCCCGCCTCCGCGTTTCCGGAGCGGAGGACGACGACCCTGCGGTCGGGCGAGCTCCCCGCATCGCCCAACCCTAGCAGGCTCTTGAGGTCCAACACGGCAACGACACGCCCGCGCAGGTCGACAATCCCGGCGATGTGGGGCGGCGTGCAGGGCACGGGCGTCGGAGCCCCGGGGCGCATAACCTCGCCCACCAGCGCTGACGCCACCGCATAGAGCTCGTCGCCCAGCCGAAATTCGAGCGCCTCCAACTGCTCCCCGGAATCGTTCTCCGAGGACTCCGTCGAGAGCCTCCTGGCCCTCTCCCGGAGGATCTCGTCCATGCGCTCGTGCGTCATGGCATCGTACTCCCCGTCAACCACGCGTATCATCTCCCGGCTCAGCCCTGTTCGCACAGGCTCCTCATGCTCCGCGCGGCGAGCAACAGCTCCTCCGCCGCGAGATCGCCATTCAGTCGACGCGAGAGCAGCTCCTCCGCGTTGCGGAAGTGTCTTCTCGCCTCGTCCTTCCGTCCACGTCTCAGCGCCAGGCCCCCCAGGGCGTAGTGCGCCATCGCGAGACCGGGGTCGAGGTACAACGCCCTCCTGAGGGAAGAGGCGGCGGACTCCTCGTCGCCGAGCTCGGAGGCGATAAGGCCCAGGAGGCAGCGGGGCTCGGCCGCTCTGCCGTCGATCTTCACGGCCCTCTCGGCCCACTCGAGCGCCTCGGAATGCCTGCCCCTGTCCGCGAGCTCGCGGGCCACCCGTAGACACTCCTCCAGAGACACTGCGCCCGCCTCTTCGGCGGGGGGCGGCGTATACTCGTCCGGGGGTAGATTCGCCCCGTCGAGCTCCATCTCAATACCCGTCCAGCTATCCAAGAGGTCGGACCCGAGCGGTTCTTCCGCCCCTTCTTCAAGGATAACGCCGTGGAAGGGGCGGGTCTCCTCCATCGCCCCGCGTTCACACGGTGCGTCCTTCCTGTATATCGTGCTCCCCTCGCGGAATACCGGAGTGAACAGGGAGGACAGCACGGTGTATGACTCGCACGGGGCGAGCACGAGCCAACCCCCGAGGGGGAGCATGGCGTGAAATCGGCGGACTGCCTCGACGATTCGCTCGGGCGCGAAGTAGATGAGGACGTTCCTGCAGAAGATGACGTCCGGGGGGAGCCCGTCCCCCCACAGCCGCCACCTGTCGTCCGCCAGGTTGAGGTGCGAGAAGGACACTCCCCTGCGATAGAGGGGTCTTACGGCACCGTCCCCCTCGGGCGTCCTCTCGAAGAAGAGGTCCATGTCCGCAGGATCGACGCCCCTGAACGACCATGCGCGGTAGATCCCCCTGCGCGCCCTCTCCAGGAATCCGTGATTGACATCAGTGCCGAGGATCGAGACTTCGCGCCCTGCTGCGCCGCCCAGGGCTCGGCTCGCCATCATCGACAGGGTGTAGGGCTCCTCCCCGGTGCTGCACCCGGCGCACCATATGCGCAACCTCCCGGGCCCCGACCCACGGGCGAAAGGCGCCAGCACCAGCTCCTGAAAGGTCTCAAGGGTCCTTGGCTCCCTGAAAAAGTAGGTCTCCCCCACTGTTATCAGCTCGGCAAACGCGGGGACGGCGCTCTCGGACAATCCGTCCCGGACGAGGGATCCCAGGAGCTCGAGGGGATCGCGCCGCTCAGAGGCGGCCATAGCCAGCACAACCCTCCACAGGTCGACAGGGTTTCTCCCCGACAATACCATTCCAAGACGACTCTCCACGAGGGCCGCAAGACGGGCCAGCCCTGGAGCCGCCTCCCCTGGCAATGCCCGGGAGCCCTCCTTTGTCACCCGGCTTCTCCTCCCGTCACCAGGCCGCCGATGATGCTCAACTCCTCCTCGGTGATGGAAAAAAGAGCGGAGGCCGAGGGCACGCACAGGACTCCGCCGTCACCGCCGGCGACCCCGGCGAAGAACTCGTCGAAGATGTCCTCCGCGACGTCCGGCGGGGACACCCTCTCCGGCGAGAGAGCTGTCACCCCGTCCACGTCGTCCACAAGGAGGGCGAAGAGCCTGGCATCTCCGCCGTTCCGCGTCTGCGCGCGGACGAAGAGAAGGCGGTCGCTCGGCAGTATCCTCCGCTGCGGCAGGCCGAACCGCGCCCGCAGGTCGACGACCGGCACGGGAACGCCCGCGCAGCTTATTACGCCGCGCAGGGACTCTGGAGCGCCCGGCGCGACCGTCACCTCGACCGCAGCGTGCACGCGCTCCACGTCGACCGCGGGCAGGGCGTAACGCCTGTCGCCCACGGTGAAGACAAGGAATTGTGTCTCGTTCAGCCCTGTCACCTCCGGCAAAATCCTCCCGGTCCGCGGACGACGCCTGTGCGCCTGTCCGCCGCCGGCCAACAGAATTATACCAGTCTTCGCCGATTGGACGAGGGCAACCTTGACAGGTAAAAACGGGACGTGTATGCTCGCGGATAAAGGGCAGGCTATGTCGGTGCAAGGGTTTTCAAATCAATCCATACTGGAGGAAAATAACGATGAAAAAATTATTGTTTGCGCTTCTCGCTTTGCTGGTGGCAGTTACCGCGTGCCAGGCCAACGTGATGGCCAAGGACGTGCTGCTCGTCGGCACGGAGAGCACCTATCCCCCCTATGAATTCAGGGACGAGAACAACGACCTCAAGGGGTTCGACATCGCCATGACCGAGGCGATAGCGGAGAAGATGGGGAAGAAGGTCGAGTGGGTGGACATGCCGTTCGACAGCCTCATCCCCTCCCTGCTCGCCAAGAAGATCGACCTCATCGCCGCCGGGCTCAGCGCCACCGAGGAGCGGGCCAAGAGAGTCGCGTTCTCCGACAATTACGAGGTGTCAATCAGCGCGTTCATCACTGCCTACGACAACGACGCCATCAAGGCGCTGGAGGACATGAAGGGGAAGATCGCCGCGGTGCAGCTCGGCACCGTCCAGGAGAACTACCTGTACACCCTGGAGGATGTCCAGGTCAAGTCGTTCCAGAAGTTCGACGACTGCGTGCGCGAGGTCATACTCGGCCGCGTGGACGCCACGCTGATGGACACCCCCGTGGCGAAGAGCTACGTGGAGCACAAGGACTTCCAGGGGAAGATCAAGATCGCCCTCGAGCAGGAGATCACCGGATCGGGCAAGGCCATAGCCCTGAACCTCGGCGAGCCCGAGCTGCTGGAGGCGGTCAACAAAGCACTGGCCGAGCTTCAGGCGAGCGGAGAGCTTGACGCGATGAAGGCCGAGTGGTTCAAGTAGCGGATACACTCCTCGAGAGGAGGCCTCCCGCCGGGAGGCCTCCTTTTTTATTCACCCGGCTGAGCCGAGCGGTAGGGAGCGGGCGCCTCGTAGTAGGTCTTCGGCCTGCCCGGGCGGCCATCCTGGACCCCGGCGCTCCGCACCACCAGCCCCCGCTCGGCGAGGTACTCCAGGTACCTGTGAGCCGTCACGTACGCCAGGCCGCATGCGGCTGCGACCTCCTCGCAATCCTTGGGGGAGGTGAAGAGCTTCATCCTCTCGAGCACCCTGCGCATCGTGTCCTTGCTGACGCCCTTCTTGCGCTCGTCCCAGTTCAACTGCTCGCGGTGGGAGAACAGCTTCTCGTGAAGGCGTATCCTCGCGGTGAAGTCGGCCAACCGAATGGGCTTCGTGATGAAGTCGTCCGCACCGGCGAGCATGAGCTGCGAGGCCAGATCCCCTCCGTCCTCGACGGTGAGCGCGATCAGGACGAGCTTCGACGACAACTCCCTGGCCCTCTTGATCAGGTGCAGGCCGTTCATCACCGGCATGTGGTAGTCAACGAGCAGAATGTCCACTTCGTCGAGCTTGACCCAGTCCAGGCACTCCTCGGGGACGTTCGTGGTCAGCATGCGCCACCCCTCGGTGGACGCCATGGCCTCCAGGGTGTAGAGGATAGCCCTGTCGTCGTCTATTGCTCCGATGTGTAGGGGCATCTTTCAAACCATCCTTTCGGCGAATAATCTTTAAACGGACGGGCTGACGTCGGCTCTCTTAAGCTCAACGGTCACCCTGGCGCCGGTCTCAAGGTCCTCGATCCTGAAGGCGCCCCGGTGGTTCTCCACGACCATTGTAACGTATTTGAGCCCAAGACCGGTGGAGCCCCACCCCGAGCCCTGCCGCCAGTCTCCGGCGGCGGACGCCCCGGATCCCTTTGGCCTCGTGGCCTCGAAGCCCGGTCCCTCGTCGCTCACCGACAATTGGACCCAGTCGCTCGCGCCCTCGGCGCGCAGCTCTATGTGCGCGCCCCCGGCGATCAGGTTCGCCCTGTGAGCGTTGTCAAGCAGATTGACGATGGCGCGCGACATCCTGACGACGTTGACCGCCACCCGCTCGCGGAGGACTTCGTCGTCCGCGGCGAGGGCCACCGTCTCCCTCCATGGGAACGGACTCACCTGGCTGAATACGTACTGAACCAGGTCTTCGACCGGGATGGATCGGCGGAAGTCCTCATGCAGGATCTCCGATATCATCTCCTCCATCGTCCGCCCGGCGTCCACTATGACCGCGCCGTACCTGCGGGAGCTCTCCGGGTTCTTGCCGGAGGCTATGATATCCGCGAGTCCTATCATTGTGGTGAGAGGCCTCTTCAGGTCGTGGACCAGCTGCTGCATCTCCGCCAGGCAGCGGCTTCGAAGGCCCTCCTCGCGCAGCTGGGCCATTTTAACATCCCTGTCGCGCAGCAGGGCGAGGTCCTGCAGGCGCGCCCCGTAGCTCACCAGCAGCTCAGTGGTGATGAAGCCCGCCAGGAACAGGCCGACGAAGACGGCGCCGAATGCCCTGTTCAGCAGGTACTCCCGGTCCATGAGCAGCGCTGCGGTCTTGACCGCGGCGGACAGCTCCCCCCACCCCGCGCCCCAGGAGGTCAGCGCCGGGATCACGTCCAGCCACTGAAACGAGAGGACAAGAAGCGCCAGGGCTATGGACTTGTACCCCCATCCCTCAATGTCCCTGGTGAGGTACCTCAACACCAGCACGCTTACCACGCTCAGCACGGCCGGAAAGCCGAAGTGCAGACGAGCGGCCCCCTCTCCCATCACCGCTGTGAGCAGGTAGGTGGCAGGGATCGCGGTAACGGGAATCAGCCATGACAAGAATCGAAGGGAGCGTCTCGTCGCGCCCAGCCCGCTGCCCACGAGGAACCATCCGAGGTAGAGGGCGACCGCTCTGGACGCGTTCAGCAGGACGAGCGAGGACGCCGCGGCCAATAGGTCGCCCCCGTCCATCGTGTCGGGAAGGGTCTCGAGCATGACCAGCACAGGCCTGGCGGACAGTTTTTGCGCGAGGGGCCACAGGCCTAGGAAGAACAGGCCGGCCAGGAGAAACCTCTCGGAGGCTGCGGCGTCCGGATCGGCCGCGTGGCCTTTGCACGGTCCATCATACAGAGATTCGGCCATGTGCCCGTCGCACAGGGCGCAGCGCGTATCGCCCGGCATGTTCACTCGTCCCTCCTCCATCTCGAGAACCACCCCAAGTACAGGGCGAACAGCAGCAGTCCGACGGCGCTTGCCCGCAGGCCGCCGGAGAATCGTGGCCGGGGTGCTCCGTCGTATGGTATGCCGGAGCGGAGAGCGAGCGAGCGCAGGTCGAGAAAGTGCAGGACCGGCACTCCCGACGCA
>JAKJGK010000019.1 GCA_022704435.1 Synergistota bacterium | reverse complement strand
AGTCTGGATCCGCCGTGAATCCGGAGGATTCCGAGGTCGTCGATGACACCGTCAGGATGCTGGACACGGACCAGTATGTCGATGAACTACCGGTCGAGGGAGATGCGGAAGAAGCCCTGCGTTTGGCGCGCGACGCACTGAGAGAAGCCGGGCGCCTCATGGTCGGGGGGGATCGGGACGGTCCCCGCGATGTGCGCGTGTCGGGGGTTGTCGGCTCAGGCCCTCGAGACGAAAATCCGGTGGTGGTGCATGTCGATGTGGTCTGCGCGGAGACGGGGCGCTGCACGTTGCGCCTCGCCGGCTCGGCCGCCGAGGGGTTGATAAAGCAGGGCCTCGCCAGGATGGCGGTGGAAAAGGTGCTGCGGGAGTTGAAGTCCCGTTAGGGCCGGTCTTCGAAGGGGCGTGCCCCGTCCACGCTGCCGGCATCGCAACTTGAGACCGGTACTGCGCAGCTGTTGGCGCACCTCGGCAGGCGTCGGGACCCTATAGTCTCCCGAGCGCGATCGCGGGCTTCTTCAACGCCCCATCCGCCGGGGCCCTCGCAAGGACCCCGGCGGACGAAGGCTCACGCCCCCGTTCTGAAGCGGGCGACCGAGTTCTGCAGCGACGCGGACAGGTCCACCAGTTCCGACGCTGCGGCTGCGACGCTCTCGACCATGCGCCCCTGCTCGTCCATCGAGCGGTTTATGTTCGCCACCTGGTCGGCTATCTCGCCGCCCGCCCTGGCAGCGTGATCCATCCCGGTTGCCATCTCGCCGGCAGCGGCCGGCTGCTGCTCCATCGCGGCGGCCAGTGACTGGATATTGTCGGTGATGGACGCTACCTTCAAAATTACGTCGTCAATCACCGATTTGGTCTCCCTGGCTCTGGCCACCAGGTTGCGTATCTGCTCCACGCTGTTCTCCTGGTCGGCCTTGGCGTTCTCGGTCTTGCCGGATATATCTCCTATCACCTTGCCCACTTCGGCGGCAGCCCTGTTGGACTCCTCCGCCAGGGTCCTCACTTCCTCGGCGACCCGCTCGGACCCGTTCTCTGAGTAGTAGGCAATCCCCTGTCTCCCCGCGAGGGCCTGTCTGACCGCCGATGAGAGGCCATCCGGCACTCCTTCCCCTCCCTGCGCCGCGTTGACCGACCCGATGAACTCGGCGTCCGGGTGAACGATGAACAGTCCGTTCGCGTCCGTCTGGAGCCCTTTCTGTCACGCGTCCCCGGTCTTCGTCGTTGCTCCCGGCAGCTTGAATTCCACGAAGAAGTCGGTCGTGCGGTATAATGGCGTCGAGTGGCTGGAAGAGCGAGTGCGTCCACGTATTATCGGGAGAGGTGATCGAAGTGAACAGAGATGAGATCTTGCGGCATTTCGTCTGCACCCCCAGCAGGGTCGCTGTCGTGGGGGCGTCCCCCAAGGCCGACAGACCTGTTTTTCGCGTGATGAACTATCTTTCCGGCGCGGGCTTTACCCTTTTTCCGGTAAACCCGGCCTACACCGGCACCGAGATCCTTGGGCGGCCATGCGCCGCGAGCCTGACCTCCCTTGGGGAGGCCGTGGACGTGGTGGCCCTCTTCGTCTCCGCCGAAAAACAGTCCGGCATCGCCGCCGACCTGAAGAATCTGCCGGGCAGGCCGGTGGTATGCTTCCAGCCGGGAGCTGAAAACAGGACCCTGGCCGAGTCGCTCGAAAAGGGCGGCTACCCTGTCCTGGAGGACTGCCTGATGGCCGCTCACATGAATAAGTGCGGGACTTAAGATTTTGTTGTTGCTTAAAAAATAGCGTTCGGTATATAATTCATCATTAGTGGCTAGTTGTCGAAAAACGTCAGAATCCTGCGACCCGATTCAACGGGCGCAGCTTCCCTTTTATCAGGAGGTGTCCGGTGTCCTCCGAAGTCCCTTTCACGACGCGCGTGCGATACGGAGATACAGACCAGATGGGCGTGGCCTACTACGCCAACTACTTCTACTGGTTCGAGATCGGAAGGACGGAGTTCTGCCGGGCGCACGGCAGATCCTACGCCGACTGGGAGGCGGAGGGAGTATTCCTGCCGGTGGTCGAGTCGCACTGCCGATACAGGCATCCCGCGCGCTACGAGGACGAGATTGTCATCTACACGAAAATCGGGGATCTGCGGGCGGGCAGCGTCGTCTTCGAGTGCCGCATCGAGAGGGCTCGCGACGGGGTGCAGCTCGCCGCCGGATGGACCCGCCATGCGTTCGTGGACGCTGGCGGCAGGGTTTTGCGCGGGAATAACCCCATGCGCCTGTGGATACAGGCGTTGAGGGATGATGGAGGTGTCGCGTAGAGTGAGTGCCAGGGCCATACTTCTTGGAAACGAAGCGATAGCCAGGGGGATTGTGGAGGCCGGGTGTCTGGTCGCCACGGCCTACCCCGGGACGCCGTCGTCGGAGATCCTTCCGGCGGTGGCGAAGTACGCCGACGAGCTGGGCCTGCCCATGTCGGTGGAGTGGGGAGTCAACGAAAAGGTAGCCTTCGAGGAGGCCGCGGCCGCCTCCTTCACGGGGGCAAGGGCCTGCGCGGTAATGAAGCAGGTCGGGCTCAACGTGGCGGCGGATCCGTTCATGAGCATCGCTCACTACCAGCTCAAGGGCGGCCTGCTGCTGGTGTCGTCCGACGATCCGGGGCCGCACAGTTCGCAGACGGAGCAGGACAGCCGCTACTTCGCGATGTTCGCCAAGGTCCCGTGCTTCGACCCCGCGACGGCGGAGGAGGCCAGGGAGATGGTCTTCGACGCGTTCGACCTGTCGGAGCGCTTCGGCATAGTTACGATGCTGCGCCCGAGCGTGCGGGTGGACCACTGTCGCCAGGACGTCCAGGAGAAAATAACCCCCCTCAGGCCGGGCCCGGTGAAGTTCGAGAAGGATCCGTCCCGCTGGGTGTGCCTTCCGGCGTTCGTCAGGATAAACCATCCCAAGCTCAACCAGAAGATGGTCGACATTCGCGAGGCCTTCGAGAAGGAGTTCGCGAAGTACAACTACGAGGTCCCGGCCAAGGGCAAGGCGACGCTCGGCATAGTCGCCTCGGGCTCGGCCTTCGCGGTGGTATCCGACATACTCAAGGGCGCCGGGCGGGACGACGTGTCCATCCTCAAGATCGGAACGCCGCACCCGCTGCCTGTGAAGATGGTGAACGACTTCATCGCCCGCCACGACAAGGTGCTCTTCCTCGAGGAGACCTACCCGGTCATGGAGATGCAGCTGCCGGACCGCACCGGCATCATGGGCCGCTGGAACGGCGTGGTGCCCGGCGCCGGAGAGCTCCTGCCCGAGGTCATCGCAGGCGTGCTCGCCAGGGTGCTGGGCGATGATTCCCTCGTAGGAGGGGCGCATCCCCTGCTCAAGGAGGCGATCGAGGAGCTCAAGATATTGCCCCGCAGGCCGATGCTCTGCCCGGGGTGCCCGCACAGGGCCAGCTTCTTCTCGATTCGCCAGGCCCTGCCGAACTCCGTGAACCCGTCCGACATAGGCTGCTACGCCCTCGGTGTGAACCAGAAGGCGGTGGACACGGTCATCGACATGGGCGCCTCCATAACCGCCAGCTCCGGGCTGTTCCTGGCCCAGAAGGCCGTGGGGGAGGAGAAGCCCGTGGTCGCGACCATCGGGGACTCCACCTTCTTCCACATGGGCCTTCCGGGGCTGGTCAGCGCCGTGTACAACCGCCACGCGTTCGTACTCGCGATTCTCGACAACGCCACTACCGCCATGACCGGCGGACAGGCCAACCCGGCCGTAGGGACCAAGCTGCGCAAGGGGGACGAGGGCAAGCGGGTCGACATAGAGGGCGCCTGCCGAGGCTGCGGTGTCGAGTATGTGAGGACCGTGGAGGCCTACGACGTTGCGGCCGGCAAGGCGGCGGTCAAGGAGGCGTGGGAGCACGCGAAGTCGAAGGGGGAGCCCGCGGTGCTGATATTCAGGCACCCCTGCATGCTGCTGCGCCCCGAACAGCCGTCGATCCCGGTCGAGGTCGACCAGGACAAGTGCATAGGCTGCAAGTTCTGCATCAACTTCTTCAACTGCCCCGGCCTCGTCTTCTCCGAGGAGAAGGGCAAAGCGTACATAGACGAACGGTTCTGCGTGTCGTGCGGAGTCTGCGTGTCGGTGTGCCCGCACGGAGCGATCCGCGCGACTTCCGGGGAGGTCGAGTAGGATGCAGTACATAATCGTTGGTATAGGAGGCCAGGGGATACTCTTCGCCGGGAAAGTGCTGGGCGCGGTCGCGCTGGAGAAGAAGCAGCGCGTGACCGGCAGCGAGGTCCACGGGATGGCCCAGAGGGGCGGCTCCGTGATCAGTCACTTCAAGACGGGGGATTTCATAAGCCCGCTGGTGAGGGCCGGGGAGGCCGATGTCCTCCTGGCCTTCGACCAGAACGAGGGCATCCGCAACCTCCACTTCCTCAGGGAGGGCGGCGCCTTTGTGGTCAACGTGCACGACAGGAGCGCCTTCGACAACCTGAAGCTCAAAGAGTTCCTCGAGGAGCGGCGGATCTCCCTCTTTCCGCTCGAGGGGTACAGCCTTCTGAAGGAGCACATGGGCGGGAACTTCCTCTTCCTTAACGTGCTCCTGATGGGTGCTATGAGCGGTGCCGGGGTCGGAGCCCCCTCGCTGGAGGATACGGCGGCGGCGGTAAAAACGCTCTCGCCCGCCAAGTTCGAGGATGCGAATATGAAGGTCCTCAAGCTTGGCTATGAGGCCGTGGTCAAGAAGTAGCAGGTTCGCAGAGCGAGCGGCGGGGGACATACGCAGGGGCGCTCCCCCGCCCGCGTTCACCCTGGCCGAGCTGCTTGTCGTGTTGTGCGTGACGGGCGTGCTCCTCGGCGGGGTGGCGCTGTCGTGCCGCGGACTTCTGTCCGGCGCTCCCTCGCCCGAGGGCGTCCGCCGCGAGGCCGAGAGGGCCGCGTCGTGGTTGCAGAGGGTGTTCCACGGGGCCCTGTTGTCGCGCAGGGGGTTGCAGTTGAGCATGTCTTCCTACGCGTCGCAGCGGACGATCGTCGTCAGGTGGGACGACTCCAGGGAGAAGGAGGTCTACGACGGCGGAGGGCAGGCCTTTTTCATCAACCAGTCGATGGACTCCGACCCGAGCCTCTACAGCCCGAAGTGGAACACCCTCACCCCCGCCCTGACGATAAGGGTCACCGCCGCGGAGGGCGCCCGAAAGCACTGCAAGGCCGTCTGCTACATCGTGATCTCCCCCTTCATGCGGGTCACGGTAGCCACATCGCCTCCGTAGCCGCCCGGGCACGCAGGCGTGCTCCATGTTGCGCGGCGCATTTCTCCGCCCGCGGGATTGAATCCCCGCCCCTTTAGGGGTATAACTAGTCCTGCGGAGGGGCGCCGGTTCGTCTTTTCGCATCTCTTCTTCACTTCGAAACGGAGGTTGTTCTATGGCGGCGGCAAAACCCTGGTGGCGCGAGACCATCGAGACTATTGTCTGGGCGCTGGTCCTGGCCCTCATCCTGCGCACGTTCGTTGTGCAGGCCTTCTGGATACCGAGCGGATCGATGATCCCCACGCTGGAGGTCGGGGACAGGGTGCTGGTGGCCAAGTTCTGGTATCACTTCCAGAAGCCGAAGAGGGGACAGCTCTTCGTGTTCAAGTACCCGGTGGACCCAAAGCGCGACTTCGTGAAGCGAATTATCGGGCTCCCGGGAGACCTGCTGGAGGTAAGGAACGGCGTCGTCTATATCAACGGCCAGCCGATCCAGGAGGACTACGTGAAGAACCACGACCACTTCTCGCTCGCGGAGGGGCCGCTGTTCCGCGAGATACCCGTTCGGATACCGGAGGACTCCTACTTCGCAATGGGGGACAACAGGCCGAACTCGCAGGACAGCCGCTTCTGGGGGTTCGTCCCCGCTCAGAACATCCGCGGGCCCGTCTTCTTCCGCTACTGGCCGCTGAACAGGATCGGGATGGTGGAGTAGGTGTCGCGCACCGTCTGGTATCCCGGCCACATGGCCAAGGGGAAGCGGACGCTTTCGGAGCTCTCCGGAAAACTCGACATCATAATCGAGGTGAGGGACGCCAGGGCGCCGGCACTTACGTCGTCGCCCCTCGTAGACGATCTCGCGCGGGTCTGCCCTGTGGCGGTGGTGCTCTCGAAGCGCGACCTTGCGGACGAGAGAGCCACCGCGCGGTGGCTCTCCTGTTTTGAGGAGTCCGGCGTATGCGCCTGGGCATTGAACCTGCTGAAGCCCAAGGTGGACCACATCAGGCGCGAGCTCGCCCCTTTCGCCCCGTCGCACAGGGAGGTGAGGCTCGCGGTGGTCGGCATCCCCAACGTCGGCAAGTCGATGTTCCTGAACGCTCTGGTGGGCAGATCGTCCGCCAAGGTGGGCGGCATCCCCGGCATCACGCGCGGCGTGTCGTGGTACAGGGGCAGGGGGATCCTCGCCGTGGACTCGCCCGGCATCCTGGATCCCAAGGCCGATGCGGAGACGCACCTGCGCCTCGCTTGGCTGGGGTGCAGCAAGGCCGAGGTCATAGGCATGGAGAGGGTAGCCCTCGGCCTGGTATCCTACCTGCGGCGCGAGGGGCTGTGGGGCGTGGTGGAGGAGAAATGGGGCGTGCCCGCCCCGGGGGACCAGGCGGATCAGGAGGTGCTGGAGGCCGTCGGCAGGAGGCTGGGATGTCTGGTACCCGGCGGGGTTGTCGACCTCGCGGCGGCCGCGAAGCGCCTCGTCGACGCCTTCTCCATGGGGCGGCTCGGTCAGGTGACGCTGGAGGCGCCGGGGGGCCGGTCATGAGCCCTGCGGGGTGCGAACGAGTAGCGGGGACCGACGAGGCGGGCAGGGGCCCGCTGTGCGGCCCGGTGGTGGCGGCGTCGGTGGTATTGACCGAGGAACAGGCAGAAGAGCTCCTCTCGATGGGGCTGAACGACTCCAAGAGGCTGTCGCCCCGCCGGAGGGAGCTGCTGTTCGCTAGGATGAACTCGCTTCGCGTGGTCTGGCGCGCCCAGGCTGCCACCCACCTTCGGATAGACCGCGCGAACATACTCCAGGCCACCCTCTGGGCCATGCGCCGAAGCCTGCTGAAGCTGCCCCCCGTGTTCGACGAGGCGATCGTGGACGGAACGTTCACCCCCGCCGACCTCCCCTTCCCCGGCAGGGCCGTCCCCGGCGCGGACGGACTACACCCCGCTGTCGCGGCCGCCTCGGTCGTGGCCAAGGTGCTGAGGGACCGCGCCATGACCGCCCTGGACCGGGTCTACCCGCAGTACGGGCTGGCCGAAAACAAGGGCTACCCGACCCGGGCGCACAGGGCCGCGCTCGCATCCCGCGGCCCCTCCCCGGTGCACAGGACCAGCTTCTCATGGAGGAAACCGGATGAGCGTGCATAACATCAGCGGACCTCATATCCGCCCCAACCTCCCGGACTCGCAGCAGCCGCGCATCGACGCCGACCGGCCCCTTCCGGGGGCGCGGCCTCTGCCGTCGATAGCGGACGGCGCGGTCGTGAACGGGACCGTCCTGGCCGCGCGCGAGGACGGCTCCTACCTGGTGAGCGTCGAGGGGCGCACCCTGCTGGCTCAGGCCAACATTCCGCTGCTGGCGGGGCAGCGCTTCAAGGCCGTGTGGGACGCGAGCGGCGACATCCCGGTGCTGAGGCTCTCCGAAGAGGAGTCGGCGCTGCTTGGAAAGCTGTCGTCCGGCGACAGGGATGTCGCAGGGGCGCTGCTCTCGCGCGGCCTGTCGCTCGACTCGAGGGCGCTGGCCATGATCCGCGCCGCCTGGGCCGGCATGGGGCAGAACCCGGCGCAGCTCGCCCCCCTGGCCGAGCTGTGGGCGCGGGGGCTGCCCATGACAGGGGAGAACGTACAGGTGCTCTCCTGGTACCTGTCGCTCGACGAGAAGAAGACCGCCGAACTGTGGAAGAGGACCAGGGAGTCCCTTCGAGCGCGCCTCTCCCGGGGTGAGGACCCCCGCAAGGCGATCCGCGCACTGCTGGCCGGAGGGGACGAGACGGCGGACTTCCTGCGCGGGCACTCGCTGCTCTCCGCTCCGGCCCGTGGCGGGGGGGACCCGTCGCTGCTGGCGGGCGCATTTCTCCCCGTCGGAAGGGAGTCCGCTCCGCTGCGCGCCAGGGTGTCCGCGGGCGTCTCGAGCAGGGGCGGGAAGTCGCTCTGGTCGGTGTCGTTCGACATGGAGGGGGACAGGCTGGGTCTGGTCTCCGGGGCCGTCGAGACCGACGGGACGTCGTTGAGCGTCATCCTCCGGGCGGAGCGGGAGAACGGCTTCGAGGAGCTGCGCCGACGCGCGCGCCATCTCAGGCGCGAGCTTGAGGGGCTGCCTCTGGCCCTGCAGAACGTCGCGGTCGCCCGCGGCAGGCGCCTGCCCCGCACTCCCGGCCGCGGGCTGGACGTGACGGCATGACCGCCCGCGCTAAAAAGCGCGCCAAGGCGGCGGCGGTCCAGTACGACAAGAAGGTGGACGAGGCCCCGCGGGTCGTGGCCTCCGGCGAGGGGTTCATCGCGGAGAGGATAATTGAACTTGCCCGTCAGGCCGAGGTCCCGGTGGTGGAGGACGCGGCGCTGGTCAGCGCCCTGCTCGTCCTGGAGCTGGGAGAGGAGATCCCCGGCGAACTTTACGAGGCGGTCGCCAGGGTGCTGGCGTTCGTCTACAAGCTCGACAAGGGGGAGATGTTCTGATGGCCGAACACCTGCGCACCGGGGCGAGGGGGGAGGAGCTCGCAGCATCCCACCTCGCGGGCCTCGGCTGGACGATACTGGAGCGCAACGTGTCGTTCAGGGGAGGGGAGCTGGACATAGTGGCCCTCGACGGCGACGAGCTCGTCGTGGTGGAGGTGCGCACCCGCTCCCCCGGCTGGATGCAGAGGGCGGAGGAGTCGGTCGGCCCCAGGAAGATCGCCCGACTGGTGCGGGCGGGCCGCGTCTACGTGGACTCCCGCCGCTGGGAGGGACCCTGGCGGATAGACCTCCTGGCCGTGACCCTCGACGGGGACGCGCCGCCCGAGATCGAGCGCTTCGAGGACATCACCGCGGGCGGGTGGAGCTCGTGAACTCCGTCCAGGGGATCACCCTTCGCGGCATGGAGGCCGTCGGGGTGGAGGTCGAGGTCGAGATAGCCGGGGGGCTGTTCTCGATATCCATCGTAGGACTGCCCGACGCCGCCGTCCGCGAGTCGAAGGAGAGAGTCCGGGCCGCGCTGCGCAGCCTGGACATGGCGGTCAGGGGCAGAGTCGCGGTGAACCTGGCCCCGGCGGACCTCCCCAAGGAGGGGGCGGTGCTCGACCTCCCGATAGCGATAGGCATAGCCTCCGCGATGGGGCGGCTGCCGTCCGTGCCGAGGGGCATCTTCCTCGGAGAGCTGGCGCTCGACGGCAGGTTGCGCGGGGTGAGAGGGGCGGTGGGCGCGGCAATACTCGCGCGCGACACCGGCGTGCCGCTGTTCGCCCCGGCCGACAACGCGGAGGAGATCTCGCTGGTCAGGGGGTGCGAGGCCTACTCGGTCGAGAGCCTGGACGCTCTTTTCGCCTGTTTCCGCGGCGAGCGCTCCCTGCCCCCCGTGTCGGAGCGCGGGCCGGAGGAGGAGCGGGCCCGCCCCGAACCCGACTTCGCCGACATACGCGGGCAGGCGGGGGCGAAGCGGGCGCTTGAGATAGCGGCCGCGGGCCACCACAACATCCTGCTGATCGGGTCGCCCGGCAGCGGCAAGACCCTGCTCGCACGCGCCCTGCGCGGAATCCTCCCCCCTCTGTCT
This sequence comes from Synergistota bacterium, assembly GCA_022704435.1. GTDB lineage: Bacteria > Synergistota > Synergistia > Synergistales > Aminobacteriaceae > JAAYLU01. The sequence continues at coordinate 15,067 of JAKJGK010000019.1, read as the reverse complement.
CACGAGGAGCTGCTGGAGGTCACCCTCGTGCGCAGCACCCTCGGCCTGCCCTTCGAGAGAGGGCTGACCCCTCCGTTCCGATCCGTGCACCACACCGCAAGTACCGCCTCCGTCTGCGGAGGAGGGTCGAACCTTCGCCCCGGCGAGGTGAGCCTGGCCCACAGGGGAGTTCTCTTCCTGGACGAGTTCCCCGAGTTTCGCCGCGACCTCGTCGAGGGCCTTCGCCAGCCGCTGGAGGACGGGGTCATCACGGTCAGCAGGGCCTCCGGCTCCGCCCTGTACCCGTGCCGCGTGCTGCTCGTCGTGGCCGCGAACCCCTGCCAGTGCGGATGGGAGGGGGACCCGGTCGAGCGGTGCGTATGCTCGGGCGCGGAGCTTGAGCGCTACCATCGCAAGATCTCAGGCCCCATACTCGACCGGATAGACCTGCACGTCTCCGTGCCGCGCCTGCTCCCGCGCGAGCTCGTCGCCGTGGAGGAGTCCGGGGGGGAGAGCAGTGAAGTCATAGCCGAGCGGGTGCGCGCCGCCAGGGAGGTCCAGCGCGACAGGTGGGCGAGCCTGGGCTTCACCTGCAACGCGGAGCTCCCCGAGCGCGTCGTCAAGCGCTCCCTGGCCCTGTCGGCGGAAGTCCGCCCCTTCCTGTCGTCGATGGCGGGCAGCCTGCGCCTGTCGGCCAGGGGCATAGGGCGCGTGCTCAAGGTGGCCCGCACGATAGCCGACCTCGCGGGCAGCCGCCTGGTGGAGGTCCCCCACGTGGGGGAAGCACTTGCCTACCGGGACGGAGGCGCGTTCCGATGAGCCCGCTGCTGCGCGCCCTGCTGCTGGTCGCGGGCGTCGGGGCGGCCGCCACCCGGATCTGGAGCGCCTTCGAGCAGGAGGGCGCGCCCCCGGAGGCATTCCTCGAGGGGGGCCCCGCGCTTTGGGGCAGGCTGGGCGCCTCGCCCGTCGTCATCGAGGGGCTCCAGTCCCTGGGTTCCTCCTCCTGGCCAGACGAGGAGGAGGAGCGAGCGTCGAAACTCGGGGTTAGGCTGCTCACCTGCATGGATCCCGAATGGCCGGAGGACCTCGACGGGCAGCCCGACTCCCCGCGCCTGCTGTACATAATGGGCCGGTGGCCCCTGCCGGGCCCGTTCGTCTCGGTGGTGGGGACCAGGCGCAGCTCCCAGTACGGGTCGCGCGCGGCCTACGAGATCGGGAGGGCGGTGGCCGGGGCGGGCGGTGTCGTGGTCAGCGGCGGAGCGGCCGGCATAGACGGCGCCGCCCACGAAGGCTGTCTCTCCGCAGGCGGGTCCAGCCTGGCGGTGCTGGGCACCGGAGTGGACGTGGCCTACCCTCGCTCGCACGCGAAGCTCTTCGAGCGCCTCTCCCGCGACGGGGGCCTGGTGTCCGAGTACCCGCTGGGCTCGTCCCCCAGGCAGTGGCGCTTCCCCGAGCGCAACAGGATAATCGCCTCCCTGGCGAGGCCGCTGGTGGTGGTGGAGGCCCCCGCCAGGAGCGGCGCGATGATCACCGCCCGCCGCGCCCTGGAGCTTGGGCGCGAGGTGTGGGCCGTGCCGGGAAGGATAAACGAGGAGGGGTGCCAGGGGTCGAACCGCCTGATCTACGACGGCGCGATCCCCCTGGTGTCCGTGGCGGACTTCATATCCCTCGCGTTCAACCGCCAGCTTTCACTGTTCGGCGAGCCGGCGCGGACCGTTGATAATTCAATAGCCTTCTCCGAAAAAGAACAAAGAATTCTTAGCCTTTTGGAAAAATCGGGCGACCGGACCGTTGACAACCTGGCCGTTGAGGGTAAAATGTCTCCCGCTGACGTTTTTTCGAGCCTCGCCGCGCTCACCGCGGCGGGGCGAGTTTATGCGGCGGGACCGGGCCGTTGGAGCGCTGTCCCGAAGTAAATCGAAACCGTTTCGGGAAAGGAAGGAACCTGTTGTACACAACCATCAACTCCACCAGGCAAGGCGACCGCGCAGCGACGCCGAGCGGATTCAAAAGAGTGCTGCACGACACCGAGCGGAGGTATCTGGCCACCGACGCGCAGGCCGTGATCTACCGCTATTTTCTCACCGAGGAGGTCCCGTTCGAGGTCGTCGAGCGGGCCATACTGGAGGCCGTCTCACTGGCGAGGCTGAAGCACTCCGCCATAGACGCCGGCCTGTTCGACTGCCTGGTGGACGCGCTGCTCGACGACCGCTCGTTCGAGATCCAGGAGACGGCGTCCGAGAGACTGTACCCGTCCAGCTGCACCCTCTGCTGAGGAGAGCCTCCGATGCCGCGCAAGAAGGCCGCCCCGGAGGCGGAGGCCCCCGAGGTCGAAAAGACCCCCGCCAAGAGGGGCGTCAAGAAGGACGCGAACGCCGAGGTTAAAAAGACCCCCGTCAAGAGGAGTGTCAAGAAGGATACAAAGGCCGAGGCCGGGAAGAAGCTCGTGATCGTCGAGTCCCCCACCAAGGCCAAGACCCTGACCAAGATCCTGGGCTCGAGGTACGTGGTCAAGTCCAGCGTGGGCCACATCCGCGATCTGCCGAAGAGCCGCCTGGCGATTGACGTGGAGAACGGCTTCACCCCCGAGTATATCCTGGTGAAGGGGAAGGCCAGGCTCAAGAACGAACTCGTGGCCTCGGCCAAAGGGGCCTCGCAGGTGCTGCTGGCATCCGACCCCGACCGCGAGGGGGAGGCGATAGCCTGGCACCTGGCGGAGCTCCTGGACATACCCCCCGAGTCGGACTGCCGCGTCAGGATATACGAGATAACGCCGTCCGCGGTGAAGGAGGCCCTCTCCCGCCCGGAGCCGGTGAACATGAGCAAGGTCGAGGCGCAGCAGGCCCGCCGGGTCCTCGACCGGCTGGTCGGCTACACCCTCAGCCCCCTGCTGTGGAAGAAGATCCGCAGGGGGCTGTCGGCCGGCAGGGTCCAGTCGGTGGCGCTGGCGCTCGTCTGCGAGCGGGAGCGCGAGATCGAGGGGTTCGTCCCCAGGGAGTACTGGAACGTCCTGGTCCTGGCCAGGGCCGAGGACGGCAGGCGGTACGCCCTCAAGGTCGACTCCTTCGACGGAAAGAGCCTGGTGAAAGAGGGCAAGACCCTGCTCATAGACTCGGCGGAGTTCGCCGACGTCGTAGTGGAGGAGATACGCAGGTCCCCGCTCGCCGTGACCGACTTCAAGGTGCGCGAGACCATGCGCGACGCCCCCGCTCCCTTCAAGACCAGCACCCTTCAGCAGGAGTCCGCGCGCAGGAACGGCATGTCCCCGCGCAGGACCATGAGGGTGGCCCAGGAGCTGTTCGAGGGAGTCTCCCTGCCGGGGAGAGGCCCGGTCGGGCTCATAACCTACATGCGCACCGACAGCCTCAGGATCGCCCCGGAGGCGATAGAGAAGTGCAGGGGGCACATAGCCGCCGCTTACGGCGCCGCCTACCTCCCCGCCAAGCCCAACGAGCACGCATCCAAGGGCAGATCGCAGGACGCGCACGAGGCCATACGCCCGACCGACGTGGAGATTACCCCGCAGAGCCTCGAAGGAGTGCTCGACGGAGACCAGATGAAGCTGTACTCGCTGATCTGGCGAAGGTTCGTCGCTTCCCAGATGGCAAGGGCGAGGGTGGCGAACGCGACCCTGGCGGTCTCGGCCGGAAGGGCGGGCATGAGGCAGCTCGGGGAGACCCTGGTCTTCCCCGGCTGGAGCGCGGCCTGGCCGATAGACCTTAAGGGGGAGCCCCTGTCGCCGGCGACCGCCGGAGAGGCTCTCGACCTCGAGGACGTCCAGCGCGAGCAGAAGTTCACCCGTCCTCCGGCCCGCTACTCCGAGGCCGGCCTGGTGAAGCTCCTCGAGGACGAGGGGGTCGGCCGCCCGTCGACCTACGCCACCATAGTCGAGACCCTCTACGACCGCGGCTACGCCGCCCGCGGCGAGGACAGGCGGATTCAGCCCACCCCCCTGGGAATGACGGTGGACTCCTTCCTCAGGAAGTACTTCGACGAGAACAGCCCGTCGGCCATAGTCGACGCAAGGTTCACCGCCGGCATGGAGGAGAAGCTCGACGACATAGAGGAGAACAAGGCGTCCGGCGTCGCAGTCCTGCAGGGGATGTGGGACGACTTCACCCGCGCGATGCAGGAGGCGGAGAAGGCTCCCGCCGAGACGCCGCCCCCTCCCGAGCCAACCGGCGAGGACTGCCCCGAGTGCGGCAGACCGCTGGTGATCAAGAACGGCAGGTTCGGCGAGTTCATAGCCTGCAGCGGCTACCCCGAGTGCAGGTTCACCAAGCCCGTGCTGGCCAAGACCGGGGCCGCATGCCCCAAGTGCGGCGAGGGAGATGTGGTGAAGCGCAGGAGCCGCAAGGGCCGGATATTCTACGGCTGCTCGCGCTACCCGGACTGCGACTTCGTGTCGTGGAACCCGCCCTCCGGCGGGAAGTGCCCTCAGTGCGGAGGAGCGCTCTTCGCGAAGGGCGCGAAGTCGGAAGAGTGCCCCAAGTGCGGCTTCACGCGCGCCACCGCGAAGGCCTCGAGCGATGAGTAACAGCGTCGCCGTGGTCGGGGGAGGGCTGGCCGGCGCAGAGGCCGCATGGCAGCTCGCCCGCAGGGGGATCGACGTAGTCCTGTACGAGATGCGCCCCGGAAAGACCACCCCCGCCCACACCACCGGCCTTCTGGCCGAGATAGTGTGCAGCAACTCGCTCGGTGCCGACGCCCCGGCCAGCCCGGCGGGCATCCTCAAGACGGAGCTCGCGAGGCTCGACAGCCTTGTGATCTCCTGCGCCCGGGCCGCCAGGGTCCCGGCGGGAGGCGCGCTCGCGGTCGACCGCGAGCTGTTCTCCCGCGCCGTGACCGGGCGTCTCCAGCTCCTTTCCAACGTCGCGATAATAAGGGAGGAGGTCTCCGTCCCCCCCGATGGCCCGGCCATAGTGGCAAGCGGCCCCCTCACATCGCGCCCCCTCGCCGAAGAGCTTCGCAGGATGGCCGGAGCGGACCACCTTGCATTCTTCGACGCGGTCGCCCCGGTGGTGACAGCCGACTCCATCGACATGTCGGTCGCCTTCCGGGCGGGCAGGCGCGGGCAGAGCGACGACTACATCAACTGCCCGTTCGACCGGGAACAGTACGAGGCCTTCTGGCGCGCCCTTGTAGAGGCCGAGCGCGCCAGGCCTCACGACTTCGAGGACTCCCCCTCGTGGTTCGAGGGGTGCCTGCCGGTGGAGGTCATGGCCTCGCGCGGCATGGACACCCTTCGCTTCGGCCCCCTTCGTCCGGTGGGACTTCCCCTGCCCGGTTCGGGCAGGGAGGCCTGGGCTGTAGCGCAGCTCCGGCAGGACAACAGGGAGGGAACCCTGTACAACCTGGTCGGATTCCAGACCAACCTCAAGTGGGGCGAGCAGGAGAGGGTCTTCCGCATGATACCCGGCCTCGAGAACGCCGAGTTCGCCCGCCTTGGGGTCATGCACAGGAACATCTACGTCAACGCCCCGGCCGTGCTGGACCCGTTCCTTCGCTTCCGGGACGGACGCTCCGACCTGTTCCTAGCCGGCCAGATAACCGGGGTTGAAGGGTACGTCGAGAGCACCGCCATGGGGTGCGTCGCGGCGCTGAACGCAGCCGCGCTGATCCGGGACGTCCCCTTCCCGTCCTGGCCGAGGGAGACCGCGGTGGGCGCCCTGCTGCACTACCTGCGCGACGCCGAGCCCGAGAGATTCCAGCCGATGAACATGAACCTGGGCATCATGCCGAGGCCGCAGGCCAGGAATCGCGACAAGGCCGAGCGCAGCCGCGTGGTCGCGGCTGCCGCGGCAGTGGCGATGGACTCCTTCATGGAGATCCTGGACAGGGATCTTCCCGTGTCAAGCCCCGAGGGCCGAACCCACTCCACGGACAGTTTATTATCATAATTTTCTCAGGATCGAGGAGGTCCCTCGAACCCCTGGAGCAGCCAAGGCCGCAGAGAATGAGCATCCGCGCCCTTGGGAAATGGGCTAATTGACTCTTTTGAAAAATAGCGAGAATCTAGAATTCGTGCTAATATGTCTCTATGTTGGAAAACATCTGGTCAAGCATAGATATTTACCTGGACCATCTTAGGTTCGCCAGGGAGAGCTCTCCCCACACGGTGGCCAACTACGCGATCGATTTGGCGCAGTTTGCGGAGTTCCTTGGACTGCAGGGGGTGGAGCGTCCAACGGATGTGGACGCCCGCGTGATCCGCTCATTCCTTCGGGAGATGGTCGGGTTCGGCTACTCGAAGGCCACGGCATCCAGGAAGCTGTCAGCAGTCAAAAGCTGGTCGGCCTTCCTGAGGGCGGGAGGGAACATCGAGTTCGACCACGCCAAGGGAGTCAAAGGCCCCAAGCTGTCAAGGTCGCTGCCACGCGCGCTGTCGCGCGAGGATGCGGCGCGGCTGGTCGAGGAGGGCCCGGAGGGAGACAGGGCCTGCCGCGACCGGGCGATGCTGGAGCTGCTGTACGGGTGCGGCCTGCGCGTGGCGGAGCTCGCCCCGCTGAAGTGGGAGGACATGGCGCCGCTGGAGGACCGGATGCTGCGCGTGGAGGGAAAGGGCGAGAAGGAGCGATTGGTGCCGTTCGGGAGATGCGCGCTCGAAGCTCTGGACGCCTGGCGCTCGGTCGAGCCCCCGAGGTCGCCCTACATCTTCCCCGGCAGCAGGGGTGGCCACGTGACCGTCCGGACCATTCACAGGGTCGTGACGGCCGCGGCCGCCAGGGTTGGATTGAGCGACGTGACTCCGCACACACTTCGGCACAGCTTCGCCACCCACCTGCTGGAGGGGGGGGCGTCGATAGCCGTCGTGCGAGAGCTCCTCGGACACGAGAGCATGCTCACGACCCAACGCTACCTCGCGGTGAGCGGGGAGCACCTGAGGGTGAGCTACCAGGCGGCGCACCCCCGCGCGAAAGGAGAGGACGAGCATGTTTGAAGGGACTACGGTGGTCTGCGTCAGGCGGGGCGAGCAGGTGGCCATCGCCGGAGACGGACAGATCACCATGGGGAACCAGATAGTCAAGGCGAGCGCGAGGAAGGTCCGCAGGCTGTACAAGGGGAGCGTGCTCGCCGGGTTCGCGGGCGCCACTGCGGACGCCATGACCCTGCTCGAGCGCTTCGAGAGCCGCCTCGAGGAGAACACGGGCGACCTCATGCGCTCGGGCGTTGCGATGGTGAAGGAGTGGCGCACCGACAGGGCCCTCAGGAGGCTCGAGGCCCTCATGATAGTCGCGGACGCGAGGATGTCGCTGCTGCTGTCGGGGTCGGGCGACATAATCGAGCCCGAGGACGACATAGCCGCCATAGGCTCGGGGTCCGGTTTCGCCCAGGCGGCCGGGATAGCGCTGCTGGAGACGACCGACTGGCCCCCGTCGAGGATAGCCAGGCGGTCCATAGAGATAGCGTCGCGGATCTGCATATACACCGACGACGTGGTGACCGTGGAGGCAATAGGAGAATGACGGTGGAGCTGCCGGAGTCGAACCTCACCCCGCGGATGATCGTGGAGTACCTGGACAGGTACATAGTGGGGCAGGAGAAGGCCAAGAAGTCCGTGGCAATAGCGCTCAGGAACAGGATCCGCAGGAGGCGCCTCCCCGAGGGGATAGCGAGGGAGATCGCGCCCAAGAACATACTGATGGCCGGCCCGACCGGCGTCGGCAAGACCGAGATCGCCCGCAGGCTGGCGGACCTGGTGAAGGCCCCGTTCGTCAAGGTCGAGGCCACCAAGTACACCGAGGTGGGCTACGTCGGGCGCGACGTCGAGTCCATGATCAGGGACCTGGCGGAGTCGGCGGTCGCGATGGTGAAGAAGCGCAAGATCGAGGAGGTGCAGGCGCCCGCGGCGGAGAGGGCGGAGCAGCGCCTGGCCGACGCGTTGCTTCCGGGCTCCGAGAGGAGGGCCTCCGCGCCGGACATAATGAGGCTGTTCGGCGGGGGCGCGGACCGGGAGAGCACGCCGCAGCCGCCCCCCGAGGAGGAGCGCGCCAGGGAGTCCACCCGCAGGAAGCTGCTGGCGCTGCTGCAGGAGGGCAAGCTGGACGAGCGCGAGGTCGAGATAGACGTCGCGGAGAGCCAGTCCGTCGGCATCCCCATACTCGGCGGCGCGGGGATGGACTCGATGGGGATAAACATCGGGGACATGCTGGGAGGCCTGCTGCCAAAGAAGAACAAGAGGCGCAGGGTGAAGGTCTCCGAGGCGCGCAGGCTGCTGCAGGCCGAGGAGGCCGAGAAGCTGGTCGACATGGACGCGGTCGTCCGGGAGGCCCTTGAGAAGGCCGCCGAGGAGGGGATCGTGTTCATCGACGAGATCGACAAGGTGGCCTCGCGAGGAGCGGGGGGCTCCGGTCCCGACGTCAGCCGCGAGGGGGTGCAGAGGGACCTGCTGCCGATAGTCGAGGGTTCCCCCGTGTCCACGAAGTACGGCACCCTCAACACCGATCACGTGCTGTTCATAACCGCGGGCGCCTTCTCGAGCGTCAAGCCGTCCGACCTGGTCCCCGAGCTCCAGGGCAGGTTCCCCATAAGGGTGGAGCTGCAGCCCCTGAAGCGCGAGGACCTGGCCAGGATACTGGTGGAGCCGGAGAACAGCCTGCTGGGGCAGTACAAGGCCCTGCTAGCCACGGAGGGAGTCGAGCTGGAGTTCACCGACGACGCGGTGGCGGAGATAGCCCTGCTGGCGGAGAAGATGAACGCCGAGATGGAGAACATCGGCGCGCGACGCCTGCACACGATGGTCGAGCAGCTCCTGGAGGAGGTCAGCTTCGAGGCCCCCGACAGCGGCGCCGGAAGGTACCCCATCGACGCGGAGTTCGTGAGGGAGCGTCTCGCGCCACTCGTCTCCGACGGCGATATAAGAAGATACCTGCTTTAAGCGGAAGAGCCGCTGGGACACAAATAACCAACATCCGCTAGCCCGGATGGACATTCTGGAGGGATATATCATGGCGATAAGGAAAAAGAGCGAGAACATCATCAAGGAACAGACACCTGTCGATTACGTACCCAACGCGGAGGGCGAGGATCCCGGACTCAAGAGCCTGCTCGAGCAGACCCGCCAGGTCGGGCGCGCGCTTCAGAGCAGGAGGGAGGGGACGCGCCCCGACTTCAACAAGCTCGTGAAGCTGCTGGGGGAGTACTCCACCGCCAACGTCTACCTGATCAACCGCGAGGGGATGATCCTGGGCCACTCCTGGATATCCGAGTACCACTCCGAGGAGCTCTCCAAGTTCATCGGCCAGGGGTACATGCCCGAGCAGTTCGTCGAGAAGATCAACCAGATCCGCGAGACCTCGCACAGCGAGAGCGACGGCTACCTCTTCGACGACGACGACGGCGACGCGCCGGTGAAGCACATGGTCTACATACCCATCTACGGCGCGGCCGAGCGCCTCGGCACGCTGCTGTTCGTGCGCTTCTTCGACAGATTCTCGATCCGCGACCTGGTGCTGGCCGAGTACCTCGCCACCCTGGTGGGGATAGAGATCCTGCACGAGAGGACCAAGAGCATCGAAGAGCGCTCCAGGGAGCGACTGATAGTGCAGATGGCCATGCGCGCCCTCTCCTACTCCGAGGTGGAGTCCGTGAAACACATAATCACGGAGCTCGGCTCGTCCGAGGGCGTGGTTATAGCCAGCAAGGTCGCCGACCGCGTCGGCGTCACCCGCAGCGTCATAGTCAACGCTCTGCGAAAGCTGGAGAGCGCCGGGATCATAGAGAGCCGCAGCCTCGGCATGAAGGGGACCTTCATAAAGGTGCTCAGCCCGCTGTTTGTGGAGGAGCTGGGAGTGCTGCCCGCGGAGTAGCGCAAAATCTCGGCCGCCGGGGCTCAAGTCCGGCGGCCTTCACGCCGAGAATAAGATTGGACTTGCACAGGGGGGCGAAGGACATGATGGGAGACTTCAACTGGAAGGTGATGGAGAAGACCATGGAGGGGCTGTCGAGAAGATTCGAGGCCACCTCGCGCAACGTCGCCAACGCCAGCACGCCCGAGTACGCCCGCCGCAACGTCTCCTTCGAGGACCAGCTCAGGGAGGTGGTCCAGGGCCCGAGGCGACTCCCCATGACGGTGACGAACGAGGGGCACATACCCTCCGGCCCGATGACCGTAGGCGGGGTGACGCCGTCGGAGATCAGGATCTACGACGAGAAGTTCCGCCTCGACGGCAACAACGTCGACCCGGAGAGGGAGATGGCCGTGATGTCGCAGACCCGCATGGCCTACAACGCGATGTCGCGCTTCGCCGCCAAGAAGAGTTCCCTCTACCGGCTCGTGATAGGAGGGCGATAGCCCATGAGGATGTTCAGGTCGATAGATGTCTCCGGGAGCGCCCTTACCGCCCACCGCCTGTGGATGGACGCAATCTCGTCCAACCTCGCCAACGTGAACACCACCCGCACCCCCGAGGGGGGGCCGTACAAGAGGCGGGTGCCTGTGTTCGCCGAGATGCTGGACAAGACGATAGGCGGCTACGAGGACATAGGCGGGGTCAGGGTGACCGAGATCGCGAAGGACAATCTGCCCCCTCGCCTGGCCTACCAGCCGGAGCATCCCGACGCGGACGCCGAGGGGTACGTGGCGTTTCCCAACGTCAACGTGGTCAGGGAGATGACCGACATGCTGGTGGCCAGCAGGGCCTACGAGGCCAATCTGGCCGTGGCCGACGCCGCGCGCAGCATGTGGTCCGGCGCGCTCGAGATAATGAGGGGGTAGTCGGGGCCCGAGCCGCCCGGTTTTTCGCAATAATAGTCCGAAAGTCCCATAATAATAAGTACGGGAGGCGCTGATGCAGGCCTCCCGCATTTGTAGTCGAAAGTGAAGCTGTGTTACAATATCCGGAGTATGCGGCAACAAGTTCGGGGAGGAGATTCGATTGGACGCTTTGAAGCTCGACCTGATGAAGCTGGCGGGGATCAAGACGAGCCCGGCGGCCCCGCCGGTCGTTGATGGGAGGGATTCTCCCCGTGGCACGGGGCTCTCCTTCGAGAGCCTGCTGGAGAGTTCGATGAAGAGCGTGAACGACCTGCAGCAGGAGTCCGACAATTTGGTGAACAGAATGGCCACCGGTGATGTCGACGACATATCCGAGGTCGTACTGTCCGCGCAGCGGGCCGAGTTCGCCCTGCGAATGATAACCGAAGTACGAAACAAGCTGGTGGACGCATATCAACAGCTCGGGCGACTGTCGGTATAGGACGTAGCCGATGGAATGGCTGAGGCTTGCGCTCGCAAGGGGCGCCCGTTTCTGGTCAACCCTCAGGCCTTGGCAGCGGCTCTCCATAGCGGGAGCGTCGGCGCTTGTCGCAGTCGCTCTGATCCTTGGCGTCTACTGGGCGGGGCGCTCTGCCTACGAGCCGCTCTTCACCGCGCTCGAGGTGGAGGACCAGTCCGCGATCGTAGCCTGGCTTCGCGAGAACAAGGTGGACTACAAGCTCGATCCAGCTGCGGACGCCATACTCGTCCCAAGGGACCTCGTCTACGAGACGCGCCTCAGCCTGGCCCAGGGCGGCCTGCCCAAGGGGGGCAGCGTCGGGTACGAGTTGTTCGACACGGCGAAGATGGGGCTCAGCGAGTTCCAGCAGAAGGTCACCTACACCCGCGCGCTGGAGGGGGAGCTGGAGCGCACCATAAGGCAGATCGACGCGGTCGAGTACGCCAAGGTGAACATAGTCATCCCCGAGCAGCGCCTTTTCCTGGAGCAGCAGCAGCCCTCCACCGCATCTGTCCTGGTCCGCCTGCGCTCAGGCATGTCGATCGGGCCGGACCACGTCAAGGCCATGGTCCACCTCGTGTCCCACGCGGTCCAGGGGCTGTCGCCGGAGAACATAACCGTCGTGGACACCGCGGGGAAGGTGCTGTCCGACCTGCTTGACGAGGAGTTCTTCATCTATACGGGCGGCAGCGAGGGGCGCACCGTCTCCTCCGTGCAGCGCGAGCTCGAGCGCCAGCAGGAGAGGGAGCTGGAGAACAAGGTCCGCATCATGCTCGAGAGGGTGTTCGGCCCGGGCAAGGTGGTCGTCAGGATAAAGGTCGACCTCGACTTCGACAGGAGGACCAGCGCCACCAAGGAGTACATCCCCGGCGAGACCGGCAAGGGCGTGATCCGCAGCCAGCAGCAGATGGAGGAGACCTACACCGGCACCGGCGGGGCCGTCGGCGGCGCGCCCGGCACAACCACCAACATCCCCGGGTACGCCCTGGCCCAGCAGCAGGCGGGGCAGACCGAGTACGCCAAGACCGAGACCACCAACAACTACGAGATCACCACGCGCGAGACCCAGCAGGTGGTCACCCCCGGGGCGATCCAGCGCCTGACCGCCTCCGTCCTGGTCGACGGGGAGCTGGAGCAGACCAGGATCGACGGCCTCCGCGCCCTCGTCGCCCCGGCCATCGGACTCAACGAGGCCAGGGGGGACCAGCTGGAGATCAACGGCATGCCCTTCTCCACCACATTCGCGGACACGCTCGCCGACCAGCTCGCAGCCGAGCGCAGGATGCAGCTCATCATGGCCCTGGTCGCGGCGGCGGTGTTGCTGGCGGCGGCGGCCTTCGCGGGAGTGGTCTGGATGAGACGCCGCAGGCTCAGGATGCCGGCCGCTCCGACGGCGGAGCAGAAGCGCTTCCCCTCGATCCAGGAGCTGCTCTCGTCGCCCGAGCTGCTGGAGGCCCAGGGGGAGCTGGCCGTCCTCGAGGAGCAGCTTCGCGCCTACGCCAGGAGCAAGCCGGAAGAGATAGCCAACCTGGTGCAGGACTGGCTTTCCGAAGAGTAGCCGCCGGGAGGGTCTGACATGGCAAAATCCGGAGTGAAGTCGTTGCCCGGGAAAGAGAAGATAGCCATCCTGATGGTGGCCCTCGGAAACGAAATAGCGGCCGAGGTCTACAAGCGGATGGACGACACCTCGATAGAGATAGTCACGCTCGAGGTCGCCAACCTCAGGAAGGTCACCCCCGAGATGCGCCTCGGCGTGCTCAAGGAGGCCCAGGAGCTCCTGCTGGCCCGCGAGTACATGGCTCGCGGCGGCGTCGAGTACGCCAGGGACATACTGGAGAGGGCGCTCGGCCCGGAGAGGGCGCACAACCTGCTCACGCGCATCACCGCCAGCCTCCAGGTCCGCCCGTTCGACTTCATGCGCCACACCGACGCCCAGCAGATCCTCGGCGTGATCCAGGGCGAGCACCCCCAGACCATCGCCCTGATAATGTCGTACCTGGAGGCCCCGCAGGCCGCGAGCATAATCGGGGGCCTGCCGGCCACCCTGCAGGCGGAGGTGGCGAAGCGAATCGCGAAGATGGACCGGATCACCCCGGAAGTGCTTCGGGAGGTGGAGAGAGTGCTGGAGAGAAAGCTGAGCACCGTCATGGGACAGGACTTCACCCTTGCAGGCGGCATCGACGCCATAGTGAACATCATCAACCAGGTGGACCGCGGCACGGAGAGGAACATAATGGAGCACCTGGAGGAGAACGACCCCGAACTGGCCGAGGAGATCAAGCGCAGGCTCTTCGTCTTCGAGGACATCATCAGGCTCGACGACAGGTCGCTCCAGAGGGTGCTTCGCGAGGTCGAGATGAAGGACCTGTCGCTGGCTCTGAAGGGCGCCACCGACGAGCTCCGGGCCAAGTTCTTCAAGAACATGTCCAAGCGCGCCTCCGAGATGCTGCGGGAGGACATGGACTACATGGGCCCGGTGCGGGTGAAGGACGTCGAGGAGACCCAGCAGAAGATCGTGAACGTCATCAGGGCGCTGGAGGACGTCGGCGAGATAGTGATCTCCCGCGGCGGAGAGGAAGAGATTATTGTCTAAGTCCCCCAGGACCAACCTTATACGCGCCGTCAGGCTGCTGCCTGAGGCCGTTAAGGTCGGGCTTGGGCCGCTGCCGGACGAGACGGTGGAATTGCTGTCGCCCGTCGACCCTGGCCGGGAGAGTGCGGTGCGCGACGAGCACGCCGGGCTCCTGGACGAGGTCGAGCGGCTGAGGGAGTCCATCAGGCGCGTCGAGCAGGAGAACCGCGACCTGGCCGCCAGGGTGGCCCTGTCGGAGAAGGAGCTGTCCGACGAGAGACGCAGGCTGGAGGCCGATCGCCAGAGGATGAAGGCCGACATGGAGGCCGAGGCTGAGTCCGTCCGCAAGGCCGCCGAGGTCGAGGGCGCCGAGCGGGGCAGGAGCGCCGGGTACGAGGAGGGCGCGCGAAAGGCCAGGGAGGAGATAGCCCTGGAGTACGAGCAGAAGGTCTCCTCGCTGGTGGCGCTGCTGGAGTCCGTGCACGCCTCGCTCGACCAGAGCGCGGAGGAGCTCGCCAACCTCGGGATGCCCCGCCTGATCCGACTGTGGGAGCGGATGCTGTCGCGCATGCTCCGCAGGGAGGTGGAGCTCTCCGACGACACCGTGCAGCGCGTGCTTCGCGGCATACTGGAGAGACTGAGCGACCGCGACCGGATACTGGTCTACCTCAACCCCGCCGACGCCGAGCGCACCTCCGGCAGGAGGGACGTCTTCGGCGACCTGCTGCTGGGGGTCAAGCACCTCGAGTTCATCCCCGACGTCAACGTGGAGGAGGGGAGCTGCATAGTGGAGACCAACCTCGGGATATACGACGCCAGGTGGCGCACCCAGCTCGAGCAGATACACCAGGAAATAGACCACCTGTTCGTCGAGGGACGCAAAGATGACTCCGAGGACGTCTGACCTCGACCTTCTCGAAGTGCTGGAGCACAGGCTGGAGGACGTCCAGCTGACGCGCATCAACGGGCGCATCGTCCAGGTGGTGGGGCTCGTCGCAGAGTCCAGGGGCCCGGACGTCCGCGTGGGGGACCTCTGCTCGATCCGCTACAGGAACAGCGACTCCTCCCTCTCCGCCGAGGTCGTGGGCTTTCGGGGGGACCGAGTACTGCTGATGCCTCTGGGCAACCTCAAGGAGATAGGCCCCGGCTGCGACGTCCTGTCCATGGAGCGCCCCCTCGGGGTCAGGGTCGGCCAGGCCCTTCTCGGCCGAGTGCTGGACGGCCTCGGCATGCCCCTCGACGACCAGGGGCCGGTGATCTCCTCCGACTTCTACCCCCTTCACGCCGAACCCCCCCACCC
>JAKJGK010000127.1 GCA_022704435.1 Synergistota bacterium | reverse complement strand
GATCTGGTCCCCCGCCGAGGTCGTGAGGAACCCGTGGGCCGACGACGGTGCCTTCGTGGTGCTGCAGGGGCCGCTGGTCCCCCAGGAGGTCTCCCCGGACGACCCCAGGCTGTGGGAGAACATGCAGGCGGAGTAGCGCCCGCTCGGCGAAGTCGGGCGCGGACGCGGGGGGCGGCCTCCCCCGCGTCCGGTCCCCGCGCTACTGCCGCCTGGTCAGGGCGTAGTGCGCCATGACTGCGGGCCCGATCCAGAAGACCTCCTCGTTGAGGTCGAACTTCGGGTGGTGGTGCGGGAAGTTGCGGCTCTCGTCGTCGAACAGTGCCGGGAGGAAGAAGAACGAGCCTGGCGCTCTCTCGAGGAACAGCGCCATGTCCTCCGCGCCCATGGTCGGCTCCTCGACCTCGTGGACGTTCTCGGCGCCGACAATATCCTCCATCGCCCGCTTGAGATCCTCGGTCACCGCTCTGTCGTTCAGCACCGGGGGGGTGCCCGCGCCGAAACTGACCAGGGCCGAGCCCCTCAGCGCGCGGGCCGCCTCCTCGCATATCTCGTGGATCCTCTTAGTAATATGGTCCCTGACCGACTGAGACATGCAGCGGATCGTCCCCTCGATGACGCACTCCTGCGCGATGATGTTCGGCATCGCGCCCCCGTGGATCATGCCGACCGTCACCACCGCCGGGTCGAACGGGTTGACCTCGCGGCTGACGATCTGCTGAAGCATGATCACGGCCTGGGCGGCCATCGCGAGCGGGTCTATCGTCAGGTGCGGCGTGGCGCCGTGCCCCCCCTTGCCGCTGAAGGTCACCTTGAACCAGTCGGCGGCCGCCATCAGGGCCCCGAAGCGGTATCCGACCTCGCCATGTTTGAACCCCTTCCACAGGTTGCCCGTGTGAAGCCCGATCACCGAGTCGACCGCCGGGTCCTCCATGACCCCGTCGCGGATCATTGCATCCGCTCCCTTTCCGTCCTCCTCGGACGGTTGAAAGATCAGTTTGACCGAGCCGGGAAGCTCCTCGCGGCAGTCCAGCAGCAGCCTGGCCGTCCCCAGCAGCATCGCCGCGTGAGCGTCGTGGCCGCACGCGTGCATGTTGCCGTTGGTCGCGGCGAAGGGCAGCCCCGTGTCCTCCGTTATGCGCAGCGCGTCGTAGTCGGCGCGTATGCCTAACACCCCGCCCGGCCTGCCGCCCTTGATCAGCGCCGTTATCCCGTGCTTGCCGCCCCCGTGGACGATCGAGTCGACGCCCATCTTCGCCAGCTCGTCCACGATGAACCTCTCGGTCACCGGGGCCTCCAACCCGATCTCAGGAGTCGCGTGCAGCGCCCTCCTCCAGCTTACGATCTGCTCCTGCAGCGCCCGGGCCCTCTCTCGAACATCGAACATGGGATCATCTCCTTGAACGTTCTGTTGCCTACACGAGCAGATAATAGCACGACGCGGGCGATTTGGAGCGCACTGTGCCGCCGGCAGCCCGGCCGATTCCTTTTACCCGCCGGTCAAGCCGTCGAGGAGGAAGCCGGGTTGTTCGTCGAAGAGAGCAATGCACGCGTCGACCACCTCCGGATCGTACAGCACGCCGCGCTTGTCCTTGATCTCGTCCAGGGCCGCGCTCACGCCCAGGGACGGGCGGTAGGGGCGGTGTGACACCATCGCCTCGACCACGTCCGCCACGGCGAGCACGCGGGCCTCGGGCAGGATGTCCTCCCCCTTGAGTCCCCGCGGGTAGCCGGAGCCGTCCAGCCTCTCGTGGTGTTGGCGGGCTATCTCTGCCACCGGCCAGGGGAAGTCCACCTCCTTGAGGATGTCGTAGCCCGACTGGGCATGTCCCTTGATCAGCTCGAACTCGATTTGGGAGAGTTTTCCCGGCTTGCTAAGAATCTCTCCGGGGATCTCGATCTTGCCGATGTCGTGCACAAGCCCCGCTATGCGAAGCCCCTCGCACCGCCCCGCGCCGAGCCCGGCCCTCTTGCACAGCTCCGCGGCCAGCTCCGCCACGCGCTCCTGGTGCTCGATGGTGTAGGGGTCCTTCTTGCCGACGATCTCTCCCATCGTCCTGATAACGTCCGAGAAGATCTTCTGAAGCCTCGCATACCCGTGGAGGACGTCGCGCTCGGCCTTCTCCCTGACCTCCGCCTCCCTGCGCGCCTCCTCATGCAGCCGCGCGTTGTCAAGCGCTATGGAGGCGGCCGCGGCGAACTGGTCCATAAGCGACGCAACCCTCTCGTCAAGGGTCTTGACCTCGTCTTTAAATACGACAGCTATCACGCCGAGCAGGCGCTCGCCGCGAAGCAGGGGTATGCCCACTATCGTGGTGATGTCCTTGAACTCCTCGATGTCCACTCTCCCCGAGTAGGCACGGTAGTCATCGACGATCACTCTCTGCCTCTTCATCAAGATCTCGCCCTGGAGGCCCTTGTCGACCGGCAGGCGCGACCCGACTAAAGGCTCGAACAGGCCCAAGCCACAGGAGAGTCTCCTCGTCTCTCCCTCACCCTCCATGACGCTTATGAGGCCGTCGGACGCGCCTATGAAAGCCGTGGCGTTCTCAAGGATCTTTTTGATCAGGGCGTCTGTGTCGAGCTCCTCCATGAAGGCCATCGACACGTCGTGCAGAAGGGCCAGGCGTTCCTCCGCCAGCTTCCTGTCCGTGATCTCCATGAGGCAGGACTGGTAGAGGTGGGCCCCCCCCTTCTCGTCGTAGTAGAAGGCCACCCGGTCCTCCACCCAGTGCGCCCCGCCCTCCCTGTCGACTATCCTGTAGTCCATGACGAGGGTGTCCCGTCGCTCGCCGAGCGCCTCGCGGAAGGCCGCGGACACGCGCTCTCTGTCCGCCTCGTGCACGATCCTGTCGAAGGGGGACTCCTCCATGATGATCTCGGGTATGGTGTACCCGTAGCGGCTTATGTTGTCCGTCACGAAGTCGACCGGCCGGTTTTCCAGAGGCTCCCCCCAGAGTATGATCATCGGACTGTGCGTAATTACCTGGTTCAGACTGCCGGTTCCTCCAAGGGTTGCTATCCGTCATCACTCCGTATCTCTGTTAGCTGATATTCAATTCCTGCTCCTCCGCGGAGAATATGCGGTCCAGGTCCAGAAAGATTATAAACCGGTCCCCGACCTTGGCAACCCCCCTTGATGAAGTCCTGTTGTGGGGCAGCGATAATGTCATCCAGAAACGGGACGCAAAAAACGTCCGCGCCCCCTCATAATTCAACCAGAAGATGATAAAATAGTGGACACTATTGATGTGTTTGCTATGGTAAAAAATCGGAATCAGCCCATGTTTTATAAGTGATAATGCTGTTTTATAGTCGCTGAATATGAAATGAAAAGAGGACATAATCATGGAGCAAAGAGAGTATAAAAGAACCCATCCATGGATTGCTTTTTCCCTTGACCTCACGAATGCAAGCTACAGATTATGGATGCTGCTCGGGGAGGCGCAGTCCAAGTGTCGCCACATATCAGGGGTTCCGCTTCGGCCCGGAGATGCCGAAAAACTTCACAAATTGTTTCTTGTCAGGGGAGCTAGGGCGACCACGGCCATAGAGGGCAATACCCTCACCGAAGACGAAGTGCGCCGCATTGTCGACGACGACCTTCAGCTCCCTCCCTCAAGGGCGTATCTGAAACGGGAGGTTGAGAACATTGTCTCCGCGTGCAACGCTATTGCAAGCGGCGTTTCCTCGCCCGAGCAATCGGGGTCGGATTTGACGGTGGAGGAAATTCTCGACTACAACAGCGTGGTTCTGGAGAACCTTCCCCTTAAAGAGGACATTGTTCCGGGCGAAATACGGACCTTTCCGGTGGTTGCGGGCGGATACAGAGGGGCCCCGGCGCAGGAATGCCGGCTTCTTCTGGAAAAACTGTGCATCTGGCTTAACGATCCCGACAGCTTTCATCTGGGAGAGAGAAACAAAATCGCCGCAGGACTGTTGAAAGCCGTGATTGCACATCTCTACCTCGTATGGATCCACCCTTTCGGAGACGGGAACGGCAGGGTTGCTCGTCTCCTTGAATTCCGCCTCCTTTTGGAGGCGGGGGCGCCGTCTCCTGCCGCACATCTTTTCAGCAACCATTACAACGATACAAGGGAAGAGTATTACCGTCATCTCGAACTTTCCTGGAGAAAGAGCGACGGCGTCCTGTCGTTTCTGGAGTATGCGCTGGAAGGGTTCGTGGATCAGCTGGAGGATCAGATAGTTCAGATACGGCATAGCCAGATCGAGGGAGCATGGGAAAACTACATTCATACGCAGTTCGCCGATACGGCTCCTGAGAAGAGGAGAAAGAAAATGCTCCTCGCCCTGTCGGCGGAGAAGGGGCCGGTTCCGAAAAACAGGGTGCTGCTCCTCGACACGGAGCTTGCCTCTATGTATGAAGGCAAAACGATGAAAACAATGACGAGGGATCTTTCCGATCTTGAAAAACGAGGGCTCATAGTCGAGGAGAAAAACCTGGTACGACCGGCAAAGGAGAGAATACTGGCTTTCCTGCCAGTGTTGAAGCCCGACATGGTCCCGGAGCTTCTTGGGCTGTCCGAGATAGCCAGGACCCCCTGAACAACTCTTAAGCCCTTGTCGTCGAGGCACTCGATCCCGCAGGAGTCTCCCCCCCAAGCCGGGCTTGCGCGACCGCGCACCGGATGGCATACTGTACCCTATATATTCAATGATCATACGGGATGCGAGGTGTCAGTTTTGAGGCTTTATTCACTGAGAGCGAAGCTTGTCTTTTACATCTCCCTCTTCTCGATCCTGTCTGCCGCAGCGGCCGGACTGATAGCGGTCAGGGTGGCGGGGAACAGGCTCGGGGCGGAGCTGGAGCAGAGCGTACGGGCGAACGCAGAGGGGTTGGGGCGGATGCTGGAGAACTACAAGCAGCAGGCGCTGGCCCACGTCCGAAACCTGGCCGCTCATCCGGGGCTGGCGGACGCGATCAACGCCCGCGACTTCGAGGCCCTGAAGGCCATCACAGTCCCCATGCTTCAGAGGGGAGGGCTCGAATACCTTGTAGTGACCGACCCGAAGGGCGGGGCCCTGATCAGGGCTCACATCCCCGACGAGGTGCCGGGGCCGGACGACAACATCAACGACCAGAGGAACATCCGCGAGGCGCTGGCCGGCAAGGCCTTCGTCGGCATCGAGGAGGGCAGGCGCGTGAAGCTCTCCGTGAGGGCCGGCGCGCCCGTGCTGAACCCCGACGGCTCCATCGCGGGGGCGCTATCCTCCGGGTACGTGGCCAGCCAGAACACGATGATGGACGAGGCCAGGGGGCTGTTTGGAGGGGAGTTCTCGCTCTTCCTGGGCGGCGAGCGGGTCGCCTGCACCGTCGAGGGGGAGGACGGGGAGCGGCTGTCGGGCGAATCGCCGGAGACCGGCGCGATATTCAGCCGCGCCAGGGAGAGCTCGCGCCCCGTGCTGGCCGAGGACCCGGCTCTCGGCGACGATTACCTGTCCGTCTTCTACCCCCTGGTCGGGGCGGGAGGGGACGTGACCGGCATGGTGGAGTCGTCGCTGTCGCTGGATGGAATGGCGGCGGTGCGGGCAGGCATAGCGAGGAACGTGCTGGTTGCGGTGATCGTCATCCTCGCGGTATCGGGAGTCTTCGGGATGCTGATGGCGGGCAGGATTGCGGCCCCCATGCTGGAGCTCCGCAGGCTCATGGCGGCCGCGGGAGGCGGGGATCTCACGGTCCACGGCGATGTCGTCACGGACGACGAGATCTCCGAGCTGACCGCCACCTTCAACCAGATGGTGAGACGCCAGGCCGACATGGTTGGGAGGGCGAGGCGGG
>JAKJGK010000126.1 GCA_022704435.1 Synergistota bacterium | reverse complement strand
GGGCGCCGTCACCGCCCCTGTCTTCTCCGCGAGGACATACAGCAGGAGGTCGTCCTCACCGGACTCCACGCGCCTGACCGATGCGTCGAACGACAGGACCTCGCCGGACGACGACCGCAGCTCGAGCTCCATTCGCTCGGCCGAGGCATCCTCCGGATCCCGCGGGAGACGCTCGCTCCGGGCCGCGTCGGCGAACAGCCCGAGCTCCTCGAAGGTCCGCCCCTGGACGGAGGCCTCCGTCAGCCCAAGCCTCGACAGGAAGGCCCTGTTGCACTGAAGAATTGAACCGGTTCGAGCGGACGCGACAACAACGGGCTGGGAAGAGGCATCGCACAGCCGGCGGAATTTGTCCCCCTCCGCCCTGCACTCCCTCTCCAGCGCACGCAGAGCGGTCAGGTCCTCCGCCTCCAGCAGGAATGCGGAGGGCTTGTCCGGGGCGTCGAATACCGGGGAGAGCGAGAACGAGAAGTAGGAATCACCGCTCTCTCTCCCTATTCGGACGACCTCCCCGCGCCTTGCCCTCTCCACTCCCGCGCGGAGCCACTCCCCTCCGGGCCCGGGCTGGAGGACGTCGAGGATGGACTCGCCCTCGGCGGGAGCGCGGTCCCACAGGAGTCGCCCAACACTTTCAAACCCCTTCGTCATAGAGGCGAGCCTGCAATCGGAGTCGAGCACGCAGAGCCGGACGTCGTCCAGGCGATTCAGAAGCGACCAGGGGCCGGCGTCTGCCGGGATCTCCGCAGCCTCGTCGCCAGGCATCCCGGCATCGGCCACGGGGGCCGGGGGCACGGCGCTTTCGCGCTCCTCCCCACGGCACTCATCCTCCTCCGGCGTCTCGTGTCGAAGCAGGTACAGCACGCACTCGCGCCCACCGGTTGCTACGACAGCGGCCGCAACGCGTACCGGGGCAAGACCTCCGTCGGCGCTCGTCAACTCGGCGTCGAACTCGCTCACCCCGCCGTCGCCGATCAACCCGCGGACGACCAGCTCCCTCTCCTCGGCGTCCTCGAACAGCCCGAGGTCCTCCTCCGTCCTGCCGAAGAGTTCGTCCCCGGAGAGGCCGGTGAAGGAGAGCAGGGCCGAGGATCCCTGGAGAATCCTGCCATCGGCGGACGAGGCCAGCAGCAGCATCTCCTGCGACATGGAGAACAGGCGTCCGAAGCCCTCCGCCTCAGCCCGCAGGTTCTCTTCGAGCCCCAGCAGCTCACTCCTGTCCGCCAGGCACAGGTAGACGCCCATGAATTTTCCCTCTTCAGTGTAGATCGGAGAGAGAGAGCAGACAAACACAGTCCCTTCCGCTTCAATGGCGATCCTGGTCGAATCGCCCGCGCAGGCCCGCTCGAACGCCAGTCGGAAGGGGTCGTCCATGCTCACGGCTGGAAGCAGGCCCGGCAAGAGGTCTCCCTTCTCCGCCATCGCACCCCAGATTCTGACGGAGTCACTCTTGAACCCGGCGGTTAAAAAAGACACGACCCCGCCGCCGTCGGCGCAGCACAGCGACAGCCCCTCGTCCTCGCCAAGGGCCAGGCCGAGGCAGGCGTCAGGCCTTGCAACCTTCTCCTCCCGATCGGGCAGCTCGTAACCGGTCGCGAAAAGCACAGGCTCGCCCAGGTAAACCCCGTGGACGAATCCGCAGTCCAGGGTTCTCTCCCTGCCGTCCTCGCAACGGACGGAGAATACGATGCGGTGCCCTGTCCCGCCGTCACTTTGCTGCGAGGAGACGACCTGTTCCACCGAGGCGGCGCACCCGGGAGCGACGTAGTCAAGAAGAGGGAAACGCGGGCGCTCGCGGATGGAGAAACCGAAGAACTCCTCCCCCCGCCGGTTCATAAACAGGACCCTGCCGTCGAGTACGATCATCATGACGAGCAGAGGGCTGTCCAGGAGCGCCAGGTAGCGGCGCTCCATGTCGCGCAACACCGGCTCCTCCCGCTTGTGGCGGGCGAGCTCTTTTTCGAGGCGCTGCACAAGCTCGCAACTTCCCTCCGCGCACGACACCCCGCGTACCGCCTGGCTCCTGGTGTCGCCCCCCTCGGGAGCGACCGGCTCGTTTCCCTTCATGAAGCCACCCCTTCCTTACGCGCACCAGTGGTGAAGACCGTCTCTATTTTTTTAACATGCGGAAGTGCCCGCCGGAACACCCCTTAACGTCCGAGATGCAGATGAACCCCTTGTTATGCGTGTGCGCCACTATCACCGGGATGTCCTTCCTGCGGCATATCACCTTGACTATGGCCCTGACGCCGTCGCGCCCCCTGCCGTAAAGGACCGTGGCCCCGAAACCGTCGGCGCGTATGTCGTCCACCATCCTTCTGGTCTCCTCCGTCCGGTCCATGATGAGCTCGAGGAATACATAGGCGTTCATCAGCCTCTCCTCCAGCAGCGAACCTATGAAGTTCCCCGTGGAAAAGCCGGCGCAGTAGACCACCATTTGAACGAGGGTCAATTCCCTGCCGCCTCCGAGAATGTGCCCGAGGGCGGTGAGGTATATCATCACCTCGAAGAAGCCGATGAGAGCCGCCAGCGCCCTCCTGCCCCTGACGAGGAAGAGGATGCGGACCGTGCCGCAGCTGACGTCGACGATTCGAGCGCAAAAGATCAGGAACAAGCCGATTAAGTCCATATGTTTTCTCCCAGTGGAGGACGGTGTCTCGCCGGGCGACTGGCAAGCGACAAAATGAATTTGTTCTCGAGCCATCGTCTCCGCGTGAACAGTCCCCTGAAAACCTGCATCCGCAGGCCGCGCTCCGTGATTTTTCGAACACTCCGTAATAATAAACGAAGATGGCTGGAAATGGCAATTGCGGCAGGTCGGCAAAACTCACGGGCAATGCGAGTCGATATCCGGCAGGCGGGCGCAATCCGGTCCGGGCTGGCTTGCACCCCCCGACAACCATGATCGGCGCGAGCGGGGAGGAAGGACTTCCAACCCCTGCCCGCGCCGCGAGGACCTTCAACAGCGAGACAGTCTCTACTTCTCCTCTTCCGTCTTCTCTTCCTTCTTTTCGTTTTCCTTCTTCTCGTCCTCTTTCACCGCAACCTTGTACTTCTCGCGGAGCTCCTTCAGCTTGTTGTTGTAGATCTCGGCCTTCTTCTCATTGAGCAGCGTCTCGGTCAGGTGGGCGCGAACCTCGTCCAGCGGGCGGACAGAGGCCTCCTTCCGCTCCGCGAGCTTGATGAAGTGCAGCCCGAACTGAGTCTTGACCGGCTCGGCGGTGACCTCTCCCACCTTCATGGAAAAGGCCGCGTCGGCGAACTCCTTGACCATCTGATCCTTGGTGAAGAAGCCGAGATCCCCGCCCTGTTCCTTCGACGGGCAGGTCGAGTGCTTCCTGGCCGCCTCGTCGAAAGCCATCCCGGAGTCCAGGTCGGCCTTGACCTTCTTGGCGGCCTCCTCGTCCTCGACCAGGATGTGGCTCGCGCGCACCGTCTCGGGCACCTTGAAGGAGTCCTTCCTCTTCTCGTACTCGGCGGCGACCTCCTCGTCGGAGACGGACACGTCCTTCATTATCGCGTCGACGGCGAACTGGCGGACGATGTCCTTCCTGATCCTCTCCATGATGTTTATGAACTCCGCGTCCTTCTCGACCTCGAGCTCCGCGCCAAGAAGGGCGAACAGCTCCACGTTCACAAGCTCCTCCAGGATGGCCCGCCTCCCCATCTCGTTGTCGTACATCGCGGCTCGCTGCGGATCCAGCCTGGCTATCACGGCGTCGACATCCTTGACCCTGATCTCGGCACCCTCGACCGTCGCGAGCACCGAGTCGGGATCGGCGGGCTCCTTCGCGGCGACCGCAGCGCCGGACTCGGCGGCGAACGCGCTGGAAGCGAACAGCCCCAACAGCAGGAGCGACGCAAACACCTTGCTCATGTTTCTCATAAACTGACCTCCCTATGGAAATATACCGCTCTATGTCGGATTGAAACCTTGAGATTCTACCACACCGGCGGGGAAAGCGCCTCCGTCATTTCAATTCGGGATCAGGGGTTGCCCATGCTCCAGGCCATGATCGCTATGACACCCGCGCCCAGCAGGTCGCAAACTCCCTTGACCGGACTACCCGAGCGAAAGCGGTTTATCCCGAGCGGGACGAGGATGACCGAGCATGCGTAGAGAATATATGGCGCGGCGGACTGAAACAAACTCAAACAGAACACCCCCTCCCGTTCCGTATCCCCCGGCCTGCGTCCGGACGCCGCGGTTCATGTCAGCGGCAGCAGCGAGAACTCGTCCTCCGAGAGATCCATCCACAACAACCGGTCGTTGAGCAGCCTGCCCTTGCCGGTCAGGAGCTTAACAGCCTGAGCGCACTCGAGCGCCGCGACCACCGCCGGAGTGAAGGCCGGATTGCCGGTCTCGGTCTCAAGGCCCCTGTCCGTCTCCCCCGACAGGAACTCCGACAGGTTCCTCTCGTCGGGCATGGCGACTCCAACCTGGCCCCAGAAGCCCCCTATGGCGCCCGACACCACCGGTATTCCTCTCGTTCGACACTCCGAGAACAGGACTCGCCTCGTGTGCAGATTGTCAAGACAGTCGACCGCAAGGTCGCACCCCTCCAGGATGCCCTCGGCGGTGAACTCGTCGAACACGCACTGTCGCCCCTCCGCCCTCACCGCCCCGTTGACCTCGGAGACGCGGCGCGCCGCCACCTTGGACTTCGACAGCCCCAGGTTCTCCTCGCTGGCGAGGATCTGCCGATTCAGGTTGGTCTCGTCGAAGACATCCCCGTCGACCAGCACCAGCCGCCCCACCCCGGCGCGGGCAAGGAGGTCCGCCACCAGGCCGCCCAGGCCGCCGCATCCGACCACCACCACGGAGGACGACAGCAGGATTATCTGCCCGTCCAGGCCTATGGTGCCCATGTTTCGCACATACCTGGACGGCACGTAACCGCGCTCGAGACAGCGTATCTCAGCCTGCAGCGGGGTCAGCCCCTCGTCCAGAGCCGCCTCCCGCACCTCCAGGAAGGAGACGACCTGCCAGGAGCCGTGCCGGTCTGCCCTGAGAGGAAGAAAATCGAACCAGCTCAACACACTCTCACCTCCTGATGCGCATTATGATTATACAGGGAAATGGCGCGTACGAGAATTGACAAGTACAGGGTTTTAGTATTTAATACGTGATAATTCGCCCCAACAATCGCAACGAAGAGAAATATCGCGCCTTCGACCCGATCTGTCTCCAGGAGACACCTAGGGCATAGGGTGAAAAGAGCGATCTTTTCGCCGGCCGTGTTTGCAAAGAAGGATGGCGGCTCACAGAGCCGTCATCCTTCTTGTCGTTTCTACATACTGGTACTCACTAATACTGTCGAGGGAGGGAACTGTTGATGAACAAGTTTGGATCGATTCTTCGCATCAACCTCACCACGGGGTCCGTCAAGAAAGAGGAGCCGAACGAGCGCCTTATGAAGGAGTTCATAGGCGGGCGCGGGTACGCGACGAAGATGCTCTACGACGAGCTGGCGAAGGGGACCGACCCGCTGTCGCCCGAGAACAAGATCATCTTCGCGGGGGGGCCGCTTACGGGTAAGAGCGCGCCCGCGGCGGGCCGCTACATGGTCGTGACGAAGAGTCCGCTGAACAACCGGATAGCCAGCAGCAACTCCGGCGGTTTCTGGGGAGCGGAGCTCGCGCGCGCCGGATGGCTGATGCTCGTCATCGAGGGCAAGGCAGCGAAACCCTCGTACCTGTGGATCAAGGACGACAAGGTGGAGATCCGGGACGCGTCTGAGTTCTGGGGGCTTGACAGCCACAGCGCAACCGACGGGCTGCTGAAGGCGGTTGGCGACGACAGGGCCAGGGTGGCGTGCATCG
>JAKJGK010000125.1 GCA_022704435.1 Synergistota bacterium | reverse complement strand
CCTCGACGAAAACGCTCATCTCCGCCTGCGCGAGGCGCACGGGCAGCGGAATCATCGAACCCATGAAGGTAATCCTCATCTCGTCAGGTTCAAGCGGCGTCAATGGGTTGAATAATGGCAGGTCCTCGAAATAAGAATAACGATCCGTGGCCAGATCTGCGAAGCAAGGCGTTGCAGGCTGAAGCGGGAGGATAAGACATACCGCGACAAAGAACCGCAACAGGGCTAAACTTCTTTTTCCGGTGTTTTTCATTCTGCATTCTCCCTTCGAATATTCTTGCTATGCAGTGCTTTGATATTCGGTATGCGGATCATCATTTTATTTAATTACTTTTGGAAATATAGAGTAATTTCTCCATTTAGGCCCGTTAAAAAGTATATGGCTCTTTTTTATGATTTGTCAAGCGGCGGAAACTTTCTTGCGGTTTGTAGTTTTCGCAAATTCTTTTAGAACGCCTGAATGCTCGCCTTCGCCGAGTGAACTCCGTAGCGGAAACAGAGAATTGTTATGTCGTCCGACTGCTCTGGTGGAGACAGAGGACGCAACTGCTACCCGCGCGCCGCATCCGCAGTGTGAAGGTTCATAGGAAAGCTGGAAGACTCGAAGCATAATCCAGAGGGCCGAAGGGAGAAGGTATCTCGGCCCAAAGTTTATTAAATCCAGATTCCTCCTAAGATACAGTCATCGTATTTGCACGAGATGACTGTAATAGCACGGGATGTCAGTGAAAAACACCCCGGATAACCGCCTTTGGAATTTTCCTCAATGTGATTCCGACCACCGTTGACAGCAGTATTTAGATCAACCTGACCATGTATCCGCGGATCGTGCTTTGTATGCTCGAGGCTCTTTTTCATGGTAAAGAAAACCCTACGGCATCCTCCATTTTTCTTTATAGCATAATGGAAATCCCCGAAGTTGCAGAGCGGAATTCCCCGGTTTTGCAGGGGTGATTTCCCCGAAATTGCAAAGGGGCCATTGAAAGCAAAACCAAACCCCGTTACCCTTTGAGTGTCAACCAAACACTTCAGGGGGAGGGAAATGGAGGATGCTCACAATGACCCGGATCAATGATATCAGAAAGGCGTATTTCAACGAAGGTCTCAGCATTACGAAAGTTGCGGCGGAGTTTAAGGTCGACCGCAAGACCGCCAGGAAGTACATAAACATGGACGACTTCAACGAAGTCCCTCGGACCCGCCGGAAGGAGGGGAGCCGGTCACCGAAGCTAAAGCCCTACACCAGGACGATCGACGAATGGCTCGAAGCCGACTTGGAAGGGCGCGTCAAGCAAAGGCACACGGCCCGTCGCGTGTGCAAGCGGCTGAAGGACGAGCGCCCGGGTTTCGACTGCTCCTACCGGACAGTCGCCGCCTACGTCAAGGAGAAGAAGCAGGAGATCTATTCCGGCGCGGACGCTGCTATCCCGCTCGTTCACAAGGCGGGGGAGGCGCAGGTGGATTTCGGAAGCGCCGATTTCATCGAGAACGGAACCCGCCGCTCGGGGAAGTTTCTCGTCGTCTCCTTCCCCTACAGCAATGCCGGCTACCTTCAGCTTTTCAGGGGGGAAAACCGCGAATGCCTCCTCGAGGGGCTCAAGGCTGTCTTCGAGCACCTGGGAGGAGTGCCCCGGCGTCTATGGTTCGACAACATGTCCACCGTCGTGACGAAGGTCCTCAAGGGTGGCGAGCGGGAGCTGTGCGACGGCTTCATTCGCTTCAGGGAGCACTACGGCTTCGAGTCCGCCTTCTGCAATCCGAACGCCGGACACGAGAAGGGCAACGTAGAGAACAAGGTGGGCTACTACAGACGCAACCTGCTCGTCCCCGTGCCGGAGATCGAGAGTCTCGAGCGTTACAACGAAGAGCTTCTGCGCATGTGCGACGAGGACAACCGCCGGGAGCACTACAGAAAGGACGACAGCATAGAGACCCTGCACCTTGACGACAAGGAGGCCCTGCGTCCTCTTCCCGCGGTCGAGTACGACTGCGCGAACTACGCGACGGTGAAGACCGACCTGTGGGGCAAGTTCAAGCTCGGTAGCAACCACACCTACTCCACCGCCCCCAGGCACGCCGGCGGCAGAGTGCTCGTGCGGATGACCGCCGGCAGCGTCGTGCCGCTCGACGAGAACCACCGTCCCATAACGACGCACCGCAGGCTCTACGGCTCCTCGAAGCAGGAGGAGATGGACTGGCTGCCCTACCTGACGCAGCTCTCCCGCAACCCCGGCGCCATGAAGTACAGCGGCGCGTGGGACATGCTTCCGGACGCGCTGCGCCGATACCTCGACGGCAAGGACAGAGGCGGCCAAAGAGAGGTGCTGCGCGCGCTCGCCCTGCTGAGCGAGCAAGACGGATTCGAGCGGGCCGTCAGGAGCGTGTCCGAGGCGGCGAGCAGAGGACTCGAGGACCTTGACAGCCTTCTGGCGATCCACGGCCACCTGCACGGAGAACACCCCTCCGACCGCATGGCGATAGACGAGGGTATACTGCCGAACCTGCCGCAACTGCCCAAGGTCCCCTTCCAGTCGGAAGTCTACGACAGCTTCCTCGTCGCCGGAGGAAGACTGCCATGCTAACGGGGGAGACGAAAGACGAACTGCTCGCATGCTGCAAGCGCTTGAAGCTGAGCAGGAACCTGGCGGACAACAGCGGGCTGGTGGAGGCCGAGAGCAGGGAGGAATACCTCCTGAAACTCCTGAAGCTCGAAGTGGAGCACAGGGAGAAGAGCAGAAGGGACCGTCTCCTGAAGGCGGCCGGCTTCTACAGCCTCAAGACATTCGCCGACTACCGGTTCGACGAAGTGAAGCTCCCCTCCGGAGTCACTCCGGAGTACCTCGCGGACACCCGCTTCGTCGACGAGAGGAAGAACCTCGTACTCTACGGCAACGTCGGCACCGGCAAGACCCACCTCGCCACCGCCATAGGAGTTGAGGCGTGCAGTAGGGGACTGAGCACCGGCTTCTACCGCACCGCCAACCTGGTCAACCGCCTTTCCGAGGCGAAGAAGACCGGCAGGCTCGGCAAGCTTATGACGGCAATCTCCAAGCTTGACCTGCTGATCTGCGACGAATGGGGGTACGTCCCCCTGGACCGGGAGGCAGCCCAGCTTCTTTTCCAGATAATCTCCGACAGCTACGAAAGGAGGAGCGTGATAATAACGACGAATCTCGAATTCAGCAGATGGGTGGGGATATTCTACGACGAGCAGATGACGGCGGCCATGATAGACCGCCTTGTGCACCACAGCTACCTGTTGCTGTTCGACGGCCCCAGCAATCGAGTGAGAAACTCCCTTATGCGAAAAGAAGGGTGAGGAAAATCCCCACCCACGTACTGGGGAAAAATCCTTGCAACTTTGGGGATTTCCGGGTTGCTAAAAACAGGAGGAACAGCAGAGGGAGTTCCTGGAGAGGTCGTATCGGAGGCCACCTTCACAACACCTTCAGGACTTGGACAATCGGCTGAAACGATCGAAGCAGCGACAAGAAGCGGAAAGAAGCGCGACAGCAGAAGAGACGGATTAGCAGACTTTGCCGGGGAGAACTGTTTTAGCAACCTGGAAATCCCCGACGGCCTCCTGCGCCCCTCCGAGTTCCACAGCACCTTCAAGGTGACGTCGGGCTTGGCGAGTTCTGCGTGGACGTGATCGAAGTCGGGCATTGCGAAGGAGGTGTCCTTGGACGTGGACGAGATTCGTGGAGATATTGCCGCCGCCTCGCTCTCGTCGATGTTTTCAAGGTCCTCGAGGGTGAGCCACCCCTGTTCCCGCGCATGCCGCAGATACAGCGACACCGTGTTCCTGGACACTCCGTGCAAGGCCGCGCCCCTGCGCTGGCTGAGGGCGCCCTAGACGGCCCTTACATGAATAGAAACTCTGACAATTGAATCCCTCCTAAGATCAAAATTCTGCCTTCAGCAGTGATTCGATCTTACAGGAGCGTTGCGAAGCATTACGTGACCGGCTCCGAACCGGCGCGTCGGGTGGCTCTCAATGAGCGCGGCGAGTGGCTCTCGCAGAGCGCGCCGGTGGCTCTTGAACTCCGCGAGGGTGGCTCTGTTTCGCCGGGTTTTCCAGTCGCGCTAGGCAAGTGGAGAAAAGAGGATACAAGGACGGATGCACGAAGATGACCGAATGCCAATTTACACACTAAAATGGACTTGACAACACGAGTACGTAAGTCCAGCTATTAATCCAGTTATTGTTCTTGCAGGTTCTAATCCTGGGCGTACAGGGCTTCCAGATTGGCTTGAACGAGAGCTCTCTGAATAAGGTGATCTGGGCCCTATCGGCTTATAAACCCGAAAAAAGAAAGAAAGACCCTTGACACAACCTCTCTGGAAGATTGTGCGTGAGTTGTTTGGGAAGCCCTAATTTGGTGCCTCTTAAAAAGATCTTCTTTACCGACCCACGGCCGTTTTGGTGCTGCCGCCATGTTGTGTAATGCGAGGGCGGCACTTGATCTTCACCGCGCCACGGGTGAAGGAATCGTCAGAGCCTTTGCTCGACCAAACGTAGGCTTCGCCGGCACCAAGATGGCTCATCTTGTCTGAGGTAAGCTCGCCAAGAGCGGCATTCGCCTTCTGGATGTGTTTCAGCCATGCAGGCGAGTTAAATTTATGCATGATGATCTGCGAAGACAGCTCGATTAGCGAGATCGGGACCGATGGGGGGTCCTGGGAGGCAACCATGATGCTGGTTCCCTTGTGCCGCATTTCACGGACAACCTCGACCAGGCCAGTAACCAGATCATCGTTCTCAATGTACTTATGGGCTTCATCGAAAACCACCAGCTTATTGAAAGCGCTTCCCTGATAGGTTGCTTCCGAAAAAATCTGCAGCATCACCACGAACAGACCGAGGGCCTCGTCCTTTTCGATGTATTCATCGCGCAGATCCACGATGATCAATCGGCCTGGACGAATCAGATTCTGGAGACGCTGGTTATCATCGATATATTCGCTGGCGAACAGCAGACGCATATGCGCCAGCTCTTTCAGGTGATCGGACAGGCCAGAGTTATCGATGCCTGCTCGCAAGGCATCGAAGGTCAGGTTATCCCGCAGCCCCCGCATGATGAGATTGATTTGCCGCATATACATGCTCTGGCTACCTATCGCTCCCATTAGGAATTTCCAGTGAGACGCCTTGAGTTCGGAGGCAGAAAAGGCAATCGGCTTAACCTTGATATCCGGGTACTCGGTCCGGCGATCATCCACCTTGTTGGCTGGGGTAAGAATCAGGACATCCTTAAGAGCTTCCGGGTTGGCCTTGTAACGCTCACGAAGGATGCGAATCTCTTCATCCACCGAGTTGGCATTAATCATCGAGGTGAACTCCGGCGCATAGTCCTGAGTCGGGCTGTAATGGAAAATGACCGTGGCGAGTGGGCTTGGCAGCACGTTAATGTTCTGAAGCGGCATGGAAGCCATCTCAATGACTGTCCCAAGGGTGTAGCTCTTGCCACCACCTTGAACCCCAAAGAGACTGATCGTGTGGGTGTGGTTGAGGTCCAGCGCTATTTTCCTGCCGGATACCTCTCCGAGTAATCCGTACTGCGGTGAGTCGCCATTAACGCCCAGCATTATGTCATAGCTGGCTTTGGCTTGAGCCGCGGGTTCGGGTGTCGGTTGCTCCTGTGCTTCAATCTCGGGTTGAACAGGTTCTTCTAGTTCAACAGCAACGGCGGCGGGCTGTTCGTCGCCTTTTTCTTGTTCGGGCGTGATGATGGTAGGTCGAGGTATTTGCTCGACGGGTTCCGCCTGTTCTTCCTTTTCCTCTTGGGTAGGTGCAGGTGTTTCCCCTGCGGCAGGAGG
>JAKJGK010000124.1 GCA_022704435.1 Synergistota bacterium | reverse complement strand
GCGGATCAGGGAGAGGATGGCCTCCGAGTCGCCCCAGCGCAGTTCGAGACCGTCGGTATCATCGGGGCCGATTATTCCGCGTTCGTAGCACTCCATCGCCCAGCCGAGCGCCGCGGCGACGCCGTCCACGTCGAGCCCGGAGTCGTTGCACAGCCTGTGGGCCTCCAGCAGCGCGAGAGGATCGTCCATGTCGAGGTTCGAGCCAAGCCCCCTCACCGAGTTGGCGTGCATTCCCTCCACCTCGACCGTCTCCCCGTCCCGCTCGCTCTCGTACATGTGCAAGCACGCCAGAGGGCAGTTCCAGCAGGACGTCCGACCCGTCTCCATGGGACGGTACGCGCTCTCGTTCACCCGGGCCGATTTCTCGGCCTCCCAGAACTCCTCCTGGAGATTCCGCACCGAGGTGGGCACCCTGCCGCTCCACCCGCCCACCCCGGCCATCCCGTGGGTGCCGCCCTCGCTGATCGCGGCCGAGGCGGAAGAGGACCTCAGCACCCACGAGTACCTGCGGCTCTCCTCGAGGAAAGCCCTCCGGTCGCTGGCGACCACCGGCTCGCGGCCGGAGGCTGCGACGGCCTTCAGATTCTTCGATCCCATGATCGCGCCCGAGCCGCCCCAGGCCAGGGCGTGAGCCTCGCCTATCATCACGCAGGATATCGCGGCCAGCCTCTCCCCCGCTATCCCTATCGAGGCGGTCTCCGCCCTAGGGTCGCCCGCGATCTCCTTGACCATTTCCGCGGTCCGGGAGACGGACTGCCCCCAGAGCCCGGAGGCGTCCCTGATCTCGACCGCGCCGTCCTTGAGAAGGATCCAGCACGGCGTCTTTGAGCGCCCCGTCACCACGAGCGCGTCGAACCCCGCCTGCCTCATCCTGGGGCCCAGGTCGCCGCCCCCGTTGGACGTGGAGATCCCTCCGCTGAGCAGGTTCTTCGTGACCAGGGCGATCCTGGAACTGCCCGGGAACGCCGTCCCGGTGAGGCTGCCCGCCGCGAAGACCAGAATATTCTCCTCCGACAGCGGGTCGATCCCGGCGGGGAGCCTCAGCATGAGCTCTCGAACGCCGAACCCGCGCCCCCCGAGGTAGCGGTAGAAGTCGCGCTCCTCGGTTGTCTCGACCGTTCGTCTCGTCAGGTCGACCCTGGCCACTCTTCCCGGCCTTAAATCCACCAATCGCGCCACCTCCTTCGTTCAGACTTTTATGACTAATCCGATGCAGGATGCATCGGCACCATTGGTAATGGCAATTATACCATTAAGGCTTGTGGGGTTTATGGTTTGGCGCTTATCGCAACAAGGCTCATTTCTTAAGACTGAATATAAAGGTAACTATGGTCAACTGCGATTTGCTCATCACGAGGGCCGTTGGCTCAGCGGTCTCAGCAGATAAAAAGGTACTTAAGCAGAGATTCCTGGAATTATAGTTGGCAGCATTGTCCTAAGATCCGTTAGCATCTTTACAAGAAAAGATCCAGAGTCTTTAAGAAGCGCGCAGCCCACGGGCTTGATGCGGCTACCTTTCTCGGATCGACTATTTTCAGAATCAAAAAGGAGTGCTCCCCTTTGCCGTAGGGGGCCTTCGTTTTACAGTCGACGCTGGCATTTTGCAAACACCGATAGACTTCGTCTTTGGATATCTCTTCGATATCAGATCGTTTGGGCAGCGCTCCGTCGTTGAATCCTTGACCGAAGAAACGCGACAGGGCCTCTCTGTCGGCCAGAAACCATGACTCCATGCAGACAACCATGAGATGGCATCGTGCATCCCCGAAGCCACGCGACATTTGAAACTCTTTTCGCAAATGCTCCCAGGGAGAAGAAACAGAGACCCTGTCCTCACTGTCGAGCAAAAGCATGGCTCCCTCTTCGCCCGCCAGACAGGCCGTTCTGAATCTATCGTAGGCAAACTGACGCCCTCCGCACGCTACGATCCGCGGCATTCGCCCCTTGAAACCCGCGCGTTCCAGAAAGGCTCGGAAACCCTCTCTGCATCTAGATCGCAGACGGTTCGAATCACCGCCTCCTTCAACATACAACCTGACAGAGCGTTCCCCCGACCTGCTCACCATCGGTTGCCTCCAATCTCGCCGCTGACCCACAGGTTGCCCAGACTGTATTTCTCCAACCAAGGGCGCAGACGTTCCTTGTCAAGCCGCTGGATCGATGTGCCGCTTTCTTCCTTCTCGCAGACCAGAACCACGTCGGGGATCTCGGTGAAAGCATCCACAAGGCCGATGGAATGAGTCGTCACCACGAGCTGCGTCCTCTCCGCAGCCAGGCGGAGCGCGTCCGCCACGTGGTTGATCAGATCAGGATGCAGGCCGATCTCAGGCTCCTCGATGCAGACGAGCGGCGGAGGAGCGGGATCACATAGTATCGCAAGCAGACCGAGGTACCGAAGGGTGCCGTCAGAGAGCCTTGTCGCCGGGAAGTTGAAGCGCCCCTCGCGGACAAAGACCTGAACCATTCCTCCCTCTATCATCACGTCGAAGTCGTCCGCCTCGGCGTAGACTGCCCGAAACATGTCCACTAGCCTGTTCCTCGCCTCGCCGTCCCTCCGCAGACGATTGAGAACCAAGCCGAGATTGCAGCCATCCTCCTCCAACCATCCGTTGGGGAGGTCGGCAGGCTGCGGCAGGCGCATCGGCGAGAGGCGACCGATGGGCCAGTCGCGGTAGATACGGATGTTGTCGAATGTCTCTGCCAGCCACGTGATCTCCGGATAGATATCCGGATCCTGACGCTGGGCAAGAATAGACCTCGAAGGATCGACGTCCTCCCGTCGAAGGGTTCGCGTCTGCCGTTTCTCGTCGGGGTACCTTACGTTCAACACGGGGCGGCTGTACTCGTAACGATAGTAGAATACGGGTTCGTCATTGCCTTGACAGGACTCTGCGTTCTCAATGCGTTCATCGGTGATCTCGAACCGACCTCGAGACTCTGTAAAGTCGAGACGGTAGCGCAAAGGCATTGTCTTAGGACTGGCCTGCATAGGCGCGACAATGGCCTCCAAGGATGCTGTCGGAACACCTTCCGCTCCCTTCCAAAGCCAATCGCGGACGCCGCCACCTTCTCGAATCGGTGCATCCAGCCGCGAAGGAGCCGACTGCAGGAGGGCCATCGCCTCGACTAGATTTGACTTCCCCGAGCCGTTCGGTCCGATGATAATGTTCAGCGCCCCCAGAGGTATCTCCACCCCTGCAGAACCGTAGGAAAGAAAGTTCCTGAGCATGATGCTTCGCAGCATCGTCTCGCCTCCCTTCTAACAGGCTGCCGCCAAAGCCAATGAACCTCGCTTCGCGAGATTGAAATCTGCGCTCGCGCACTCCTTTCGCTTCGACTTGCGCTATGTTTCGATACAGGGCGCCGATTTTCAGCTGCGAGCTCGCTATTCATCCTCGGAGCCTCGAAATATCGCAACTGCCAATCATAGCTTTACATTCCGCGACACGGCATTGCAAAGCCGGTTCGTCGTCTATTCCTTCCGCACAAGTCCATGTCTCACGCCCATCTCGTCGTTGATCACAACAACATCGCCCGAGGAGAAACCCCATATCATGGCGATCGGCTTGAAGGTTTTTTGGAGAGCGTCGCTGACAGGCTCCAGCCATTTCTTGTCGTGCCCGTTGATGACGAGAACCAGTTTTATCACGATGGTAGACCAGTCCTGTTCGTGAAAGCGCTCCGGCAGGTCGCAACGAGAGGCATGTCGCCCCATGAGCGCGGCGATTGCAAGACAGAGGCTGTCGTGGAGTTTCGACTTGATCTCCTCGATGAATTCCCTGAAACGGATATTGCTTTCGGGCCTGGGAGACGACGATTTAGCCTCGACGACCCAAAGTGATGACGCCTCCGCCGAGCTCGGAGTCTTGCAACGCAGGAGCAGAAATTCCGCAGCAGAGACACCCCCGCCGGAATTGACATGCTGATAAAGCCCGCTTTTCTCGATATGAAAGAAGACCTCTTCATCGAAGGGGCCGAATTCCATTCCGGATTCCTTGATTACCACTGTTTTCTTTCGATTCACCCGAGGCTCAACTCCACCTGCTCTTCATAAAGACGTACGGATTCATCCACTATGGGGTTGTCGGGCATTCCGTCGGCGAGATCGCCTGTGGTCCAGACGCCCCCTGACGAAGATAGAATCGGGATGGAGATCCCTTTTGTCCGGCTGATAAGCAGCAACTTTTTCAGCACGAAGTAGGAATGGGTCGCCATGAAGAACTGGATCCCTCTTTCCGCCAACAGAGCCAAAACGTCCAGAAACACCGAGATTGCCTTCGGATGAAGAGCTGCCTCCACTTCATCTATGAATACAATCGATTGAGGGGATAAATAGCGATTGCCGAGCAGCGTGTCCAGTATCGCCAGTTTTTTAACGCCCTCGGCAATGATGCCGAGAGCATATTTCTCGTTGCCTTTTTTGAACGTCCAGCGATGATCAGCTTCGTCGTACTCCATTCTTCCGCCCAGCAGTTCTCGAAGGTTTTTTCGAGAGGCGGCGAACTCCGGGAAATTCTTACCCTTCGTCGGGTTGATGTTCAACACCTTCGCGAGGTCGAAATAGGTGTCATCGAAACCGAAAAGCTGGTCGACCTCCCTGGACTTCAGGATAATATGATGAAGAGAAAGAACCTCTTTCGCGGGCAGAAAAACGGAGTTTCCCTCCAGAGGAGTAGCGTCGTAAAGCTCGCTGATGATCTGTTTCGACGTGTCCCTGCCGAATTGAAACGCAATTTTCCGGCCGTTGACTAGCGCCTCGAACGAGAGAGGATTCCGGCTTCCTTTGCTCACCAGGTCGCCTATCTTGTCGGCTTGAAAAGTCCAGTAAAGTTTCCTCGCCAGAATCTCCGAAATGGAAGACTGGCGTTCATCGCCTCGCCCGAACATCTCCAAGGAGCGGACAACAGCATAGAGGGTCTTCAGAAGAAAGGTCTTGCCTGCGCCGTTTTCGCCGATGACGAGGTTAAGCTTGCCCAGCGAACTCCATTCCACCGAGGCCAGAGGACCGAAATTGGCGAGCCGTACCATGTCGATCACAAAGTCCACTCTCCTCTTTGATGCAACTTGAAGTGCGGTGAGACGCAAGGTCTCCGGAATAACTGCAAGGCCGTCGAACTACCGCAGGGATTTCTCATCGTATGCCTCTTTGTTGCATTATAGGCTCCTGACAGAGGTGTTTCAAGCTTCTTCCGGTCTACCCCCTGACTAGATCCCAGAGCGCCTCGTAGCTGTCCACGACATCGTATTTGACGTTCTCCCCGCTGATGGCGCGGAAGTGCTCGCGGGCGCAGCGGGTTTTCGCCTCCTCTATTTTGCGCAGCTCCAATGAGGACATGTCGCCCTTGGTCTCCGCGACGAAGTAGACATGCTTCACCTTCCCCTC
Source organism: Synergistota bacterium (assembly GCA_022704435.1). Lineage (GTDB taxonomy): Bacteria > Synergistota > Synergistia > Synergistales > Aminobacteriaceae > JAAYLU01. Next base: position 449 of record JAKJGK010000124.1, on the reverse strand, counting down.
GCGGAAGGCGATCGCCCAGTCGGGATTGTACTTGCCCACCGGAGTGCTTATATAAAAACCCTTTGGCAGCTTCACGTAGACCTCGACCTCCTGGCCGTGCGCCTCGAGCTCGGAGGCGAAGTCACGCTCGTTGGCGGAATCGTAGAGGACATGATCGTACAGATGCCTTTCTGCCTTCATGGCGTTCACGCCAAGCACGCCCTTTTTCAGGCCGGGTTCGGTGAAGATGTCCGTCGTAAAAGTCTCCGTCAGCTTGTCGTAGACGATGTGCTCTATGATGGCCGTGGCCTTCTGCTCGTTGACGATGTTGGCGGCGCGGATTATGAACTCCTCCGGATTGTCGCCGAACTGGTCGAATACTGCCCTTTCCATACCGGTCAAGATCGCTGCGATGGCACGCCGGGTCAGGCCCGTCTCCTCCACCAGCTTGCCCACCAGGTCGTAAAGGA
>JAKJGK010000018.1 GCA_022704435.1 Synergistota bacterium | reverse complement strand
CCCGGGATGGAGGTGCTGGTCAGGGCTCCGTGGGGCGGCGAGACGACGGGGACCATATTTCGAATGGACCCTGAGGCGGACCCTCAGACCGGCTTTTTCCGCGGCATAGTGAGGCTTCCGCCCGACTGCTCGCTGATACCGGGCGACTACGTGCGGATGGAGGTTCGCATGGTGAGCAAGGAGGGCGCGATAGCGATCCCGTACGAGTGCATTCTTCGGGAGGACGGGCGTCCGTACGTGTTCGTCGTCGAGGGTGACAGGGCGGCGCGCCGCGACATAGAGGCGGGGGAGGGGAGCGGCGGCGTTGTCGAGGTGCTCTCCGGTCTTGCGCCCGGCGACAGGGTGGCGAAGCTGGGGGCCGGCAGCCTGTACGACGGGGCCAGGGTTTCGGTCTCCGACGGAGTGCTGCATGCCGGGGGAGACGGCGACTAGATGGGCATAATCGGCGTATCGATCAGGCGTCCGGTCCTGACCCTGGTGATCGTCATCCTGGCGGTGCTGCTCGGGCTGTCGGCGATGAACGGCATGGGCATCTCCCTTCTGCCGAAGATCGAGGTCCCTTTCGTCTCCGTGGTGACTCGGTACACCGGGGCGGGGCCCGAGGACATGGAGACCCTGGTGACCAAGCCGCTCGAGGACGCGATAAGCCAGGTGCAGGGGAGCAGGAGGATAGAGAGCACGTCGCTGGAGGGGACGTCCTTCGTCTTCGTGGAGTTCGATGCCGACGTGGATCTGGCTGACGCGGCGCTGGACGTGGCGAACCGCGTCAGGACGGTCCGGCTGCCCGAGGACGCCGACGATCCTGTGGTCAGGAAGTTCGACATGAACGCCCGTTCGTTCATGTCGATCGTGTTCACCTCCACCCTGCCGCCGCAGAGGGCGTTCGACATACTCGAGGACAGGGTTCAGCGCAGGCTGTCGCAGGTGACGGACGTGGCGGACGTGACGCTGGACGGCGGGCTGACGCGCGAGATCCACGTCGACCTCGACCCGGTGGCGCTGGCGAGCCTCGGCCTCGGCATACGCCAGGTGACGAACGTGATAAAGAGCGGCAACTACAGCTCCCCGTCGGGGCGCATATCGCTCGGCGACCAGGAGTCGATCCTGCGCGTGGTCGGAGAGTCGACGACCGTGCGGGAGCTGGAGGAGCTTCAGATCCCGCTGTCCGGCGGGGTGTCGGTGCGGCTGGCCGACATCGCGACGGTCACGGACTCCACGGCGGAGGTGCGGCGCCTCGCGCGCTACAACGGCAGCGACTCCTTCATCCTCTACCTCACCGCCGTCCCCGACGGCAACGTGGTCAAGGCGAGCCGCGCAGTGCGCGAGCTCCTGGACGTCATAGTGCCGGACCTCCCGCCCGGCTTCTCCATGGCCATCCCGTTCGACGACGGGGAGCTGATATCGGAGTCCATCTGGAACGTATTCCGCGACATGATCATAGGCACCCTGCTGACCGGGCTTATTCTCTTCCTGTTCCTCAGGCGCCTGTCGGTGACCCTGCTGGTAGCCTTCGTGATGCCGACCGCGGTCGTGGCGACCTTCATGCCCATGGTGCTGGCCGGCTATACCCTCAACCTGATGACCACGCTCGGCCTGGCCATCTCGACCGGCATACTCGTGAACAACTCCATACTGGTCATAGAGAACATCATCAGGTACAGGGAGCTCGGCCACGACAGGCTCGAGGCCGCCGAACTCGGTACGAGGGAGATAGCGCTGGCGGTCCTGTCCACGACCTCCACCAACCTTGGCGTATTCATCCCGATCGCCCTGGCGGGGGGGCCTATGGGACAGATGTTCAACCCCTTCGCTATGACGGTGGTCTTCTCGACCCTGTTCTCCCTGTGGGTGGCGCTGACCGTGACCCCGATGCTGGCCGCGCGCATGGGGCGCGCCTCCGGCCCCTCGGGCCTGAACCGCATGCTCACCGGGTGGTGGCAGTGGCTCTACCAGGGGTTCGAGGAACTGCACCACGTGCTGGTTCGGCTATCCGTCCGGTTCCCTGTGACGACCATACTCCTCTTCGCCGCCCTGTGCGCGGGCTCGGCGATGCTGGCTGGGAGGGTCGGCTTCCAGTTCTTCCCGATGTCGGACGAGGGGCAGGTGTCGATCAGCATGGAGACGTCGGCGTCGGCCTCGCTGGCCATGACCGACAGGCTGACCAGGCAGGTCGAGAGCCACGTGCTGACCCTGCCGCACGTGTCGGGCGCGAGCGTGGTCATAGGAGGAGGGGGCTCCAGGTCGGGGCTCAACAGGTCGCAGGTGCGGATCTACCTTGACGACGCCCCCGACAGGCCGTCCAGCTTCGCCTTCGCGGCCCCCCTTCGCCCTCTGCTGGCGTCGCTTCCCGACGTCAAGGCCAGCGTGTCGGCCGGCGGCGGGCGCGGAGGTGTGCGCGGAAAGCCGATCCAGGTGGTGGTCAGGGGGGAGGACGTCGACACGCTGAACGACCTCGCGGTCACCATCATGGACGCGCTCCGGGGCATCGACGGAGTGGTCGACGTCGACCTCGACTGGAGGACTGGCCGCCCCGAGATCCAGATGATCCCGGACCGCCTGAGGATGGCGAGGCTGAACTTCAACGCCGAGAGCCTGTCCGACATGCTGCGCGGCTACGTGACGGGACTGAGGGCGGGGGTCTTCCGCGAGGCGGGCAAGGAGTACGACATCCTGGTAAAGCTCAAGGCGGACGAGGTGGCCACCCCCTTCCAGCTTCCGGACCTGCCCTTCCCGACGGCCGCCGGCTTCGTGTCGCTGGGGGACCTGGCCTCGCTCAGGCACACCATGGGGCCGACCCAGATACTGCGCAAGGACAGGCAGCGCTCCATCACGGTGGAGGCGGACGTGCAGGGGGTGACCGTCGGAGACGTGTACAGGGCGATAAGGAGTCGGCTGGAGCGGACGACGCTTCCTCCGGGGTACGGTATCTCCTACGCGGGGGAGATCAGGTCGATTCAGGAGAACTTCGGCACGCTGAACTTCGCGCTAGGCCTCGCGATACTCCTCACCTTTCTGATGATCGCCGCCATACTCGAGTCGTTCGTCTTCGCGCTCGTGATAATGCTCACCGTGCCCCTGTCGATAATCGGCGTGGTCCCGTCGCTGGTGCTGACCGCGACCCCCCTGTCCGTCTACGGGCTGATGGGGGTCATCATGCTGGTGGGACTTGTGGTCAACAACGCGATAGTCATCGTCGACTTCGCCGAGATCCTCCGAAAGGAGGGCAGCGACCCGGCATCCGCGATAATAGAGGCGTGCAGGGTGCGCCTGCGCCCGATAATAATGGCCGACGCGACGTCCGTGATCGCGATGATCCCGCTCGCCATGGGGATCGGCCAGGGCGGCTCCTACCGCTCCCCGATGGCGATCGTGTCGATAGGAGGGCTGATAGCCGGGGGAGTGCTGGCCCTCTTCCTGATACCGCCCGTGTACAGGCTGGTCTGGGGGGTGAGGGGCAGGCTCGGGAAGACCGCGTGATGGTGTCGCCCGGAGTTGAGTAAGGATGAAATATGCCGCACGAGTGCCCGTCGGGACGCCCCTTCCGATTGACATCTGGGGGCGATCGTGTACGATAATTGAGCCGTAATGCGCAGTGAACAACTGCAGGCGGAGGACGCCGGTCGGCGTTCAGTCTTATAATTTCGCAGCAGGGATGGATGGTGAAGGGAATGAAACAGACGAAACTGGCGGTAATCCTGCTCTTCTTGTTCCTGTTCAGCGGCTGCGCGGCGGCGCAGCCGAAGGCGCCCAACCTCGAGTTCGTCAGGGGCGACGTGCTCGTCGTGATGGACGCTCCCGGCGGAGCGCCGGACGTTGCGGGCCTTGCGGAGCGCGTTGCGGGGGCAACCGGCTCTAAGGTGATCCGCACCTACGAGGCGATAGCGGAGGCGTCGGGCAAGTGCATCTTCCAGCTGAAGTCGACGGAGAAGACCGTCGACGAACTCTTGGCCGAGGTTCGCTCGCAGCCGGGGGTGAAGGGAGCGACCCCGAACTACATCGTCAAGATGCTGGGAGCGCCCGACGACCCGGAGCATCCGTCGTCCTGGGGCATGAGCCACGTGAAAGCCGAGGATGCGTGGGAGACGACCACCGGCAGCGACGGGATCTACGTCGCCGTGCTCGACACCGGCATCAACTACGAGCACGGGGACCTGGCCGCCAACATCGGTCGCGACAAGGACGGCAACATCGGCAGGAACCTGATCAACAACGGGACGAACCCGATGGACGACAACGGACACGGCACGCTCGTAGCAGGGATCATCGGGGCGGTGGGCGACAACGGCGTCGGCATCGCGGGCGTGAACTGGACGGTCCGCCTGCTGGGCGTCAAGGTGCTGGACGGCACCGGAGCGGGGAGCTACGCTCACGTCATAGCGGGCCTGGACTATGTGATCGGACAGAAGAGCAAGGGGCTCGACATCCGGGTGGCGAACATGTCGTTCGGGGCGTGGACGCCGACGGTCGACGATCCCGAGGCCGACCCGCTCGCAGTGGCCTGCGGCGCACTGTCGGACGCGGGGGTGCTGCTCGTGGCCGCTGCCGGCAACGAGGGACAGAACATAGACGCTGCGGGCGGCGGCTACAAGGGGAACAGGATCTACCCGGCCTCCCTCTCCTCCGCCGGGTTGATATCCGCCGCAGCCGTCGCGAAGGACGGATCTCCCGCCAAATTCTCGAACTACGGCTCGGTGGTTGACATCGCCGCCCCCGGCTTCGAGATACTTAGCACAGCGTCAGACGGCGGGTACAAGATGATCAGCGGTACGTCGGCGGCGTCCGCCTTCGTGTCCGGCGCGGCGACCCTGCTGGCCTCGTCGGCGCCCGGCATGACCGCAGCGCAGCTGAAGACCCGCCTGGTCGAGTTCGCCGACAGGGGTCAACCCCTGTCCGGCAAGGTGGCCTCGGGAGGCGCCCTGGACATCGGGGCGGCGATCAAGAATCCGAGGGGCTCGCTCAGGGTCGTGCTGGAGGGTCCGGCCTCGGCGCGCTGGAGCCTGGACGGCAAGGGCAGCTACGAGAGCGGTCGCACCCTGACCGGCCTGCCCGCCGGACAGCACTCCGTATCCTTCTCGGACGTGGATCTGTGGGCCAGACCTGCGGATTCGCTGGTGGCGGTGGAGCGCGACGCGAAGACGACCCGCGACGCCAAGTACATTCAGCAGAACGCCTCCATCTGGGTCACGGTCGAGGGACCGGCGTCGGCTCGATGGACGCTGGACGGAAAGGATGCCTACGAGGACGGCAGTACAGTGGCAAAGGTCGCGGGGAAGCGCAAGGTGACCTTCGAGGAGGTCCCCGGATGGGACGCGCCGGCGCCGCAGACCGTCACCGTTCCCAAGAACGCCCCCCAGGCCGTGAGAGGCATCTATAAGAGACAGACCGGGTCGCTGACGGTCACTGTGAAGGGGCCGGAGGAGGCCCGCTGGAGCCTTGGCGGGATAGGATCGTACAGAAGCGGCGAGACCGTCGAGAACATCCCCACCGGCGAGTGCCGCGTCTCCTTCTCCGGGGTGGCGGAGTGGGACAGCCCCTCCGACGTCTCGGTCCAGGTGGAAAAGGGCGCGGTGACTGCGGCCTCCGGCGAGTACAAGCGTCACACGGGCGCCATCAGGACTACCATAGTGGGGCCCGAGGACGCCAGCTGGGCGATAAACGGAAGGGGCCTGCACGCGAGCGGCGAGACCGTGGAAGGGATACCCACCGGGGTCTACACGATATCGTTCTCCGCCGTCCGCGACTGGGACAGCCCGTCCCCGGCGCAGACGACCGTCACGCGCGACGCGGTGGCGGAGATAGATCGCGAGTACCAGAGGCACGTCGGCTCTCTCAACGTGTCCATCAAGGGCCCGGACTCCGCGAGGTGGAGCATCGAGGGCGCGGACGGGCAGCACGCGAGCGGCGAGACCGTGGAAGGCCTCCCGGTTGGCGAGTACACGGTGGTGTTCTCGGACGTGGCCGACTGGTTCACTCCCGAGAGGGCGCAGGCTGTCGTCGCGAGGGACTCCGTGGCGAGCGTCGAGGCCGCCTATACAGAGCACCGGGGGTCGATCTCGGTCGAGATAACAGAGCCGGCGGAGGCCACCTGGGCACTGGACGGTCAGGGGAGCTACGCCAGCGGCGAAGTCGTGAAGGATGTGGTGGTCGGCACTCACACCATCTCCTACTCCAGTGTGGCGGACTGGGACGAGCCGGAGCAGATCACCGTGACCGTGGCCCGCGACACGCTTGCGAAGGCCGAGGTGGCCTACAAGAGGCACCTCGGGTCCGTCCAGGTGAACATCGACGGCCCGGTGGAGGCCCGCTGGACTCTCGACGGAGAGACCTACCACAAGGGCGGCGAGGTGGTCAAGGATCTCGTCGTCGGGGGCTACACGGTGTCCTTCTACGACGTTCTTGACTGGGACGAGCCGGCCGACGTCGCCGTCACGGTGACCAAGGACGCCGTGGCGAAGGTGGACGCGGTGTTCACCATTCACAGGGGCTCTGTAAGGATCCCCTTCAGCGGACCCGACGAGGGGCGCTGGATGCTTGACGGAGAGGGCAGCCACAGGAAGGACGAGACGGTGGACGGAGTCCCCGTAGGCACCCACAGGATCAGCTTCTCGCAGGTGGAGGGATGGGATGCTCCGCATGAGTTCCAGGTCACGGTGGCCAAGGACTACCTGGCGAAGGCCGAGCCAAGCTACAAGAGGCACATGGGCTCGATCAAGGTGACGGTCGAGGGACCCGAGGGAGCCCGCTGGAGCATCGACGGCGAGGGAGGCTACGCCTCCGGCATGTCCGTTGGCGGCATCGTCACTGGAGAGCACACGATCTCCTTCTCGGAGGCTGCGGGGTGGAACGCTCCCCTCGATCACAAGCTGACGGTGGTGAAGGACGCCACCTCCGAGCTGAGAGGGGTCTACGGGTGCCATACAGGAACGGTGGCCGTCTACATCGACGGCCCTGCGGAGGCCGAGTGGCGCATATCCGGGATGGAAGAAACCTACAAGAGCGGCGGCGCGGCGAAATCGGTGCCCGTCGGGGACCACAAGGTTGCGTTCACGAATGTCGACGGCTGGTACACCCCTGAGGAGCAGGAGATAACCGTATTCAAGGACGTGACGACCATGGCGGCGGCGGAGTACAGGCGTCACACCGGATCCGCCTCGGCGGTGATTTCGGGTCCCGACGCAGCCGGGTGGAGGCTCGACGGCGAGGGCCTCTTTGCCAGCGGCGAAGTGGTACAGAACGTGCCGATAGGAGAACACGCGATCTCGTTCGTCGACGCGGAGGGGTGGGACACCCCCGCCGAGGTAGCGATAGTCGTAGCCGGCGAGGAGCTGACCTCCGTTACGGCGGAGTACACCAGGCATCGCGGGTCGCTCTCGGTCGTAATAGAGGGGCCGGAAACGGCCACCTGGCATCTCGACGGCGAGGGCGTCTACGCCAGCGGCGAGGTAGTGCAGAACCTGCCGACCGGGGAGCATGCCGTGTCATTCGCGGATGTGGACGGCTGGAGGGCCCCGGAGGCGATGTCGGCTACGGTGACGAGGGACGAGTTGGTCTCCCTGGTGGCGGGGTATGAGCAGGCCGCCGCCGTCGAGGAGCCCGCGGTTGAGGAAGAACCAGCGACAGTCGAGGAGGAGCCCGCAGCCGAGGAGGAGCCCGCGATAGTCGAGGAAGAACCTGCGGCAGCCGAGGAAGAGTCCGCGATAGTCGAGGAGGAACCTGCGACAGTCGAGGAGGAACCCGCGACTGAGGAGGAGTCCGCGATTGTCGAAGAAGAGCCCGCGATAGTCGAGGAGGAACCCGCGATAGTCGAGGAAGAGCCCGCGACTGAGGAGGAGTCCGCGATAGTCGAGGAAGAGCCCGCGACTGAGGAGGAGTCCGCGATTGTCGAAGAAGAGCCTGCGATAGTCGAAGAGGAACCCGTGGCAGTCGAGGAGGAGCTCGCGGTAGTCGAGGAGGAGCCTGCGGCTACCGAGGAGGAACCTGCGATAGTCGAGGAGGAGCCTGCGGCTACCGAGGAGGAACCTGCGATAGTCGAGGAGGAACCTGCGGCAACCGAGGAGGAACCTGCGATAGTCGAGGAGGAGCCTGCGACAGTTGAGGAGGAGCCTGTAGACGAGGAAGAGTCTCCTGCCTCGGCCCTGACTCAGCCTGAGAAGCCCGTCTCGGGGTCGATATCGGCTCCCTGTGATTGACCCGTGTTAAAACTCGCGGGATCGTGGTAGAATCGCGCCATGCCGGGGGACGAATTTTACTCCGATGATACGATCCTGGTGGTGGGCAATTCGCAGACGTCCGGCTACAACCCGATAAACCAGCAGTTTGGCTCGTTTTTCATCACCTTCATTCTGCTGAGGGAGACCGGCGAGATAGTGGATTGCGCGGTCTCGGTGACGAGGGAGATAACCGAGAGGTTCATCCGCGGACTGTTCATCGGTCGCCGGATGGGAGCGGACGAGGCCAGGATATTGTCCGACGTGCAGGGCAGGTACTTCGGCTCGTCTCAGAAGGCCATCATAGCGGCATACAGGGATGCAGCGAAGAGGTTCAGGGAAGTGACGTCACAGACAACAGGATAGCAGGCTGCTTCATCCTTTGATCCGATCGAACAGGCCTCGCGGATGGAAGGGGATGAAATCCAGCGATCGAGGGCGCCGCAAGCGCCTGCAGGTCGCTGGATTTTTTTTATAGACGGGCTCTGTCCCGAAACTTTTTTAGGAGGGGTTGCAGTATGATAACGAACGGCTTCACCTACATCGCTTTTCTCTTCTGTTTTGCGGGCGTCGTGGCCACACTGGAGATGAAGTACAAGGACTCGACCTTCTTCAAGTACGTCCCCACACCGGTCGTGCTGTACGTCATGTGCATGGTGTTCGCCACGTTCGACCTGTGGGAGAGGAACGACAGCGTCAACGCGGCCTACAGCGTGGTCCGCGGAAACCTCATCCCGGCCATGATCTTCGTTATGCTGCTCAGGTGCGACATCAGGAAGATCCTCAAGCTCGGACCGAGGATGCTGATCGGCTTCTTCTCCGCCACCCTGACGATCATGATAGGCTTCGTGGTGATGTTCGCCCTGATGAAGAACGGCTTCCCCCCCGAGTCCTGGAAGACCTGGGGCGCGCTGGCCGGCAGCTGGATAGGCGGGACCGCCAACATGGTGGCGATCCAGGGGGCCCTTGGAATCAGCGACTCGTCCATGGGCTACACACTGCTGGTCGACAACGTCAACTACTCGATCTGGGTGATCCTGCTTCTTGCCACTGTGCCCTACGCCAAGGTCTTTAACAGGTGGACCAAGACCGACACCTCCACGATAGACTCGGTGGGCATGATGCTCTCCGAGGTCGGCGAGAACACCAGGACGAAGATGGAGACCGCGGACCTGGCCTTCCTCATAGGGGCCGGACTGCTGGTGTCGGCCCTGTCCTCCTGGCTGGCGACGTTCATCTCTCCGATGCTCATGGATGTCTTCGGCAAGAGTGACTTCCTGTCCGTCAGCACTGTCACCATCATCCTCGCCACGATATTCGGTGTTCTGTGCGCCATGACTCCCATGAACAGCATCCCGGGGTCGTCGCCCGTGTCCATGACGATGCTCTACATAATAATCTGCCTGATAGCCTCCAGGGCCTCTTTCAAGGAGCTCACCGACGCCCCCTACTACCTGGCGGCGGGCTTTGTGATACTTGGAATCCACGCGATCCTGATGGCCATAATCGCGAAGATCCTGAAGATAGACCTGTTCACCTGCGCCGTGGCCAGCCTGGCCAACATCGGGGCCGTGGCCGCCGCCCCGATCATAGCCGCCGCCTACAAGGAGACCCTCGTGCCGATAGGAGTTCTGATGGCGCTCATGGGCTACGTCGTCGGCACCGCAGGCGGGCTGTTCGTCGCCAAGATCCTCTCCATGATGGTGGGTGCCTAAGTTGAAGATTCGCGACATTCATCTTGGAGTGCTGTCGGCGCCGTTGAAAAAGCCCTTCAAGACGGCCCTCAGGACGGTGCTTGAGGTGACGACCAACGTCGTCGTGGTTGAGACGGACGAGGGCGTTTGCGGTTACGGAGAGGCCCCCCCCACGGCCGTGATAACCGGCGACACCAACGGAGCCATCAGGGGGGCGGTGGAGGAGCGCCTTCGCCCGCTGCTCAAGGGCAGGGACCTGGAGGACCTGAACGGCACCCTGGACGTGGTGGACGGCGCGCTGGTGCACAACACCTCCGCCAAGGCGGCGGTGGACATCGCGCTGCACGACCTGTGGGGGAAGAGCCTCGGAAGGCCGTTGTACTCGCTGCTGGGCGGCGCGTCCAGGGAGATCCGGACCGACTATACGATAAGCGTGAATCCGACGGAGGTCATGGTCAAGGACAGTTTGGAGGCGGTGGCCGAGGGGTACGAGGCCCTCAAGATAAAGGTGGGCACCGACTTCGCCCTGGACATGGAGCGGCTGAGCGAGATCAGGAGGGCCGTCGGAGGGGAGATACTGCTGAGGGTCGACGCCAACCAGGGGTGGACCGCCAAGGAGGCGATCAGGACGATCCGCTTCCTCGAGGACGAAGGGCTGGGGATCGAGCTCGTCGAGCAGCCGGTCAAGGCGCACGACTACGACGGGCTCAAGCTGGTGACCGACAGCGTCGATACCCTGGTGCTGGCGGACGAGGCGGTCTTCTCGCCGCGCGACGCCCTTGTGCTGCTGTCCATGAGGGCGGCAGACCTGATCAACATCAAGCTCATGAAGACGGGAGGCATCAGGAACGCCCTCGCAATCTGCGCGATGGCGCGCGCCAGCGGGGTGGAGTGCATGATCGGCGCAATGATGGAGACCAAGATCAGCGTCACGGCGGCGTGCCACCTGGCGTCCGCCATACCCGTGATTACGAGGGCGGACCTGGACCCGCCCATCCTGTGTTCGACGGACCCGGTGAGGGGCGGTGCGATCTACAACGGCTCGACCATCACCCTGTCCGACGGCCCCGGACTTGGGATAGAGGGGATCGACGGCCTGGTGCTCCAGTAGAGGACCCGGCTTGCGTTGAAACGGCTCGAGGGCGGGGCGAGGGGTGTTCGGACCCCCTCGCCCCGCTCGTTGCCGCGGATCAGAATCTCTTGTACTTGTCCTTGCCCAGGCCGCACACGGGGCACTTCTCGGGCGCCTCGTCCTCGATGGTATGCCCGCACACGGGGCACACGTAGACCGCCTGGAAGGCTACGTCCTTCTTCTCCAGCGCGCTCTCGCGGGCCTTGCGGAAGAGATCGGCGTGCTGCTTCTCCGCCTGCAGCGCGAAGTTGAAGGTCCGCATCGCGTCCTTCTCCCCCTGGAACTTCGCCGTCTCGTAGTAGACTGGATACATCTGGTCGATCTCGTGGTCCTCCCCCATGATCCCGCCCCTCAGGTTCTCGGCCGTGTCCTTGACTCCGAACACCGCTCCCGCCGTCACGGCGGTGTCCGCGACGTCGCCCCCGAGCACGTTGAAATGATTGTGCGCGTGCACCTGCTCGGCGTAGGCCACGGCCCTGAACAGACGGGCTATCGTCGGGAGGCCCTCCTTGTCGGCCGCGTCGGCCCACTGGAGGTAGCGCATGTGCGCCATGCTCTCGCCGCCGTAGGCGGAGCGCAGGAATTCGGCTGTCATCGCATTCTTAACGGACATGAAAAGACTTCCTCCTTAAGATATATTTCTTGAGGGAAAGCATACCATACTCCCCATGCATGTGAAAAGAGGGGCGACATGTGGCGGCTCGGATTGAAGTCGGGAGAAAGCCCGAAAATTATGCAGTGTGATATTATTGAATCAGATTTGCAGTCCGCCGCGCGCGGGCAGGGATGTTCCGTCCGTAGTTCATCACCGGGAAGGGTGGGGAAGACCACCCCTGTTCATCCCGTGAGGGTGGGGCGAAGGACCGCTGTGCTGGTAGAATTCTCCGAAAAGGCCCGGGTCGGGAGGAGATGAGTCGAATGATCCGTCAATCGGAGAGGTTCCGTGGTCGGGGCGAGCCGCCATTGCTCGCCGGGGAGGCTGCAGCAGGAGGCTTACCGTGAGAATCCGCAGGACCCTGTGCGCTGCCGTCGGCATGGGGCTGGTCTTCGCTTGGATGGAGTCCCTGTTCGTCCGGCACGGGATCTCGGGTCGACTGTCGGAGGCGGGGTACTCAGGCTGGAACCCGGTGCACCTGTTTCTCGGGGTGCACGGCCTGACCTACCTGGCGCAGGCGATCATCCCGGGCGGGCCGGGCGACGAGCGGCGCACGGTCGTGCTCGGCGTCTGTTCGATGCTCTCCCTGCCCTCGCTGCTGGGCGTCGCATCCTGGATCGGGCCGCCCCATTCGTCGCTCGCGGTCCTGTCGGGGCTGATCCTCTCGGCTGCCGGAGCGGCCCTGCTGGTAGGGTCCTGGGGCATGTCGCTGGCGCGGCTCATCCCCGACGACGTCGCGGTCGTGTTCGGGCTGGCGCCGTTGGCCGCGGCTCTCGCCGGACTCCTGGCCTCCGCGGTCCATCCTCTGCTTACTCTGCTCCTGGCCCCTGCGCTGTCGACACTCCTGCTCCTATATCCGGCGGGGGAGGACCCAGAGGCGACGGAGGTTCGTGCAGGGGCCGCATCCCTGCCCTTTTGGAGGCTCTCCGTCTTCCTCTTCTGTCTTTACGCGGCCAACGGCTTCCTGTTCGAACTGAAGCCCCCCCTCTTTCACGCGCAGCGTTCGGTCGCACCGGCCGTCGGCAACCTCACCGGCATCCTCGCGCCCCTGGCGGCGGCGGCGGCGTTCCGCTTCTATCCGAGGGCCGAGCTGCGGACCTTCTACAAGGGGGCTTTCCCCTTCATCGCTACGGCCCTGTTTCTGATGGCCTTCTCCCCACTCGATGCCCTGCCGAGCCTTCTGCTCGAGACCGGGCTTGCCTTTTTGGACCTCTACGCCTGGCTGCTTCTTATATACTTTGCGTCGCGCTCGGGCGAGCGGCGCAAGAGGGTCGTCAACGGCGGCCTCTTTCTGATAGTCCTTGCGGGAGGGGCGGTCCATCTGCCCGCCTTCTCCGGGGAGCCAGGGTACCTGGCGCTGCTCGTGCCGGGTGTATGCCTGCTCCTTTTAATGCTGGTCCTCTGGGACGGGGCGGACATCCCCCTCCAGCAGGAGCGGGTCGCGGAGAGACCAGTGCCGGGGCCAGTAGCGACCGAAACTGACGAGCCCGCCAAGCCCGGGCCCGAGGACGAGAACAGGGGGGACGAACTCCTCCTTCGCGCGAGGCTCATGGAGTTCAACCTGACCCGACAGGAGACGGAGGTAGCTGTGCTCCTGCTGGAGGGTCACAAGGACCGGAGCATATGCTCGACTCTCTTCATCACTCAGAACACTCTAAAGTATCACCTCCGCAATGTCTACAGAAAGACGGGGACGGCCAACCGACTCGAGCTCAGGGAGAACCTGGGCTAGGCGAAGGAGAAAGCGGGGTGGTTCCTTCGGCTTGGATGCAGGAATGCGCGGTAGGGGACGGCGGTCCCGCAAGGGGTGGGAAAAACCACCCGTTCTTTTAGGCTCCGAGGGTAAGAAACAAATCCTCCGTGATGCTAAAATGCTACCTGAAGGTATTCCCAGAAGTAGGAAGGAGATGATACTGTATGAGAGAACGGTTGAGAAGAGTGCAGGCTGCGTCGCTGGTCGTCCTCATGTTCGTCTTCATCCTCGCGGCCCGGACGGATGCGGTCGAGCAGGCGCCCAAGAACGATGTGACGCGCGCCGAGTTCTTCCTGAAAAAATTCGAGGACAGGATCGTGCGCTCCAGGGGGCAGCCCTTCAAGCTCGGGTACGACGAGAACGAGGCCCTCAAGCGCGTGAGGGAGCTCAAGGAGAAGTACCCGGAGGACCCGGCGGTCGAGGCCCTGTTCCAGAGGGCAAAGGCAGCCCTCATGAGGAGCAAGGGGGACTTCATCGAGATCACCCCGGAGATGCTGGTCTACCGCGAGAACGAGCAGAAGCTGAAAAAGCTGTTCGGCGATCTCGCGGACAAGGAATGGAAGGAGTTCACCGGCGAGATCCTGGCCGGCCCCGTCGTCCTCCAGAAGGCGTTCCCGTCGCCGGACAGGACCGAGGTCTCGATAGAGGAGCTCCAGGGAAAATACGTCATCCTTGATGACTTCGAGTACCCGGCGGGGCAGTTCATAGACCTCGGAAGGGAGTTCGTCTCCGTGGGCAGCGGGACGAGGGGCTGGTATTTCGTCGAGATATCGAACCGCAACTGGCTCGGCCCCTACGAGGCGCTGAAGCGCTATCGCAGGCTGATAAACAGGGATCTTCCGGAGGAGGGCAAGTGGACCCTGCTGGGGAGGATCACCGGGATAGAGATGGTGGTGCCGCAGGCGGAGAAGGTCAAGACGATCGCGCCCCAGTGGGGGTGGGTCGTGACCCCGGTCGCGATTTACATCCCCGGCCACACGTTCGCCCTGTACGATCCCACCGAGGAGCTGGGCGGCCTGTTCGCGGGGGAGGAGCGGATGGAGGAGATAAAAAGCCCGCTCTACACGGTGCGCCGCGTTCCGTCCGACGTGACGCCGGAGAGGCTGGTGGAGATCTTCGCCGCCTCCATCAAGGAGAAGAACTTCGACCTCTACCTCGAGTGCATAGACCCGAAGCGCGCGAGGACCCGCTCCGAGATGTCACTGCTGCGCTACCACTGGGACCTGCACCTGGAGCGGTTCGCGAAACTCTACGTCCACGTCGAGACGGAGGAGGCCGTGATAGAGGTGATCAAGGGCTTCGACAGCGGCACTGGAGTGGAGGATTTCTTCCTCGACGAGGGACAGAAAGAGAAGATACGCGAGATATCCGGAGAGCTGGTCGAGCAGGCCATGGTAGTGACCAGGGCGTGGGATGAGAACGGACGCCAGTACGGGTCCCCCAAGCCTCACTATCTCGTCCGCAGGGACAAGGGGCGCTGGTACATCGACAACTTCGAGCAGCCGTTCTAGGGGGCGATAGAGATGAAAGCCACATTCAGACCGATCTTCGCGGCGCTTCTGCTGATCACGTCCCTCTGCCTTCTTCCTGCGGGCCAGGCGCGGGGGGAGGGGCAGCCATCGGTCCTGTCGGAGACGGTCGCCTCGGTCGAGAAGAAGGTCTCCGAGGTCCAGGAGCAGTTTCTGGCCGCGTCGGCCGAGGTCGAGGCCATCATGAAGCTGACGACGACCGACGCCTCGAAGATGACCGGAAAGTGGAAGGAGCTGGTGGAGAGAAGCTACTCCTCGCCTGCGGCGGTGGAGCTGGCCGAGCTGCTTCCCGCCCTTGACAAGGCGATCGAGAGGGTGCGGTTCGGCGCGGCGCAGGCGGGGAACGTTGGCCCCGACGTCGCGCAGGACGTGTACGACGAGGCGGAGGAGCTGCTTAGGTTCGCGCGCGAGATCCAGGACGCGGGCAGGGTAATCTGGTGGATACTGCAGATCAACCGGCACATAGCCTCGATTCGGCACGATATTGACAGCGCGCCTGCGAGGATAGCCGTCTACGTCGACGAGATGAAGGGCGTGAGCGACAAACTGGCGGAGATGTTCAAGATCGTGCCCCGCACGACGGGCGACATGAGCGAGGCGGAGCTGGCCTCGCTGAAGAGCAAGGTCCAGGGGTACGTGAACGAGACGAGGAAGCTGATCGCGGTGACGAGGAACGCTCAGGAGAGCCTTGTGTACATGGTGGATGCGTTGCGGCTCGAGACCTCGGTTCAACTGGATGAGGAGTACAAAATTGTTGAGAAGATGGTCGAGTCCTGGAGGGGCGCAGGCGAGCAGTACCCTCTGATCGCGAGAGGTATTGCCGAGGGAGTCGCAAGGTGGACCCCCCTCCCCAAGGCCAGGCTGGATCTGTACAAGAAGTCCCGCAGCGATTACATGGACGCCTTCGCCGCCTTCTTCAACGAGGAGCTCTTCAAGGGGGTGCCCTACTTCGAGGGGAAAAGGTTCCTGGGTATCACGGAGGTCGTCGATGACGCGCACAGGACGATGCTGTCGCTGCTGGCGATGGTGGAGGGACAGGAGAAGTCCCTGACCCGACGAAAGAAGGCTCTGGAGGACGACGCTGTCCTCACCTCCAAGGAGCGGGAGCAGATCAGGCTGTACAACGAGGAGTACGGCCCCGAAGTGCTCAGGAGGCTCAAGAGGGCCTGCGACACCGCGGCCGGTGGGAAGGAGAGGATTGAGGCGTTCAAAGGGTACCTGAACGACCCGAGGTCGCAGGGCGACGACCCCTACAACCTCCAAAAGGCCAGGGAGGAGCTGGAGAAGCTGGAGCGCCGCCAGCACCCGGAGCAGATCGCGGCCGACAACGCGATGTCTGATTACATCGTGGCAAGGGTCGAGGCCGTCAAGGTCATGAGAAAGATGGTGGAGGACCACGCCAGGCGGAAGAGGTCGCTGGGGCTCGATCCCGTGCTGGTATTCGAACCGTTCTAAAAACTAAAAGACAAATGAAAAAAGGAGGAAGAGCATGAGCATTTTCGCAAGGGTGACGGACATCTTCAAGTCGAACGTCAACGACATGCTGGACCGGATGGAGGATCCGGAGAAGATGGTCAAGCAGATGATCATCGAGATGGAGGAGGGGCTGGTCAAGTCAACCGCGGCGCTGGCCAAGGCCATGGCCAACGAGAAGGACCTCCGCAAGCAGCAGGAGAACGCCATAGCCCAGTCCAGGGCGTGGGAGGAGAAGGCGACGGTCGCGATGAAGGCCGGAAACGCTGAACTGGCCAAGCAGGCCCTGTCTAAGAAGCTGGTCTTCGACGGGCAAGTCAAGCAGTACGAGTCGATGGTGGCGCAGGCGTCGGCGACGGTCTCGCAGCTTCGCGGGCAGCTGGACACCCTCAAGATGAAGCTCGACGAGGCAAGGATGAAGCAGGCCACTTTGGTGGCGCGCGCCCAGACCGCAAAGACTCAGAAGGAGTTCTCCAGCGCGATGAGCGGGGCGACCTCCCAGAGCGCGTTCGCGAAGTTCGAGAAGATGGAGAAGAAGATCGAGGGGATGGAGGCTGAGGCTCAGGCGTTCGGCGAGCTGTCCGGGGACCTCCCCGAGGACGACGCCTTCAAGACGATGGAGAAGGACATGGCCCTTGAGGCCGAGATGGCGAAGCTGATGGAGAAGATGGGGGGTGCGGGCGATGCATAAGTTCCCGGTGCTCAAGGACGGCGTCAACGAGAAGCTTCTGGCCGAGGCCCGCGCCAAGGTCGACCGCTGGCTCGGCGAGTTCTTCGACGATGGGGACCTGACGCGGGTGGACGACCTGGTGCAGTTCGAGTTCGGCAGCGCGACCATCCAGGTGACGGTGAAGCCGTGGCACAGCGAGGACGTGATTGTGAAGGTCTTCTCCTATCTGGCCGAGGACGTGGACGGCGAGAGGGCCGCTGTCGACTTCATGAGGCTGAACGCCGAGCTGCCGCTGGGGACCTTCTCGCTCGTGTTCGACAACACGGTCATGCTCTCCTGCTCCATTCCAGGAGCCAACCTCGACAAAAGCGAGCTGCTCGGCGCCCTTCAGACTGTCGCGGCCTACGCGGACCAGTACGACGACATTCTGAAGGAGTACTATTAAAGGAGGGGATCAGATGAACATGGTGGCGATAGGGATCGGCGGCCTGCTGGTCGCCGGAGGGGCCTACCTCTCGTTCGTTCAGAAGAAGAGGACGGAGGGCAAGGTGACGGAGCTCAGGTTCATGAAGGCGGTCTCCCTGGCGGAGCTCGACGAGACGTGGAAATCCCTTGCGAACGAAGGGCTCGTCGAAGGCTACCGCGACATTGTGGAGACCAACGGAAAGGCCGAGACGGACGGAGAGCTGAAGGCGCCCTACAGCAATGCGCCCTGCGCCTACTTCGAGGCGACCGTGACCCGCGAGTTCGAGAAGGAGGAGAGGGTCAAGGACAAGGACGGCAACATGCAGACGAAGAGGACCAGGAGCTCCGAGACGGTCTCCTCCAGGAAGAGTCCGTCCCCCCTGTACATCGCCGACGGCGGCGTCAGGGTCGGGGTGGACCTGGACGGCGCCTCCCTCTACCTGAAGGACGGCGAGGACCGCTTCGAGCCGTACGACAGCAACAAGACCTACAGCTTCTTCGGAGTGCAGTTCACCGCCCCCGCCGGCGGCGGCACGCTGGGCTTCCGCTACAAGGAGAGGATCATACCGCTGGGCCACCCGCTGTACGTGGTCGGGGAGGCCAGGCAGTCGGGGGGCGGGCTGCGCATAGGCAGGCCGTCCGAGGCGGGGAAGCCCTTCATAGTCTCGACCAAGTCCGAGGAGGAGGTCGTGAACGACCTGAAGGGCTCGGCGAAGGGCTCTTTTTATCTTGGAATAGCGCTCATGGTGATAGGGGCGGCGGTCGCCGTCTTCCTGCGCTAGGGCAAAAACACGGGAGGTGTGATCGAACATGAGGAGGGCGATATTTGCGGTTGTCCTGACGTCGGTTTTCATACTGGCATCGACGACTGTCGGATTGGCGGCCGATCCGACCTACAAGACCAGCTCGACCTTCGGGCCGATGATAACGGGCGGCATAACGGACGAGTTCGTGGGCATGATCCGCGAGGACAAGGACATCGCCAAGGGCAAGCCCCTTCGCATCGGCAAGGATGTGGGCGACGAGGACCTGCGCAAGCTTGTCCCGCTGGCGGACGTGCTGACAGGTCTCCTGTTCGAGAGGAACGATACGATCACCGACCTTTCGCCGTTGTCGGCCCTGACCGGGCTGACCTACCTGAAGCTCGACAGCCTCAAGGGGGTGACCACCCTCGCCCCGCTCGGTGCGCTGGTGAACATGAAGGAGCTTGAGATCCGCGGAGTCCAGTACCCGGACCTGGGATTCCTGAGCGGAATGAACGACCTGGAGTCGCTGGTCTTCTTCATGATGCCGCCCGAGGCGAACGATGCATCGCCGCTGAAGGGCAAGGTCAAGCTGAAGAAGCTGCACTTCTACGGCGGAGTCAAGGGCGGAGTGAAGGACATCTCGATGCTGGCGGACATGAAGGATCTAGAGGACCTCAGCCTGTACATGACCAGCGTGGAGGACCTGTCACCCATCTCGGGGCTGACCGGGATGAAGAGGCTGAACCTGTACGGGATCCCCGCGACCGACATGAGCCCGGTGGGGAACCTGACGGAGCTGACCTATATCTGGATCTACGCGACCAAGTTCAAGGACTATTCGCCTCTTGCGAAGCTGACCAAGCTGGAGGAGCTGGCCGGCGGGATCTCCGCTCTCGACACGCTCGAGTACGTGGAGAGCATGCCCAATCTCAATAGTGTAAGCATGCTGCGGGAGGAGATAAGCGACTACTCGCCGCTCTCCAAGTGCCCCGAGCTAGCCGAGGTCAATCTCGAGTCCATGAAGGGGGGGCCGATAGACCTGTCGGTTTTCTCCGAGCACAAAAAGCTGGTCAACCTGTTCGTTCGAGGCTCCGAGGTCAAGAACGCCCCAGCCATTGCGGCTCTGCCGAAGCTCGAGTGGCTTATCCTCATCGACACGACGGGGATCGATGACGTCTCGGTCTTCAAGGATCTGCCCAAGCTGAAGAGGGTCAGCCTCAAGAAAGGGCAGTTTCCCGACGCACAGATAGAGGCGCTTGGCGACAAGGCGCAAGTTCAGTAATGAATGCGGGTGGCCGGGGGAGGCGGCTCCTCCGGCCGCCCGGCAAGGAATCGCAGGACGGGTTGTGCCAACATGAGAAATGCATTGTTAGCATAGTGTAGGTTTGCGGCGGCGAACTTCGATTTTTCTGTGCTTTAGCGTGACAAAATATCGAAAGTGGAGTATCTTTTTAGGTACCCCCGGGTTGCCGGGGAGTTCGAAGAGTCGGGAGGGGTGTACATGAAAAGAAGGTTCTCGGCGTTTTTGTGCTCTCTAGTGTTAATGGTCCTGGTCATATCCCCGGCCTGGGCGGGCACGATCGACGCCCTGCCTGCGTGGCCGGACGACGCGATTTACTTCATGGGCGGCGTGGAGGAGACGAAAGGGATCATAAGCTCGGTGGTCGACTCGGCGCCGTTCAAGCTGGCCGCCGCCATGGCGCCGGACCTCGGGATGGTGAAGGAGTGGTTGGACCAGTTCCCGGTGAAGTCGGCATCCTGGGTCTTCGGCATGACGGAGAGCGGCTTCTCCCTGCACTGCGCGATCCAGATGGACGGCAGCAAGAAGGAGATGCTCGAAAAGCTGGCCGCAGGCAAGGGTGAGAAGAGGGACATCGACGCGCTCCTTAACAGCCCGCTCCCGTTGGGTCTGGACCTGTTGCCGCTCGAGGGGAGCACCTATGCGGTGGCGGCGGACGACATTGCGTTTGCACTGATTTCAGTCGAGGGAGACATGATCCTGGCTGGCATGTCCCCGGAGGATATCGAGGCAGCAAGGGGGGCCCTGGCGGATCCGGCCAAGAGGATGAAGCTGGAGCGGCGCCTCCCCCAGAAGAACTTCCTGTACTTCCACGACAACGGCATGGCGGCATCCGAGCTGACGGCCCAGTCCATGGGCGTGCTCGGGGAGCCGACGGAGGATCTCCTGCTCGAACTGGGCTTCGGGACGGTTAAGAATGGTTTCGGCCTCTCTGTTTTCACCAACTTCGCCAGGGTCTTCGGGCTGGACGACCTGGCACAGCAGCTTCTGCCGATAAAGAAGGACGACATGTTCCTCGCGGGAGGCGGACATGCGTGGCTTGCATGGGCCGCCAGGGCCGTCATCGAGAAGAAGCACTTCCAGATTATACGCGATGTCGCAGAGGAGGGCGACTACGACGCGAAGCAGATAGTCGAGGCGCTGGAGCAGCTCAAGACCATGGGGATCACCGAGGACGCCATCATCAAGATGATCAGGTCGGCCGGGATTGTCCTCGGCGGCGAGGCCAAGTTCCACGACATCCCGGTCCCGGGCGGGTACTTCTACATCTCCGGCGAGAAGGACTCGACCGAGCTCCTGCTCCCGCTCCTTGAGGCGATAGTGAAGGACAGCGGAGAAGACTACGAGCCGCTGGTCAGGGAGGGGTGGCAGGCCCTGTACGTCTTGAGAGACCCGGCAGAGCTGATCCTCGGGATACGCGACGGGGTCTTCATTGTCGGCCTCCTCAGCGTCGACTACCTGGGCGAGGAGCCCAAGTTCGCCCCCGCCATGGAGGAAATGCTGAAGGAGGGCAAGACCATGCTCTTCCAACTGGACATGGGCGTGGTGCGCAGGCTGCTGGCCAAGCTGATGGACCCCGACGCGCCGATAGCGGCCGTCTTCCTCGCGGGCGACGATGACTTCCTGGAGTCCGCGCCGGTCCTTTTCGAGGCCCTTAAGGCGACCGCGGGCTTCAAGGGCCTGCAGATAAGCTTCAGCGACCTGGACCGCTTCGACCTGACCGCACTCATCGGCGCCCCGGACGCGGCGGAAGTCAAGGCCATCGACGGGCTTGCATCGAAGTGGCAGGAGTATATCGCCCAGATGGACGAAGAGGAGGAAGTGGAGGCGGAGGAGGAGCTGGAGGGCGAGGCCGAGGAGGGGCAGTAGCCGCGGTAGCCGGTTCAGCCCGAACATGATAGGAGGTACGATCGCTTGAGAAGGTATGTGGCGCTATTGGCCGTGCTGATGCTGTTTGCGGGCGGGGCCGCGTGTGGAGAGGTTCACCCCCTCGACGAATGGCTTGAGGCCTGCGTGGACGAAGCCCCTAGCACCGCCGGCATGGTGGATTGCGCGGCCGAGGGCTCGAAGCTGTGGGATGAGGAGTTGAACAGGGTCTACAAGGAGCTCATGGGGCTGCTCTCCAAGGAGGCGAAGGAGGCCCTTCGCACGGCCCAGAGGGCCTGGATTCCATGGCGCGACAGCGAGTATGCCCTTATCGTCGCCGTGTACGACACCATATTCAACTCGCCCTCCGGCGGGACCATGTGGGTGACGGTGCAAGCTATGGACGAAATGGAGGTCGTCCGGGAGAGGACGCTGAGGCTGACGGAGTGGCTCGAGGAGATGGAGGCCGGAAAGCCGTCGTACTCGGCGAAATACCCGGCCGCGCAGACCGACGAGCAGCTCGCCGCCGCGATGAAGGTCAAGAACGACAGCGCGAGGCTGGGCAAGGTCATAGGCAAGAACGGACCGGACATAGCCTCGAAGAACCTGAAGCTGTGGGAGGACTTTCGGAACAAGGACGCTCAGTTCCTGGTCCTCTTCTACGGGAAGAAGGGGGACAAGGGCTACCCCCTGCACGCCCGAATGCAGATGAACGTGAAGCGGGCGGAGAAGCTGGACGGCTTTTACAGCACCCTCAAGGATGAGCTGGGAGACGCGCTCGAGGGCAAGCCGAAGAAGAAAAAATAGAATCGAGAAGTTATCAAAGCGAGGACCGGGAGCAACCCGGTCCTCGCCGCTCGGTCAGTGCACTATCTCGTTCACCCAACGCTCCACGAGGCGCGTCCTCTCCCTGCCCGACCAGTCGATATCCAGCTCCAGCAGCTTCACGTCCTTCATGTCAAGCGCCGGGTTCTCCAGCTTGACGTCCGGGTGGGTCGGTATCAGGTTGATGCGCTCCCTCTCGTAGATGCGCTGCATGTCGGGGCCCGCCGCCCAATCCAGGAACTTTCTGGCCAGCTCGGGGTTCTTCGCCCCCTTCACCAACCCCATGGCCTCGACTCCGTAGACCACTCCCTCGACCGGGTAGCTGATCACGACGTCGTACCCGGTCTGTTGCATCTCCAGAGCGTCGACCAGGAAGAAGATCCCCCCGGCCGCCTGCCCCCTGCCTATCGGGAGAGCGCCGCCGGCGCCGCTCTTGGTGTACTGCTGGATGTTCTTGTCGAGCTCCTTCTGGTAGGCGTAGGCCTCGTCCTCGCCCATCGCCAGCACAAGGCTGAACAGCCGCGAGACCGCGGTCCCGGCGGTCCTGGCGTCCGCCATTATCAGCCCGTTTCGGAACACCGGCTTCAGCAGGTCCTGCCAGGAGGAGGGGGCCTCGATCGAGTGCTTCTCCAGGAAGGCCCGGTTGAACATGAAGCAGAGCGGGTCTATCGCCACGCCGGTCCAGTAGCCCTCCGGGTCCTTGTAGGCCGAGGGTATCATGTCCGCGCCGCCGGGCACGTACTGCTCGAAGATCCCCTCCGCCTTCCCCGCGACGAAGGCGTCCGCTATGCCGCCGAAGAAGACGTCCGCCTGCGGGTTGCCCTTCTCGGCAATGAGACGGGCCAGGACCTCGCCCGACGGGAACCTCAGGAAGTTGATCCTGACCCCGGTGTCCCTGGTGAACTGGTCGAAGATCGCGGTGGCGTACCTCTCCGACCATATCGTATAGACGTTGAGCTCCTCTGCCTGCGCGGGGCGCGAGGCGAGCGCGACGCCCCCGAAGACGGCGGCGAACAGGAGCAGCATCGCCGCACCCCTGAAAACACACTTTTCTCTCATACGAATCATCCCCCCAAAAGTTATGTTGCCATTATCCTACCCCTCAAGGGGGGGTGATTCCATAGCCAGGGGGGCGTCAAAAACGCCCCCCTCTGGCTACATTTCTCACTGCTCGTCGGCGACTTGCCGGCCTGCGAGTGGCCCGGGCGCCTGGCGGAAACCGTCAGGGTTGCAGTCGATCCATGCCGAACAGCCCCGCGTACTCGTCAAGCCGCTCCCAGGTCGCGGGGTCGAGGTAGACGCCCTCCTCCAACGATTTCCTTCGGCGCTCGAACTCCTTCTCGCCGTGTATGTAGATCCTGTCCCTGCCCTCGGCCGCCGGGCTGCTGCGAATCCTGTCCAGAATCGACGCGACGTGCGCCTTTATCTCGCCGGGGTCCCCGAACAGGTCGAGTCGCGTGGCCTGGAAGTAGTGGCATATCCCGCAGCTCCCGACGTAGGTGTCGTAGGTGGGGGTCCCCAGCGAGAGGCCGGCCGTCAGCAGCTCGACCAGCAGGCCCAGCCCGTACCCCTTGTGCCCGCCGAGCTCCTCCTTGGCGCCCCCGAGGTAGAGCTGGCCACCGTAGGGGCTCTTGTCCAGACGGTTTATCTCCGCCGCCCTGACCGCGTCGACGGTGTCCGCACCGCCCTCGTCAACGGCCCAGCCCACGGGCATGACGCCGCCCCTGCGCGCCGCCACCTCGATCTTGCCCAGTGCGACCGTGGTGGTCGCCATGTCGAGCATGAAGTGAGGCAGTCTTCCGGCCGGGACGGCCACGCAGATCGGGTTCGTCCCCAGCAGGCGCTCACGCCCGAACAGCGGGATTCCGGCCCTCAGGGTGTTGGTAAGGGCCACGCCCATCATCCCCTCGTCGGCCGCCTGCTCCGCCCAGTAGCCCGCCATCCCGAAGTGGCAGGAGTTGCGCACGACGGTCATGCAGGTCCCGTGCTCGGCGGCCTTGGCCATCGTCCTGTCCATCGCGAGCCTGGAGGCCGCGAAGCCGGGGGCCCTGTTGCCGTCTATCACGATGGAGACCGGGGTCTCGCGCACGACCTCGGGCGTCGCGCCAGGGTCGTTCAGGCCGTCGATCAGCTCCTCGTGGTACATCTTTATCCGCGCCACCCCGTGCGAGGCATGCCCGCGGGCGTCGGCCTCCACCAGGGCCTCGGACGCCACCCTCGCGGTCGCGTCCGGGTAGCCCAGCCCGGCCTTCAGCATCTCCGCCATGTAGTCCCGCAGCCTGTCGTATCCAACCAGGGTCCTCTCCATCGCCGCACCTCCCGGCCGCGCTACCTGATGATCGTGATGCGTCCCTCGACCTCCGCCCTCATCTCGCCCAGGTGGCGGATGTACTCGGCCGTCGACTCCATTATGAACTGCTCCAGCGACACGAAGGAGCCGTTCTTGAGCACCACGTACTTGTCCCCGCCGCCCGCGGTCCAGTCGCTGGTCGCCAGGGTGTACTCCTTCGCCGGGTCGACAGCCTCCCACTGTCCATCTGCACCGAGCACCTCGAGCTTCACGACCCTGTCTCCATCCTCGCGGAGGACGCCGTTGTTGTCGATCAGCCTGGGCTTCTTCCTGGCGTCGATCTCGACTCGGATTCCCGACACCTGCATGAACCCGCCGGTCGGAGTGCGCAGGCTCTCGTCGTACTCGTCGCCCTCGCCGATCAGGGCGGAGGCGCTGGTCTCCATGACCTGCAGAAGCTCGTCTCCGGTGACCTTGCCGACGTACAGCGTGTTGCCGAAGGGCATCATCTTGTTTATCTCCGCGTAGGATATCTTCCCGGCGGGGTAGACCTGGTCG
>JAKJGK010000123.1 GCA_022704435.1 Synergistota bacterium | reverse complement strand
CCTGCCGATAAAGAACTGGAGCATGGGGTCGTGGCCGGAGAATGTCCAGTCGATTACCGGCCAGTTCATGGCGGACACGATGTTGACCGGCAACTGGGGGTGCGTCTCGTGCCCGATACGCTGCGGGCGGGACGTCGAGTTCGACGGGATCAGGGGTGCCGGCCCCGAGTACGAGACCATCGGGATGCTGGGGAGCAACTGCCTCGTCGACGACCTCGAGGTCATAGGCCGCGCAAACGACATCTGCAACAGGACCGGAATGGACACCATCTCGGCAGGCTCGACCGTGGCCTTCGCCATGGAGCTCTTCGAGAGGGGCATCCTGACCGAGGGGGACATCGGCTACCCGCTCCGCTGGGGGGACGGCGAGGCCATGCTCCGCCTGCTGTCGGACATCGCCGCCGGCACGGGCGTCGGGAGACTGCTGTCGCTGGGAACGAGGAAGGCCGCCGAGCGCATCGGGGGAGACGCCCCGAGGTACGCGATCCACGTCAAGGGCATGGACCTCCCGGCCCACGACCCGCGATGCTACAAGAGCCTGGCCGCGGGATACGCGACCTCGAACAGGGGGGCGTGCCACCTGTCGGGCTACACCTACTCATTCGAGAGAAGCGCGACCTACCCCGACTTTGGCGTGAACGAGGTGCTGGACAGGACGCTTGACGAAGGGAAGGGGAGTATGAACGTCGTCTTCCAGAACATGATGGGGGTGCTCGACTCGCTGAAGATGTGCAAGTTTCCCTTCTCCGCGACGCGTATGGACGACATTCTCACATGGCTCAACGGGGTCACAGGGTGGGAGATGACCGCGGAGGAACTTCTGCTCGCCGGAGAGAGGATCTTCAACCTGAAGAGGGTGTTCAACATCGCCTGCGGCCTTGCACAGGACGATGACGCGCTGCCAGGCCGGATACTCGAGGAGCCCAGGGGGAGCGGAGGGTCTCCCGACGCGCTTCCGGATCTGGCTGCCCAGTTGAAGGAGTACTACCCGGCCAGAGGGTGGACCGGCGAAGGGATTCCGACTAGAGAAAAACTGCGGTCACTCGACCTGGAAGAGTTTGTCCACTGGCTTGACGCCCGGTCGGAGTGACGCCTTAAGAGGAGATTATGGTAAGAAAATTAGGGAAATATACGCTGTTCTTGTTGATGCTGGCCCCGATTATAGCGTGGCTGGCCTCGCGCGGCGCCGACCTGCTTGTGATAAGCAGGTGGAACACGGAGGACTCGGCCGTCGTCCGACTTGAGGAGGTGCTCGAGAGGAGCAGCGACTTCGACCTGCAGGATGCAAGCGGGTGGGATACCGAGCGGGTCGCGATGCGGATAACCTTCAGAAACGGGCCGTTGGCCGGGGAGACGAAGGAGCTGGAGATACTCCAGCTTGCGGACAGCAGGTTGGAGCTAGTGCCCGGAAGGGAGTACCTCTTCCTGGTGGATACGTTCGACGATGGCTCCCAACAGTTTTCAATAAGCGACAGGTATCGGATCCCGGCCGTGGCGGGGTTCATCACGTTCGCCTGCGTGGCTTTCTCGATCCTTACCGGTTTTGCGGGGGTGAAGGCCCTCCTTGGGCTCTTCTTCTCGCTCTTCCTCTTGTTGGGCTGGTTCGTGCCCAGGCTCGCCGAAGGGCACACCCCTGTCCCCTTTGCGATACTCGCCGTGGCTGGAGTCTCCATTCTTACGATTATGTTCGTTGTCCCCAGCCGCTCCCTGTGGCCCATTCCCTTCCTAGGCGCCGTGGGAGGCACGGTCGCGGCCTCGATAACAGGCTGGCTGATGGTCGCCCTGTGGCAGTTGACGGGGCTGGAGAACGACAGCGCAGTTCTCCTGTTCTCGGTTGCGCCGCACCTGGAGTTGAGAGGACTTCTCCTGGCCGCGGTGATGGTCGGGGCTATAGGGGCGGTGCTCGATGTTGCGGTGTCGGTGACCTCGTCGATGGCGGAGCTGTACTCGTACGACCCGTCGATCCCCATACGCCGCCTTTGGCAGGCAGGAATCAACGTCGGCAGCGACGTCCTCGGCAGCATGATAAACACGCTGATCCTGGCCTACCTGGGGAGCTCTCTTCCCTTCGTGGTCCTTATCGCGATGGAGGGGCCGGATTTCACGGCCCTGGTTAACGATCCCCACATAGCCCAAGAGCTGCTGCGAAGCGTCGCAGGAACAGTCGGCCTGCTTCTGACCATTCCCGTGACCGCGAGCGTCGGCAGCTGGTGGATCTGGCGTTCCCGTCCTGGTCGCGAGAAGCGGCGTGATGAAGGAGCTACTGACCGGGTGCCCGTAGAATGATAAAATGTAAGCGAAGGATCAGACGAAAAGACACTTCAGGAGGTGCAGAGATGAAGAGAATTGCGATTAACGGTCTTGGCAGGATTGGGCGGCTTGTGTTGCGCTGCTACGTGGAGAGAAAGCCGAAGGACGTGGAGATTGTGGCGCTGAACGACCTCACCCCTCCGTCGGAGATGGCGTACCTCATCAAGTACGACTCGGTTCACGGCAGAGCGAAGTTCCCCGTGGAGGCGGGGGAGGACTCCCTGGTAATTGACGGGGTGAAGATTCCGCTGTACAAGGAGAAGGATCCGTCGAAGCTGCCGTGGAAGGAGCTCGGGGTGGATATCGTACTCGAGTGCACCGGTTTCTTCACCAAGAGGGAGAAGGCGGCGGCGCACCTGGAGGCCGGAGCGAAGCGGGTGGTCATAAGCGCGCCGGCCGACGACTCCGACCTTACTATCGTCCTTGGGGTCAACGAGGACAAGTACGACCCGTCGAAGCACGCGGTCGTATCGAACGCATCCTGCACCACGAACTCGCTGGCGCCCGTAACCAGGGTACTTAACGACTCGTTCGGCATCGAATACCTGATGGGCACCACGATCCACGCGTACACCTCCACACAGGTGCTTGTCGACGTCCCGAAGGGCGGCGGAAGGAAGGGCAGGGCCGCCGCGGTCTCCCTCGTGCCGGCCACCACCGGCGCGGCGAAGGCCATGGTACCTCTCTTCCCCGAGCTGAAGGGAAGGATGGACATGATCTCCGTCCGGGTCCCGGTGGCTGACGGTTCACTGACCGACATAGTGGTTCACTTTAAAAAAGAGGTGACTGTCGAGGACGTCAACGCCGCCCTCAAGTCGGCCGCCTGCGGGAGACTGAAGGGCATAGTGGAGTACAACGACGAGGAGATAGTATCCGCTGACATAATCGGCAACCCGCACTCCGGAATCGTGGACGCGCCCTCCACCAAGGTGATAATGGGCAAGGTGGCCAAAGTCATGGTGTGGTACGACAACGAGTACGGCTACTCGAACCGCATGCTGGAGCTTGCACAGCTGATGGCAGGGAAGGAGTAGGCGCGGAACTAAGCTGCCCGACACGGGCGAAGACGGCGCTCCTGGGCCCTTGAGGCTCAGGGGCGCTCTCTTTTTTCTATCATCCCGATGAAGGTCATCGCTATGTCCCTGTCGTAGAAGGAGCCTGCCAACTCGGCCAGCTCTCCCAGAGCCTCGGCCGCGCTCTTCCTCTTGCGGTAGGGGCGGTCCGAGGTCATCGCGTCGAACGCGTCCGCAACGGACAGAATCCTGGCCTCCAGGCAGATGCTCTCCCCCGTCAGGCCGAAGGGGTACCCCGTCCCGTTCATTCGCTCGTGATGCTGGAGTACTATATCGGCCAGGGGCCACGGGAAACCCAGAGGCGACAGTATGTCGTGCCCGTATTCCGGGTGTTTTTTTACCAGCATGTACTCGGCGTCCGACAGGCTGTGAGGCTTGCCGAGGATCTCGGCCGGTATGTACAGCTTGCCGAGGTCGTGCACCAGCCCCGCGTACCTGACCGCCATCCTGATCTCATCGGACAGGCCCATCTCGCCGGCCAGGGATTCGGCCAGGGCTGAGACGTTCTTCTGATGACCGGCTGTTGACATGTCCCTGAGCTCACTGACTTGGCACAGCGCCGAGACAGCACCGGAAAACCTGTCGTGTATGAGTTTGTGGCTCATGCGCAGCGATTCCTCTTCATTCCGCCTCTCAAGGGCTATGGCCAGCAGGCTCGACAGCACCGACAGCACGGGCTCGTCGGCGTCGTATGCCCAGTGCATGTCAGGATCAGCCAGGGCCAGGAAGCCCTGCAGGCTCCCCTTCAGCAGCAGTGGCAGAATTGCGACGGAGCTGATGTTTCTCCTCCTGAGAAACTCTCGGCCGCCGTAGCTCATCCCCTCGACGGTAGAGTCTACGACGAGGAGCGTAGGCAGTCTGTCCTTCTTCAACAGCGACTTCCAGAAGAAATCCTCGCCCTCGGAGAATATGGGCGCACGGGGGGAGGAGGAAGGGGATGCGTCGGGGGATAAAACTTCCAACTCCGGCACGAGCGCACCCGTGTAGGACATTACAAAAAGGACGGCGAGGCGGGCCTTGGAGATCGACAGCATGTCGAGCAGCGCCCTCTCCAGTGTGCCCCTGAAATCACCGGAGACTACAAAGCCGGACGAGATCGCGGCCATCCGCGTCTGCAGGACTGTCCTGCGGGCGAGGAGGTTCTGCAGCGCCTTTCGCTCCCCGATGTCCTCGAACAGGGCGCAGTAGTCCGCCCTTTCCTCCTCGGACGACAGTTGAAAGGACAGGAAGGACACGTGTACAATTCCTCCGTCTCCATCAGGGACCGACGCCTCCCGGGGCCGCGGTGCGGACTCCTCGCCGCCCATCGCCCCGGGGAATATGTCCTCCTCGCTGAAGGTGGTGCCCGCTCCCGACAGGAGCGGCAGCACGTTTCCCGGGACAGCGCGGGGCGCGAGCCTAAAGATCTCCCTGAACCTGGGGTTTGTCTCCTTGACACGCCCGGTTTCGTCGTAGACGAGTATCCCCTGCGGCGAACTTTCGAACAGGCTCCTCCAGTATCCAGCCTGCAGGAGCAGCTCAGATTCGGCCTTCTTCCTCGCGTTGATGCTCCTAGTCAAATATAGTGCGGACGCGCCCAGTACCATCAGCAGCAGCAAGTTCCCGAAGATCAGCGGTACGTGCCCCAGGAGGGTCGCGAAGGGGTCCCCCAGGATTATGCTCTGCGAGGGCAGTACGCCGCGCGTGAGCCCGAACTCCTTCATCCCGGCGTAGTTGAAGAGCAGGCGGTTCTTCTCGCTCTCCAACAGGGAGATGGACTCGGGGGAGGTGCCGGACAGGATGTCAAAGGCTATCTCGCCGGTCTCATACCCCCTCTGGTAACCCCTGCCCGTCACCGAGGCAAGTACGCCGAGGGCGGCTCCCTCCTCGAGGAGCGAGTACACGGGGAGATTGCACGCGGACTGGATCGCCTCAACCAGCCTGGGAAGGGGCGTGGCTTCGCCTGCGTCATCCGTGGAGCAGTGGCCCAAAATTACCACGCTCCCCGGCTCCAGCGCGGACAGGCGGTCCATTATTCCGTCGAGGTCCAACCCGTACACCGGGATGATCAACCGTCGAGGGAGCGACAGGGCCTTGGCGGCATCATTCACATGGTTCATATCATGGAAGCCCCTGGGAGTTGAATCCACCACCACGGCGACAGCAGGAGCATCCGGGTGAAGCCTGGTTATCTCCCGCAGCAGGAACAGCGCCCTATCCTCGCTGAAGAGCCCCTGCCTCATGTTTTGCGGCATGATCTTTAAAAACGTGCTGTTCGTCAATGAACAGAATACGACCGGGACGTCGGGAAGGGAGGTTCCACCCTGCGTAACAGCGTATATGAAGGCCTCGTTTCCCGTGGTAATTATTATATCGGGCTTCTTGTGAGTGTATCTCTCGAGCATCAGGTTGCGGAATTCCGGCAGGTGGTATGCGGACAGAGTGCCGGCCACATCAAGATTCTCCACGAAGAACTCGGCTGTCACTCCCCTGTCCACCAGAGC
>JAKJGK010000122.1 GCA_022704435.1 Synergistota bacterium | reverse complement strand
CAGACCACCGCCGCGTCCGCCCGGTGTCCCGCGAGCATCGCGGCCAGCGACCCGTTCCCCCCGCCCTCCTCGTCGACAACCGAGAGGATGGTGACGTCCCCCGGAAGGGGGATCCCTGAGTCCTGCAGCAGCTTGACCGCCATCAGTGAGGCCATCAGGCCGCCCTTCATGTCCGCCGTGCCGAGCCCGTAGACCCTTCCGTCGCGCACGTGGGCGTCGTGAGGGTCGAAGCTCCACAGTTCGCGGGGCCCGGACGGCATCGTGTCCACGTGACCGTCGAACATTATCGACCTGCCCGCGCCCCCCCTGAAGCGGCCTACCAGGTTCCAGCGAGAGAAGCCGTCGCCGGAGTACACGTGTCCCGGATTCCCCTCCCCGAAGCGCCTCAGCCCCTCCTGTACGATCTCCTCGGTGAGCGGCTCGCGGCTGGTCTCCGCCCCCATCTCCCTCATGACCCTCTCGAGGATGATCTGCCCCGCCTCCTCGCCGCCGCCATCGATCCCGTGCCCCACGACCGACGTGTCCGCCGACACGAGCTCCAGCAGGCGCGAGAGGTACTCCTCGCGGCGAACCAGCAGGGTCTCCCTGAGCATGTCCGTCACGGCAGTCTACCCGTAGAACGCAAAGCTGTCGTACACCACGCTCCAGAACCGGTCGAAGTCGACATCGACTGCCACGTGAGCGTTGGGGCCGGACGGCCGGGCGAGCGGGCCTCCGCCCTCGTACAGCTCCCTGCCGGGGCCGGCCTGCTGCTCCAGCCCGAAGACGTCGCACGAGGTGCGCCCGTAGGTCAGGGCGCCCCTGAGCTCGACCTCGACTCGCATCAGCCTGGTGGTGAAGCACTCCGGGTCGATCAGCCAGGCCATGCAGGTCGGATCGTGCAGGGGCGGAGACTCCCAGCCGAAGACCTCCTTCTGGGACTTCGCGAAGAACTCCATCATCTCGGCGAAGAGTATCGCCTGCGGGTTGCCGAGCGACCTCACCCTTGCGATCATGGCCGGCGTGGCGAGCGCCTTCCTGGTCACGTCCAGCCCCATCATCACGATCGGCCTGCCGCACGTGAACACAACGTGGGCCGCCTCGGGGTCGGCGTAGATGTTGAACTCCGCCGACGGCGTGACGTTGCCGTGCTGGTACGCGCCGCCCATCAGCACTATGCGCTCGATCTTCTCCACGATGTCCGGCTCCTTGCGGATGGCCATGCCGATGTTCGTGAGCGGCCCGGTCGGGACTATCGTGATCGGGTCGTCCGAATCGAGAAGAAGGTCTATTATCAGGTCCACTGCGTGGCGAGGATCGAGGCCGACGTCGGGCTCGTCGAAGACCGGCCCGTCCAGCCCGGACTCCCCGTGGATGTCCCCCGCCACCACCTGCTCCCGCACCATCGGCCGGGACATCCCCGCGGCAACCGGGATGTCGGAGAACCTGCCCGACGCGGAGCATATGTTCAGCGCGTTGCGAACCGTCTTCTCCAGCGTCTGGTTGCCGGCCACCACCGTGACCGCCTGCAGATCTATCGCGGGGTGCACCGCGGCCATCAGGATGGCCACTGCGTCGTCGTGACCCGGGTCGCAGTCGTGGATTATCTTCACTGGCTTGCTTCTGATTCCCATTGTCTCACCATCCTTTCAACGAATGCGCGGCGCCTGCCGGAGCGCCTACAGGGCGCTCTTGCGCGCCGTCTCCGCGCGCTTCTTGCGCATCATGGCCAGGGTCAGCACGAGCACGGTTGCTAGGTAGGGGATCATCAGGATGAACTGCGATGGCAGCCCGAGGGACTGCAGCCGCGAACCCACCGAGTCGGCGAAGCCGAAGATCAGGCATCCGACCCACCCCCACACAGGGTTGGCGCCGCCGAAGAACATCGCCGCCACCCCCATGAAGCCGCGCCCGTTGGTCATGTTCTCCACGAACATCCGCGAGTAGCCGAGCGAAAGGTGCGCGCCCGCTATGCCCCCGAGCACCCCCGAGTAGAGCATCACCTCGAACTTGCGCATGGTGACGTTTATCCCCGCCGTCTCGGCCGCCTGCGGGTTCAGCCCCGTGCTCCTCAGGCGCAGCCCCCATACCGTCTTGTACAGGATGAAGGCCAGCACGAACACCAGCACGATTCCCACCGGCTCGAACAGCGAGTAGTCGTTGAACAGGTCGTTCAGCAGCTCCGAGCCCCCGAAGTCGAAGCTCAGCCGCGGCATCGCCACTATGTCGTTGTGATGGAAGCTCCCCGACACACCGAAGATGCGCTGCAGAAGGAAGCGCGTCAGGGCGATAGCGAGCATGTTGACGCCCATGCCCACCACGAAGATGTCCGCCTTCGCCCCGAGGTGCGCGAAGGCCATGAAGGCCGCCACCACGACGCCGACTATGATGGCGGCGACCAGCGCGAGCACCCAGCTCCCGGCGAAGTAGCTGGTCGCGACCGCCGCGAAGGCCGAGAAGATCATTATTCCCTCGACCCCGATGTTGAGTATGTCCGCCTGCTGGGTCAGCACGCAGGCCAGGGTGGCGTAAAGGATGGGGGTCGCCGCCCTTATCGTCGAGTGGAACAGGGTCGCGTTGAACACCAGGGAGAGTATGTCGTTGGTCGTATCCACGGTCAGGCCCCCTCTCCGGCGCTCGCGGCCCCGCGCCTCTTCCAGGAGAACAGCGCCTCCATCGCGGCAAGAAGGATGAATACCGCTATTATCGTGTCTATCAGGGTCTTCGGCACCCCCGTGAACCGCTCCATCCCGAGGGCCCCGGTCTTGAGCACGGCCAGGAATAGCGCGAGCACCGGAACCATGCGGATGTCGTTCTTCGCGATCAGCGAGGCGAGCATGCCGTCGAAGGCAATCCCCGGCGAGAAGTTGTCCAGGAAGTGCCCGTGGATGCCCATCACCTCTATCGCCCCCGCCAGCCCCCCGATCGCGCCGGACAGGATCATCCCCCATACCATGACCTTCTTCGGCGGGATGCCGACGTACTCGGAGAAGTCCGGGTTCTGCCCCGTGTGGCGCAGTCGGAACCCCCAGGTGGTGTGGTACAGCACCCACCAGACCAGCAGCAGCACCCCGATCGCGACGAACAGGCCGATGTTGACCCGGCTGGGCTTCAGGAAGCGCAGCAGCTTCGCCGACTCCTCGATGGAGGGGGTGCGCGGTATGCTGGTGCGGGCGGAGAACGGGTTCCCCACCAGGTAGGACGTGAAGAATATCGCGACGTAGTTCATCAGGATGGTGACGCAGACCTCGTTCACCCTCCAGTAGGCCTTGAGCGCGCCGGGTATCGCCCCCCACGCCCCGGCCACGACCATGGCGAGGGCGAAGCAGACCGGCACGTGCACCACCGGGTGAAGCCCCGTCAGGGCGTAGCCGGCCCACGCCGCCGCCATCGCGCCGAGGTAGAGCTCCCCCTCCACGCCCACGTTGAACACCGATACCTTCGCCGAGACGGCGAAGGCCAGCGCCGTCAGCATGAGGGGCACGAAGCGCTCGAACACGCCGCCGATGTTGAATTTTCCGACGAAGGCCCCGCGGAAAAGCTGGTAGTACGCCTCGACCGGGTCGTAGCCCAGCAGCATTATGGCGGCCGCCCCTATGGCCAGTGACAGCAGAATCGTCAGCAGGGTCGCTCCCCAGGATGTCCTAGTCATCGTCTTCCTCCGGTCATGAGCAGTCCAAGCGACAGCTCGTCCGCCTCCGACGAGCTCACCTCGCCGGTGATGCGTCCCTCGAACATCACGGCTATCCTGTCCGAAAGGCTGAGTATCTCCTCCAGGTCGGAAGAGATCAGCACAACCGCGGCGCCCTCCTTCTTCGCCCGGTTCAACTCCGCTCGAATCGTCTCGATCGATCCTATGTCGACGCCCCTGGTCGGCTGAGATGCCAGCAGAACCGGCGCCCTCCCGGACACCTCGCGCGCCACCACCACCTTCTGAGCGTTGCCGCCCGACAGCCCCGCCGCCGGGACGTCCACGCCCGCCGGGCGGATGTCGTAGGAGCGTATCAGATCGTCGGCGAACTCGCGCACCCTGCCCCAGTTCACAACCCCGCCTCGCGACAGGGGCGGCTCGGAGAAGGAGCATGCGGCCAGGTTCTCCTTGACGTCCGACTGCCTGTCCAGCCCCCTGAGGTTGCGGTCCTCCGGGATGTGCGACAGCCCGTGCTCGCGAATCTTGCGAGGCGGCATGTTCTGCACCTCCACCCCGCCCAGGACCACGCGCCCCCTCTGCACGGGGCGAAGCCCCGCGATCGCCTCCGCCAGCTCGCTCTGCCCGTTGCCGTTGACGCCCGCGATGCCGAGGATCTCTCCCCTTCGAACCGAGAAGGAAACCCCCCTGAGCTTGGAAAGCTCCTTCTCGCCGGGGACGTACACCCCCTCCACGGACAGGGCCACCTCCCCCGGCTCGGACGGGACCGGCGTCCCCCCCAGGAATACCTCGCGCCCGACCATCAGCCTCGCCAGCTCCGGCGCGGTCGCCGAGCTCCCGTCCAGTGTGGCGATGTGCCTGCCCCCCCTCATGACGGTCACGCGATCGCTGATCTCCAGCACCTCCCTGAGCTTGTGGGAGATGAAGACTATGGACTTGCCGTCCTTCTTCATGGATCGGAGGATCTCGAAGAGCTGCTCCGACTCCTGCGGCGTGAGCACCGCCGTGGGCTCGTCCAGCACCAGGATCTCCGCGCCCCTGTACATAGTCTTGATTATCTCGACGCGCTGGGCCTCCCCGACCGATATCTCCCCGACCTTCTTGTCGGGGTGGACGCTCAGCCCGTAGGTCCGCGCGTAGTAGTCGATCTTGTCGAGGGCGGCCCTCCTGTCGATCATGGCCCCCCGCCTCGGCTCGAAGCCGAGTATTATGTTCTCGAGCACGGTCATCTCGCGGACGAGCATGAACTCCTGGTGGACCATCCCGATCCCCATCCCGATGGCCCGCTTCGGCGTCAGGGAGGGGAAGGACTCGCCCCTGACAGTTATCGTGCCGCTCTCCGGCGAGTACATGCCGTACAGTATCTTCATCAGGGTGGACTTGCCCGCCCCGTTCTCCCCGACGAGGGAGTGTATCTCCCCCTCCTCCAAGGTGAACATGCCGTCCTGAACGGCCTTCACCCCCGGGAACTCCTTGTTGATTCCGCTCATCTCGATCAGGATGCTCGACACCTGCCCCACCTCGCGGCAGGGGCGGACGGTCGTCCCGCCCGCCCCCGGATGATAGAGTTAGTCCCTCTGGAAGCCCTCGTAGGAATCGACCTTGATATTGCCCGCCTTGACCTCCTCCGTGAGCTTCTGGATGTTGTCCAGGATGTCCTGCGGGAACTTGTCGCCCAGGGCCTGCTTCATGGTGGACATGTCGGTGAGGCCCACCCCGCCGTTGACTATGGTCATGTCGAGGATCTTGCCCCCCTCGAACTTGCCCTCCACGAACGCCTTGGTGATCAGGTAGCTGCCCATGTCGACCCTCTTGAGCATCGATGTGAGGATGTGCCCCGGGTAGGTGTCGTCCTGGTTCAGGTCCACCCCGACCGCGTACTTCTTCGCCTCGAAGGCCGCCTCGAGGATGCCGTTGCCGGTGTTCGAGGCGACGTTCATGACGATGTCGGCGCCCTGCTCGAACTGGGCCAGGGTCAGCTCCTTGCCCTTGAGGGGATCGTTGAACGTGCCCGCGAAGGAGACCAGCACGCGCGTCTCGGGGTCGATGTAGGCCGCGCCCTGCTTGTAGCCCACCAGGAAGTCGTGAAGCACCGGGATGTCCATGCCGCCCACCCAGCCTATGATCTTCTCGGGGTTGACGCCGGGGATGTCGGTCTTGGTGGTGAACATCGCCGCCGCCGCCCCCGCCAGGAAGGAGCCCTCGTTCTGCGCGAAGATGGCCGACATCACGTTGGGCGCCTTGACCACGCCGTCGATTATGCCGAACTTGACGTCGGGGAAGTCG
>JAKJGK010000121.1 GCA_022704435.1 Synergistota bacterium | reverse complement strand
CAATCACGCCTACAGAAAGATGATTTCCACTTTGAAGATTACCCCCCCGTATATTTACTCCGATATACTGGCTGATCACGTTCCTCTCAGTCGTCTTCGCGTGGGTCTTCTTTAGGTCCGCGTCATTCGCCCGGTCGTGGGAGATACTCTCCGGCATGGTCGGACTTAACGGAACAATTCTGCCTCCGCATTGGGCACCGTTCCCCTGGCTTCGCGACTCCCTCCTCTCAATGGGCGTCAAAATCGAATGGCCGAACACGTGGGCGCTGGTCGCGGGCAAATGGCAGGTGCTCTTGCTTGTTGCTTGCACCTTGGTGGCAGTCTTTTTGCCCAACAGCTTCGAGTGGACACACAGCCGCTTCAGACGAAACAAGCTCACACTCGCACACGTCGCGTTTATAGGATTGATCCTGGCGATGAGCGTCTGCTCGCTGGACCGGATTTCCGAGTTCCTGTACTTTCAGTTCTGACGGGGGCCGGAGGGATGAAGATCTTCTATAAGAAGAGGGTTTTGCAGATATTCGTAGTTGCTGTGATTCTCATAGTACCGATTCCTTTGCTGAACTATCTGGTGGACCCCTATTGGTGCTTTGATCATGAGATTCTGATAGGGCGCTACCAAGCCGGCTTTGATGAACGACAGCAGAAGACTAACTTTCTGACGTTCAACAAAGGGGCCTTCGATACGTTGATCTTGGGAAGCAGTCGATTGACTTATACCGACACTAGAGATGTCCCCGGAAGGGCCTTCAACTTCGCGACCAGCAGCATGAGGTCAAAAGAGTTCCTTCCGTATTTGAGGTTCGCCTCCGAGAGGAATGCACAGCCATTCTCAACGGTTATCCTAGGCCTCAGTTTTTATGAAACGAACGAGGCGAACCTCGAGACTTTTTCTCCGCCCGAGGAGTACATAAAAAATGCAGCCTCCCCCGGCTATCGTTACAGGACATTATTCAGCATGTCGCTTCTTCGTCGCACTCTTTCCAATATCATGCTAGATCTACTCGCGAAGGACAGAAACAACTTGTACGAACGAGAGGGGCGAGGGGTTTTTGTAAAACAATTACACCTTCCAATACCTAAAGAGACCCTTCGTAGCGCCATCGCTGCGAACGTGGCCACGTACCGTGATAAAGTCTACGGGAGAACCTATGTATACTTGGATCTTAGGCCTACATTCACCGAACTGAAAGAAACCTTCCCGGACACGCGGTTCATTGTGTTCACGACACCGGTCAGCTCTCACCTGCTTCGGCTTTTAGTCGAGGAGGGGAGGCTGGATGATTACACAAGATGGATCTCCGGGCTGGTGGAGGTCTTCGGGGAGGTATGGAACTTCATGTATTTCAACGATGTCACCGATGACGATTTTAACTACAAAGACGCTCATCACTACTCGCCGCATGTCTGCCGGGCGATAATCCGAAAGGCCTACGGCCTTCCCCGCGACGACGAGTTCGAGGAGTTCGGCGTGAAAGTGACGCCAGAGAACCTGGAAGAACATCTGGCCTTCCTCCGTGCAAACCTGACTGGACAGGGTAGCGACTAACCGACTTGGAGTTGCATGGGGACCGATTAGACTGATCTCTGGCGCAAAGAGGGCGAGATGCCAAGCGAGGAGAGAGGAATAAGACTTGGCGGCCAGAGAAACGAGGCAAGCGTCTAAACGTGAACTCGACCAAATGAGAAAACGCGCTCAAGTGCGGCAAAACAGGAACAGCGGCGGACGAGTCCAACGCGAGAGAGCCTCCTTGTCAAAACCCCCGTTCGCGCCTATAATTCAGACATGGTAAACCAAGACAGAGGATACAAAAATCTGTTCTCAAACAAAGAGATGGTGCGCGACCTGCTCGTCCAGTTCGTCGATCCCGAGATAACGGGCGAGCTGGATCTGGACTTGGATTCCATGGTCCGCGAGCACTCCGACTTCGTCTCCGACGACCTGCGCGAACGAATAGACGACGTGGTATGGCGTGTCAAGCTCAAGGACAGGACCCTCTATCTGTGCATACTCGTCGAGTTTCAATCGACCGAGGACAAGTGGATGGCGGTTCGGTTGCTGACATACGTCGGACTTCTTTACGACGACCTGATAAAGCGCAGGCTTGTGGACGACGAGGGGCTTCCGCCCGTCCTGCCCGTCGTGGTCCACACAGGAATCCGCAGATGGAGCGCTCCCTGCTCTCTCAAGGAGCTTGCCGCCCCTGTTTCGATCGCACTGTCGCGCTACGCCCCGTCTCTGGACTATCTTCTGCTTGATGCAGCCGCTTGCTCCGAGAAGGATCTGGCCGATACAGATAATTTGGCGGCTCTTCTCTTCCTTATGGAGAAAAGCCGCGCGCCGGAGGAGCTGTTCAAACAGATGCGCAGGCTTGACGGAGTGCTTCGCAGCGATGGCAGCGCTCATCTTCGTCGCGCCTTCTCGGTCTTTTTGACGAGGGTGCTGGTGCCGCGCAAGACAGGACTGACCGATTTGGAGGAGACACTGGACTTGGTGGAGGTGGAGAGAATGATCGTCGAAAGACAGCCCGAGTGGGCCGAGTACTTGCTCAAGGAGGGCGAGGAGCGAGGAATATTGCTCGGCGAGAAGAGAGGCGAAGAACGCGGCAGGCGCCTTGGCGTGAACTCCAACAAGCGCGACAACGCGCTCAGGATGCTTGGCAAGGGCTTCAGCATTCAGGATGTCGCCGAGTGTGTCGACCTCCCTGAGGATGAGGTTCGCCACCTGGCGGATTCGCTTCGGAACTAGCCCAACATACGCCAGAAAACAACTGGCGAGGACGCGCCACATAAACGTACGAAAAAACGTCCGTTCGGACGGATTGAAGAGCGGCCGAGGCCTCGAAACGGCTCCGGTCGCTCTGTGTTTTTTTGCCTGTTGTCCCGAAAAGGAAGCCCGCGCCGTCCTCGGGTCTAAGCCCTCTGCGCCGAACGTTCCGCCCAGGGTCTGATCTTTTGCAGGACAGGGACCAGCGTTCTTTCTGCGACTTCGGTATCGTACGCGGCCTGGGCGCGCAGCCAGTAGCCGTTGGACAGCCCGAAAAACCTGCACAGCCTCAAGTCTGTGTCCGCTGTCACCGAGCGTCTCCCGGCGACGGTCTCCCCGATGCGCTGCGCGGAGACTCCGATCTCCCTGGCGAGACGGTATCGGCTGATTCCCATCGGTTGCAGAAACTCCTCGAGCAGAAGCTCCCCCGGCGTCACGGGATCGAGTTTTTTCATACTGTACACTCCTTAATGAGGTTCCTTCTTTTCTCTCTTGAATACACGGACGCTCTCCTGTCTCGGTTTTCCGAGTCCAAGGTTTTGTCCGCACTCCCGGTTGCGGATTCAGGTTTGATATCAGGCCGTGCAAAAGTCCTGTTTCCAGTGTAACATTGAACCGAGCCATGAGTTCGCGGAGTCCTGCTTTGGCTTGGAGCAGGGACACATCCTCGATATGATGTCGGTCGACCGGCCACATCATAACCGAGGCTTGAGCGAATGGCTCAATTCGAATTTACACCATTATATGGACTCGATCAGCGCATGTGGGAGGGGCAGTAATGCCAAATAAACCACGAATGGTCGCAGATGAACGCGGATTAGCGAAACACATCCCCGCCGGCGGCGAAGTGTTGATATATGCCACCGATGACGGGCTGATAAAAGTAGATGTTCGCCTGGTCAACGAAACGCTGTGGATGACGCAGGTCGATATGGCTCGGTTGTTTCAGTGCTCCGTGGACAATATTTCCCTTCACCTGAAAAACATCTATGAAGAAGGCGAATTGATTCAAAGGGCAACTGCCGAGGAATTCTCGGTAGTTCGCAAAGAAGGGAGCCGGACTGTTCGTCGTAAGATGCTGTTTTACAATCTGGACGCGGTGATCTCGGTTGGTTATCGAGTGAAAAGCACTATTGCCACCCGTTTCCGAATTTGGGCAACCGAGCGCCTTAAGGAATATATCATCAAGGGCTTTGTCATGGATGACGAGCGGCTGAAAAATCCTCCGGTCGCCGGATCGGAGGTTCCTGATTACTTCGACGAGATGTTGGAGCGGATTCGGGATATTCGCGCCAGTGAACGCCGCATGTACCTTAGAGTCCGTGAAATTTTCAAGCTGGCGGCGGATTATGAACCAAGCTGGGGTGAAACCACCAAGTTCTTCAGCATTATTCAAAACAAGCTTCATTATGCTGTTACCGGGTTGACGGCAGCCGAGCTGATTCATCAACGGGCTGACCACCAATTGCCCAATATGGGTTTGACCAGTTGGAAAGGTGATCTGGTCAGAAAAACCGATGTGACAACCGCTAAAAATTACCTAAATGAAAAAGAGATCGACGAATTAAACCTAATTGTGAGCATGTGGCTTGACTACGCGGAAAGCCAGGCAAAACGACGCCGACAGGTCTTCATGAAAGACTGGCAAGATAAATTAGACGATTTCTTAAAGTTCAATGAACGCGATGTATTGCCAAACGCCGGCAATGCCTCCAAGAAACAAGCGGATGATCGCGCACGGCTTGAATATGAGAAGTTCGAAGTTAAGCGACGGGAGCATATAGAAAACCTTGCCGAGGACGAGTATCTCAGGGACTTGGAGCAAGCAGCCAAACAGCTTCCTGGCAAACGCAAAGGAGGCAGGAAGCATGGCCAAGCGTAAATCTAAAAAACGTCCGCACCCCCTCGACTCCTGCCGACACTCTTCCTCCAGGCGACATCCATTACCTCACAAGATGTCCGAATTGATATAGACAAATCGCCTCTTTTGCAATACCATAGGGGGGTAGAGCGATCGCGCCCCGGGCGTCCAGATGTTGCGCCCTGAAGGACGCGGACTTTCGAAAAGGCAGGCGATTATAGAGATGAGCAAGAAGAAGGTCCTGATAATCGGAGGGGTGGCGTGCGGCGCGAAGACAGCCGCCAGGCTGGCGCGGCTGGCGCCGGACTACGAGATCACGATACTGGAGCGCGGCGAGCACCTCAGCGTCGCGGGATGCGGCTTCCCCTACTTCGTGGGCGACGTGGTCAAGGAGTACAAGGACCTGGTCTGCACTCCGCTGGGCATAGTGCGCGACGCCAACTTCTTCCGCAACGTGAAGAACGTCACCGTCCACACATCCTGCCTGGCCACCCGGATCGACCGCGAGCGCAAGGTGGTCAAGGCGACGAACACCGCCACCGGCGAGGAGTGCCTGTTCCCCTACGACGAACTCGTGCTGGCCACCGGCGCGTCCCCCATCCGCCCGCCGATCCCCGGCGTTGATCTGAACCGCGTGTTCACCCTGTGGACCATGCCGGACGCGATGGCGATGAAGTCCGCGATCGACGCGGGCAGCGTCAAGTCGGCCGTGATCATCGGCGGCGGCCTGATCGGCATGGAGGTCGTCGAGGCTCTGGCCGACCGGGGCATCTCGGTCTCCGTGGCGGACATTCTGCCCACTCCGCTGCCCGCCCTGATAGGCGAGGAGTTCGGCCTGAGGGTGGCCAACGTGCTGAAGCAGAAGGGCGTGGGCTTCTACGGCGGCGAGAAGGTGATCGAGATCGTCGGCGAGGGAGGCCTAGTCAAGGCTGTCAAGACCGACAAGCGCGAGCTGCCCGCGGACATGGTGCTGATGGCGGTCGGAATCCGTCCCAACACCGCGCTGGCCAGGGAGGCGGGGCTCGACCTGCACGCCAACGGAACCATCATGGTCGACGAGTGCCTTCGCACCAGCGACCCGTTCATCTTCGCGGGGGGCGACTGCGTCCAGTCCAAGAACATCCTTACCGAGAAGTCCGTGTGGCAGCCGATGGGCTCCACCGCGAACCGCCAGGGGCGCGTGATAGCGGACAACATCGCCGGGCTCCCGTCGCGCTTCGCCGGGGTCGTCGGCACCGCAATCCTGAAGCTGTTCCACCTGACCATCGGCAAGACCGGGCTCAACGAGGAG
>JAKJGK010000120.1 GCA_022704435.1 Synergistota bacterium | reverse complement strand
AGGTCGAGGTCGAAGTCGTCCGCGACCATTTCGCGTCCGAGCCGCTTTTCGAGGCACGAGAAGCAAAGCAGGAGGAATCTGTGGACGGGGGCTGCGAGCTCCGGATTCTTGAGGCAAGCCTTCCTCCGTTCCAGGATGTCGGCCCTCAGTTCTTCGTAATCGGGCCACGCTTGAAGCCAGACGTGCCTTTTGACCATGTAGAACTCAGCGTAACCCTTGCAGTCATAGCACCAGATGCGGCTGCGAATCCCAAGCTCGTCGTGCGACGGATTGTATCCGGCCACACTCACTCGACTCCGAGCGAGATGATGACGGCGACGAGACCGATGAGGGCGGAGAGGATGCACACCGCTATGAGCATCCATCTGGTACGAATGGATGCACGCGAGGCCGGAAGAGTGACGAAAGCCGAATCTCTATACCCGGCTCCCGGGTCCACCGGCGGAGGGTCCGGATCGATCAAAGGAATATCCAAGAGTCCGGCCCTACGAAGCACTGCGATCGGACGAGGTGCGAAGGTGCCGAGAGAGGTGCTCAGAGGCCCTCCGCATCGCTCACAGTACGTTCGGGTCTTGAGCGAGCGCTCTCCGCACGGGATGCAGAAGCGAGGGTCCTCGGACACCGTCCCGATCACGCCGGGA
The DNA here is from genome assembly GCA_022704435.1 of Synergistota bacterium. Taxonomy (GTDB): domain Bacteria; phylum Synergistota; class Synergistia; order Synergistales; family Aminobacteriaceae; genus JAAYLU01. The sequence goes on along the minus strand of JAKJGK010000120.1, from coordinate 5,288 downwards.
GTCGTAAGGTCGCGACTTCGGTTCGAAGGACTCATCATGGATGTTACAGTCCAAGGTCCGCGCCTCATTTCGCGCAGGGAACGGGGGCTCGCTGCACTTCGTGCTCTTACACACGAGGAGGGATAGGGTCAGGGGCCTGGAGGCAGATCCGCACTTGGGGCAGGTTCTCATGGAAGGACGCGATCCTACAAGAGGCCCACGCCGCCCTTTATGGGAAGCGACGGCATGGGCTCGACGATAGCGGCCTCGAGACAGCCGACTCCGAACGCGGACCTGGTGTCCGCGATCATAGTCCTGTCTTCCGACTCGGCCGTGGCGGACCCGGCGGCCGCCGTGTTCGCCCAGATGGGGTCCGTCCGGTCATCCATCGGCGTCCCGGGCGACTACGTCGCGGTCGACTTCGTACTCGCCAGGGTCGCGCGCCCCTCGCCGAACGCCTACTCATACTCATTCCTGGCGAAGTTCGTGCGGTCCGGGTCGGCGGCGTCCTTCCCCTACCTCGGACAGCCGGGGGCTCCGGGCCCCGCAGGGCCTAGGGGGCAGCCGGGCGGACAGGGCGCTCAGGGGCCGCTCGGGCCGACGGGGCCCACGGGGTCCATAGGACCGACTGGTCCGAAAGGCGCGACCGGTCTACAAGGTCCGACTGGTCTACAGGGTCCGACTGGCGCCAGAGGTCCGACTGGGCCCGTAGGGGCAACAGGAATGGGAAGCACCGGAGCTGTCGGTCCGATTGGACCGACGGGTCCGGTTGGGCCCATAGGTCCAACAGGAATGGGAAGCACCGGACCCGTCGGCCCTGTCGGACCGACGGGTCCGGTTGGGCCGACGGGTTCGGTCGGTCCGACCCCCGTTCCAGTTGTCGCGGGCATCGCAGGACGTCAGCAAACAGTGGAAACGCTTGGGGATGGGGAGACGCTCGGCGGATTTGTCTTCGACAAGGCAAGTATCCTGGCGACTCCAGCAGTTTATCGCTTCCATGGCATCATCGGTGTCGCAGTCGGCGGACAAACGGTGTCGTTGCAGCTCTTTGACTTCACCAATGGCGTAGTGAGAGAAACACTCACATCGACGAGCACGACACCGGAGCACAAGGAATCGGCTTCGGGCCTCACACTCGCGGCTGGCGAAGTCGTATACCTCGTACGGCTCAAACGCACGGGCGGCTCTGCGTCCGACCCCGTCTTCTCCTACAACGCGTATCTCGAGGTTACGACCACATGAGCAACGTCTCTTCCGAGAATTTCACGCTCACGAGCTCGAACAACCAGTGGTCGGCGCCGTGGCGTCTCACGCGATGCATGAAGGCTGCAGGCTCGATCACGCTTGCAAGCTCGAACGGCGTGTCGAAAGACACATCAGGCGTAAACGCCAACGACTATTGGGGAGGTGGCGTATCGCCGCTCTCGGATAGTATTCCGGCTTTCAACACGACAGCGTGTTGGATTGTCATGAGCGGCGCGACGATTCTCAAGCTCGAAATGACTGCGGCAGGATCTGCGGGAAGCATGATTCGAGGAGAGCCGGTTACGCAGGCAACCACAGGTGCGACCGGCTTTTTCCTCGGATATAGCTTCGACGCGGGGGTTGGACACGCGGTCATTGAACCATGTACCGGATCCTTCAACGGGTCGAACGTCATCACAGGCGGATTCACCGGAGCGAGCTTCACACCTTCGGCGCTCAAGACGTTCGTCGAAGAGTTCCTCATCGCCAAGACGACCAATGCGACTCAGGGCATAATTGCGCGACAAATTGTCGATTCGTCGGCCGAGAGCGCGTCTCGCTTCTCCGTCCTCGCGACGCAAAGTGGTTGCACAGGCACCGTCCCTCCAGGAGGTGGCGGCACGAGCAACGCGTTCCCGAGTACGGGAACATACATGCAATCGGGCGGGAACAGCGGCGCGTATACGTTCGAGAACTGGTTCGGCGTGTCAACCGATCTGCTTCTCGCGAAGGCGCAACTCGTCGTAGCGAATCGAACGGCGGCAGCTCTCACCGCGGTGGATTCCACGTGGTTCATGGGCATCGGTTACGCGGGTGGTGGTGTGGACGGGTTCCAGTGGCTTGCGCACTGGAGACTCGACGATCATGAGCCCGCAGATTTGGATCCGCACGCATCCTTCTGTTTCGGCATTCTCCCCAACAACAACGTGAACATCCGGACTCTCGCCACGCGCACCACCACTGCACAGACTTCGACGAATACGTTGAACCCGCAGAGCGCCACGACGGGAGTTGTTCATTGGCGCGGGTGGCGGCGCCGCGGGTTTCCAACGAGCGACAGCTTCGTTACTTTCGCGCCAACCGCGCCCTCCTTCGTGGCTACGACAGCATCTCAGGGCACGCCTGTCATGGCAACCGTTACTGGAACACCGCAGCGAATCGCCAACACATACAAAGCAACCCCTGAATTGAAGGCTTTCAAGATCAGCCTCGAAGCTCAAGAGAGCTTTGGAAAGATCTCCAAAGGTTCGCCCCGCCATCTCCGCGGCGTCCAAGGCTTGGCGACGTTCAACGGAACACCGGACCTGCTATCCAAGTGTTTCTCTTCACAGGCTGTGAACGGAGCACCTGGACTGCTCCTCGCAAACATTTGCGACGGCACCACTGATTGGTTGCAAGCATGAGCGCCACAGACGAAATCGCCGACACATCCTTCACGCCTCAGATCACGTTCGGCCCTCTTCCCGGAAGCGCACGCCCATACACGCTCGACGCACCGCAGCTCAACACGACCGGAATGTCGAGCTCCACTGGTTCCAACTTTGTCGACCAAGACATCGGAACCACTGCGGGGAGTATCGCCGTAGCGACGGCCGAACACTTTCAAATGATGGGAATGGACGCCATCGTCGACGGCCTCTACGACACGTGGAACGTAGTCGGAACTCCCGACTACGCTGGCGCTGCGTACAGCGGTGGTCTCAACACTCCCCTTCGAAACGTCTCAATCGCGACCCGCTGGATTCCTTTCTGAGGGATTCGACCCGATGAGGCCTTCGATCAGGATCTCATGACTCGGCAGACGATCTTCTTGTCACAATCACCGCGTGGGTGAGGGTCGCTCTTTGTAAGGACGTCGTTGCAGACCGGACAGACCTTCAGGTGACCATTCCTAATATCCTCCGCGAGCCTGGCGCGAAGGGCCTGCACGTAGGGGGAGAAAGTCCAGTCTCCGTTCATCGAGTCCGACATGGACAGTCTGCCGAGGGGGCTCTCGGCAAAGATAGAACCTCCCCTGACCTCGCGTCGTAGACGTCCATTCTGTCCTCCTGTGAGGGCCACTCGAGGATGATCTTGAGGGCCTCCATGGCCATCATAGACCCGATGACGCCGCAGACGGGCCCGAGGGTGCCGCGCGGTCCGTCCTTGGCCCCGGATGGCTCCGACGGGTGGAGGCACCTCCAGCAGGCGCCTCCGGGCCTGAAGGTCATAACCCTTCCGAGGAGGCCTTGGATAGATCCGTGGACGACCGGCTTGCCGCTCGCCAGACCGGACTGGACGACGGCGTCGTGAGAGGACCATCGGTCCGTGCAGTCCAGGATCACAGCGTAGTCCCTCAAGAATTCCGCGTATTCCGGAGGAGGGCGGCTCGGGAAGAAGTGCGGGGACACCCATCCATCGGTGCCCATGTCCTTCAGGCGCATGGCGGTGGCGATGGACTTCGAATTCCCGACATCGCGGTCCGTATATAGGATCTGCCGGTGGAGATTCGTCTCATCCACGAAGTCAGGATCGTACACGTTGACCGTCCCGACCCCGGCGGCCGACAAATAGAGGATGACGGGGGACCCAAGCCCGCCGGCCCCGACGACAAGGACGGACGCGTTGTCGATCTTGCTCTGGTCCACGCCGGGGACGCACGTCTGGCGGGAGAACCTGTCGTGGCTCCTCATGGCTTGATCGTCACCACTATGTACTCCATCACCGGCATCTTCATCGTCAAGCGAATATCCAGAGAGTTGTTCGGCTCCTCCATGATGTCCCTCACAGTGATCTCATTCTCGTTCATCGGAACGACCTCGGCTTTGATCTGAACAGGAAGGAACCCTTTGATGCTTGAAGCGATCTGTTCACAGAGCGCATCCCTGTCGATCTGTCCACCAGATGTGGCCGCTGTTGCGGCGGACAACATGATCTCGCGAACTCGGTCGCATATCTTATCCCGGCTCGGTATGGGGGGCTTGAATTCCTCCGAATCACTCAAGCCGCTGCCCTCTTGTGCGCTTTCTTGAACTCGAGGACGTTGTCCGGGCGTGAAATGAGCCTGCCTGCCTCCGTGTTCGTGACGTTGGCGAGCCTCCAGAACTCTTCGGGATCCGCCTCGAGGAGGAGCTTCTGGGCGAGCATCGCGTCCCCGTCCGGACAGCCCTTGGTGGGCTGAATGCAGAACGAACGCTTGGAGCGATCTCCCTCTCCTAGCATGTGCACGTTCCCGTGGGAGCCGCGATTGATCTTGTACTTGACGCCGTCCACCTCGACGAAGAAGCAGCCCTTCGACTTCAGATCGTCTCTCTGCTCCGGGCTCAGGTGGCGGAGGAGGAGGACCTCTGCCTTCTCCTTCGCGGAGACCCTATCGCGCTCGACCGCCTCGATGCGAATGCGCGCCTGCTCCGCCTCCGCCGCCCACCGTTCCCGATCCTCCGCCGACGGGATGTTCCGCGGCGGGGCGGGAGCGGCTCGGAGGACGGCGCCCGTCCGGACCGTGAGCTCGCGGTTCCAGTAGCCCCACGGATCGTCGAGCGTGACGGTTGTAGCAGTCGCGGCCGTGGACGAGGAGTACAGGGTGTAATGCCGGTTCCACGCCGACCAGGTTCTGTCGTTCGTCGTCCCGTCGGTCGTGGTCAATGTCACGAGGGTCGAAGCGGAGGTCGACAGGTATGAGTTCCAAGCGCCCCATATGTTGTCCGACGTGGAGGCGGTTGTCTGGCTGTAAATCACGGTTTCCTCCTCAGGAGTCCATCACGGTTCTGATCTGTTCAGCCTTGCAATCCTGGGCTGTGTGAGGATCACGCTGCGCGTTCCTCTGACCGCAGCGGGGGCAGACCTTGAAGCGCTCCTTGTTCGTCCCTCTGAACGGCTGGACGTATTCGCGCTTCACGCTGTACACGAGGCCGGCGACGAGGACGTCGCAATATTTGTTCCCGTCATACGACAAGAGCTCGCATGGCCTTCGGGGCCAGGAGCGGAACGTGTCGCCCATGTCAAGGAGCGGATAGTCCACGACATATCCGCGACGACGCCGGCGGATCTTCTGATGGCGGCGCCGGCGCGGGTTCATCGAAGCC
>JAKJGK010000017.1 GCA_022704435.1 Synergistota bacterium | reverse complement strand
GAGAGCCCGTCGAAGCGCCTCCTCCCCCCTGTCGCCCGACAGGAGGACTCCCGAGGCCAGCGCGGCCGCGTCCACCAGGCGCGACTTGAGGGCTAGGAGATCCACCGCCCTCTCCCTCTCAACGATCGTATGAACGGCGGTCTCGTAAAGACGGGCGTTCGCAAGGGCTATCGAGGCGGCCCCGGCGAACTGGTCCAGGTCGGACAGGAGATCGTCGCCTATCTCCGGAAACACGTCCCGGTAGACGATCGACAGCAGGCCGAAGAAGTCCTCCCCGCGGAACAGCGGGAGACCGATGACGGTGCCGCATCCGTCGAGCCGCGAGTCGGAGATCCTCTTGACGTATTTCTTGTAGTCCGTCACGATCACGCGCTCCCTTGTTCGGAGGACCTCCCCCCCCAGACCGATGCCTGCGGGCCTGGCCTCCCCCTCCAGCGCCTTCATCATGCCGCGGCCTATGACTACATTGTAGTGCTCTCCGTCCGACGACAGCAGGGCAATCCTGCCGTGCTCGGTGCCTCCGAGCTTCATCGCGCCGTCCAGAATGCGCCCCAGCAGCCTGCCGGTATCGGTCTCCTCCACAAGCGACAGAAACATCGAGTGCAGCAGCCCCAGGCGGTCGTTCTGCCGCTCTGCGGCAAGCTCCCTGCGCTTCAGCTCCGTTACGTCCACGTCGACCCCGAGGACCCTCGTCACCCTGCCGGAGTCGTCCCGCACGGGGTAGGCCCGGGAGACCAGCCAGGATCTGGATCCTCCGCGCGACGTCTCGACATCGCACTCCAGGGACTCGACCTCCCCCGACAGCAGCCTGCCCAGGTCCCTCTCCATGGGGCCCGGCAGCGACCTCGGCGCCAGCCTGTTCAGCCGATCCTCCGGCCTCTCCGATGTCGGCTGCTCCACATCTGCCGAGTCCGCGTCATCAGGCAGGTAGTCCCAGGTGGTTATCCTCGACTCCCTGAGCACGCGAGCAAGCCGCTCTTCGCTCACGCGAAGCCGATCCTGGGCTGCCTTCCTCTCCGAGATGTCCACCAGGCTCGCCTGGTAGGCAAACGGCCTGCCCTCGGCGTCCCTGTGGAACACCGTGCGGTCCTCCACCCAGCGCTCTGCACCGTCCGAGGAGACAAGGCGGTACTCCATGACGATCTCCCGTTCGCGGCCTCTCATTGCGCCGGAGAAGGCCCTGCGAAACCGGCCCGCATCCTTGCCGTTAACGATCGAATAATAGGGGAGCGATCCGCCTGTCAGGTCGTCGGCGGAGACTCCTAGCGCCGACACGTTCTTCGTAACGAACGCCACCTGGTGGTCCTCGGTCGGGGGACCCCACATGACGACAGCCGAGGCGTGGGCGAATACCTGGTCCAAAGTCGGCGACATATCTCCTGATCAACCTCCCGCGCGGACTAATGCTCCGCGATAAAACCGGGGCGCTCGGCGAAGAGCGCTAGACATGCGTCGACGACCGCCGGGTCGTAGAGCGTTCCCCGCTTCTCCCTAATCTCGTCGAGGGCGGCGTCCAGTCCGAGCGACGGCCGGTAGGGGCGGTGCGACATCATCGACTCGACCACGTCCGCCACCGCGACTATGCGCGCCTCCTCCAGGATGGAGTCCCCCTTCAGCCCGTTCGGGTAGCCGGAGCCGTCCATCCTCTCGTGGTGCTGCAGAGCGATCTCCGCGACCGGCCAGGGGAAGTCCACCTCGCTCAATATGTCGTATCCCGACCGGGCGTGGGTCTTGATCAGCTCGAATTCAAGCCTGGACAGCCTCCCCGGCTTGCTGAGTATCTCCCCGGGGATCTCGATCTTTCCGATGTCGTGCACAAGCCCGGCGATGCGCAGGCCCTCGCGGCGCTCCTCCGGCATCCCCAGCCTGCCGCCCAGTTCGCAGGCCAGGGCGGCCACCCTCTCCTGGTGCTCTATCGTGTAGGGGTCCTTCTTGCCGACTATTTGCCCCATCGTCCTGATCACGTCAACGAAGGTCTGCCTAAGCTTCTCGTACCCCCTGCCGACCTCGCGCTCCGTATCCCAGCGGATCACGGATGCGGCCATGTTGTAGGCGGCGGTCCGCAGCACGTCGATCTCGTCCGGCTCGAAGGGAGCCCGCTCGTCCACGTAGTACAGGGTCATCACCCCCCAGAACTCAGAGCGGATGAACACAGGGATTATGGCCATCGTGACTGGCAAGTTCCGAGCGTCGGGAATGTTGAACTCCGACGCAGGCACGACCACGCCGTGGAAGGGCATGCCGGCTGAGAGAGAATCGTATATGGCGGAAAAATCGGCGCCCCACGGCACGTGCTCCAGGACGGGGAACGAATCAGAGCTCTCCTCTCGCACGACCGACAGGGCGAGCAGATCGGCATAGGGCAATCCGTCCGGATCCAGCATGTTGCGATACAGAGCTGCCCTGTCGGCGCCAGCCGCCCTTCCCACCGATTGAAGGGCAAGCGAAAGCGCGCCTTGACCGGACTCTCCGGAGAGCAGAAAGTTGGCCCCCCTCGCCGCGGCTTCGGCCAGCACCTGGTGCGATCGCAGCCTCATCTCCGCCCTCTCCCTCTCCTCTACCTCTCGCCGGGCCTCCTCGTACAGACGGGCGTTCTCGAGGACGATGGAGGCCGCAGCCGCGAACTGGTCGAGCAGGGCCAGGGCGGACTCCTCCAGCCTCATCGGCTCGCCGACGGACATGACGGCTATAGCTCCGATCCGGTAGCCACCCCTCTGCAGGGGGATGCCGACAACGGTCCTTACGTCCTTGAGCTCCTCTGCCTCGATGCGATCCGGGTAGACCCGGTAGTCCTCTATCACTACCCTGCGTCCCTGCCTCAGGGCTTCGCCGAATACTCCCGCGGAGACCGGTATCCTCCTTCCCTCGAGACTGCTGCAGGTACCGACCGTGGAGACGTTGCGGATGAAGTTCTCGTCCTCGATGACTCCGATGATACCGTCGGAGGCCCCGGCGAACTCCACCGCCATTTCAAGCACCCTGCGCACCAGGATCCTGGTATCCAGCTCCTCCATGAAGGCAAGGGACATCCCGTGCAGCAGCGACAGCCGCTGGCTCTGCCTGACCAGCTTCTCCTCGGCCTGCTTCAGATCGGTTATGTCGACCGTGACCCCCTGCAGCCTCAGCAGCCTGCCGTCCGCGTCCCTGACCGGGAAGCCCTTGGTGAAGATCCACATCTCCGATCCGTCGGCCCTCGCGGCGAGCAGCTCGTTCTGGAAGACCGCCGCCCTGCCCCCAACGGCGTCGTTCCACAGACTCTCGTGCCTGTCGCGGTCCTCGGGGCGTATGATCCTGTCCCAAAGCTCCTCTCTCGAGACGGGCATCTCCCCCTCCTTCATGCCGAACAGGGAGGCCCTACCGCCGCCCGTTATCTCGTCCGTCTCGGGGGAGTACTCCCAAACCCCGATCCTGGCCAGGGCGAGCACCCTCTCCAGGCGCTCCTCGCTGTAGCGGAAGCGCAGCTCCATCGTCTTCCTGTCGGTTATGTCCATGATGCAGGATTGGTAGAGCAGGGGCTTCCCCTCCGGGTCGCGGTGGAACGACACCTGGTCCTCCACCCAGCGAACCTCGCCCGATCCGGTGACGATCCTGTAGTCCATGGTCAGGGAGTCGCTCCCGTCAGCCAGGGCCTTTGCGAACGACGAGGCAACCCTGTCGCGGTCGTCCGGAAACAGGATCGACTGGAACGGCACACTCTCCATGACGAGATCCGGCACCGAATAGCCGAGGCGGCTTATGTTGGTCGTAACGAAGTCGACCGGGCGGCTCGCCAGCGGCTCGCCCCACATGACGATAACCGGGCTGGCCGTGATAATCCTATCGACGTCGAACACTTCTCCAGGCAACATCATACATCCTCCTTTCGACGCAAGGTCTCGCACTGGACGCAGAGGACGATCCTGCCATTACTGAACACTTTTTATTTTAAGCTATTACGATGGTTTTGAACAGGCCGGAGGGATAGCTGATATAATGTAACAACGATTTTAATCCATATTTTGGGGGTATCCTGATGTCCGCTCGCGACGAGTCTCCATTACTCTATTTTTCGGCCTATGCGGCCCTTTACATAGTCTGGGGGTCCACCTACCTGGCCATCCGCTTCACGGTGGAGACCATCCCCCCCTTCATCAGCGGCGCTCTGCGATTCCTGCTGGCCGGAGGCATGCTTGTGGCATGGTGCATGGCCAAGTCATCGGAGCGGCCGACCCCGGGCGGGTTCGTAGCGGCGTTCAAGGTCGCGGCCATCATGCTGCTGGGCGGGTACGGCGGGGTCGTCTGGTCGGAGCAGACGGTGTCCTCGTCGCTGGCAGCGCTGGTGATAGCTATAGAGCCACTGTGGATAGTCCTGCTAGACTGGCTATTCTTCAAGTCCCGAAGACCCACCCCGCTCGAGACACTCGGGATATCGCTCGGCTTCGGCGGCACGGTCTTCCTGGTGCTGTCGCAATCGGGCTACTCGGTCTCCCTCGACAACGCCGACAGCGTCGGGATGCTGGTGCTGCTCGTGGCGACCTTCAACTGGAGTGTCGGGGCGCTCTACTCCCGCAGGGCGCCGATAGCAAAGTCCAGCGCGCTGGCGGCCGGGATGCAGATGACCGCCGGAGGGTGCCTGCTCCTGCTCGCCTCGTTCGCGGCCGCGGAGCCGTCCCGCATCGCGCTCGACGCGGTCACCCTCAAGTCCGCGCTCTCGCTGGCCTACCTGGTGGTATTCGGGTCGCTGGTGGGATACACGGCCTTCATCTGGCTGCTGAAGGTGGACAGGGCCTCAAGGGTGGTCACCCACACGTTCGTGAACCCGATAGTCGCCATCATCCTGGGCTGGTCTCTGGGCGACGAGGCGATAAGCGGGGGAATGCTGGCGGCGTCGGCGGTGATCATACTGTCGGTGATGATCATCATCAGGTGCGGACTGAAGGAGGACGCCCCTGTCCAGTGACGGCGACCGGGACGGAAACGGGAAAGGCCGCCGCGGGAGGCGTTTCATCCCCCCCGCGGCGGCCTTCGCAGTCGCGCTAACATTCATCGTCAGGGGGTCCTGATCTCGGCCAGCATCTCGTCGAGGAGGCGTTTGACCTCCTCCGCCTCCGACTCGTACTTGGCGACCATCTCCTGTCGCTTCTCCTCAGGGATCGACTCGGCGGCCGGGTCCTCCAGCAGGTATTTCCTCTTCTTCTCGAGGATTCGAAGAAGCTCCTCCCTGTCCTTGAGCAGCTTCTGCCACTCCAAATAGCTCTGCTGATCGTCGTTCTCCTTCAAGAAAGCTCTGCTCATGCCCACCCTCCTCTCAGCCACGCGAAAGACGCAACACGACGCAAGGCTCGTCAAAAAGTCGGGCACGCCGCGAGAGGGCTGGCATGCCGCATAGTGTATTATCACCCATTCGCCGGATTATTACAAGCACGGCTCTCGAGGTCCAGAAGCGCCCTCTTGAGGTCCAGCCCGCCGCCGTAGCCGCCCAGCCTGCCCCCGGTGTTGATCACGCGGTGGCACGGGATGAATATCGCTATAGGGTTCCTCGCGTTCGCGGTGCCCACGGCGCGGCAGGCCCTAGGGCTCCCGACCGCGCAGGCAAGCTCCTTGTAGGTGGTCACGGTCCCGTAGGGGACCTTCAGCAGCTCCTCCCACACCCTCTTCATGAAGGGCGTCCCCTCGGGCCTCATAGGGAGGTCGAACTCCCTGAGCTTTCCGTCCAGGTAGAGCTCCAGCTGACGGAAGGCCTCGCGCACCACCGGGCTCTCCCTCTTCGTGAAACCATCGAGCAGCGCAGTCGTCGACGGCAGGTGCAGGTGGGTGATGAAATCCCCGTCCCCCTCTATCGCAATCCTGCCTATCGCAGTGCTTCGGACGCAGAGCATGATCCACTACCCCCTCCATCCGGGCAACCTCGCGGTCGCCGGGTCAGTGTGTCGGCACCGGGGCGAAGCCCCGGCACGTCATTCTATTACACCACTCCGGCGGAAATATCAACCTCCAAAGGGGTATTGACAGGGCTGCCCTTCCATGATAATGTCGCTTCATGAGAAAGATTGCGCAGAACCCCGACCGTATTCAGAATACAATGAACATGTGGTGGTGGTGGCCCTAGGGTCCCGCCGCCTTTGACCTGTCTTTCGGGGGCCGCGGGAGAAGACTTTTCCTGCGGCCCTTTTTGTATGGTTTTTCAAGGGCCGTCTCGACGACGGCCCTTTTTGTATTTTTCATATTTACAGCATATTTCAAACTACAGGAGGAGAAGAAGATGACACAGGCGGGCATTGGACAGACGAAGCGCGGTTACTACGGGGACTACGGCGGCAGGTTCGTGCCGGAGGGACTGGCCGGTCTGCTGGCCGAGCTGGAGAGGGCGTTCGACGACGCGGTGCACGACGGGGCCTTTCAGAGAGATCTGGACAGACTGCTGAAAGATTACGTCGGCAGACCTTCGGCAATCACCGAGTGCGCGAACTTCGCCGAAGAGCTCGGCGGGGGACGCCTTTTCCTCAAGAGGGAGGACCTCAACCACACCGGTGCGCACAAGATAAACAACGCGCTCGGACAGGCTCTGCTGGCCAAGCGCATGGGCAAGACTCGCCTGATCGCGGAGACCGGCGCCGGCATGCACGGGACCGCCAGCGCCACCGCAGCGGCGCTCATGGGGATGGAGTGCACAGTCTACATGGGCGCGGTCGACGTGGAGCGCCAGGCGCCGAACGTGTCCCGAATGAAGGCCCTCGGGACCAGGGTTCAATCGGTGCACGACGGGCAGGCCACCCTCAAGGAGGCGGTGGACGGCGCCCTCAACGCCTGGATGGAGGACACCGACGCCTTCTACCTGCTGGGCTCGGTCGTGGGTCCCGCTCCCTACCCCGAGATTGTGCGCTACTTTCAGAGCGTGATCGGGCGCGAGGCAAGGGCGCAGATGCTCGAGCGCGAGGGGCGTCTTCCCGACGAAGTAGCGGCTTGCGTAGGGGGCGGAAGCAACGCGATGGGGATCTTCTCCGGCTTCCTTGACGACCGGGAGGTCGCGCTGACCGGGGTCGAGCCCGCCGGCAAGGGCCTCCAGTTCGGCATCGGGGCGCACGCCGCCACTCTGTGCGCGGGGACTCCGGGTGTCGTGCACGGCTTCAACACCTACGTGCTCTTCGACGACAAGGGGGAGCCGGCGCCCGTCCATTCGATCGCGGCAGGACTTGACTACCCCGGCGTCGGGCCGGAGCACTCCTACCTCAAGGACACCGGAAGGGCGAAGTACGTATCCGTGACCGACAGGGAGGCGCTGGACGCATTCGCCCGACTGAGCAGGAAGGAGGGCATCATCCCGGCCGTGGAGAGCAGCCACGCCCTAGCCTACGCGATGAAGCGACTTCCCGAGATGCGCGGGGACCAGATTCTGCTCGTGAACCTGTCGGGCAGAGGCGACAAGGATCTGGAGACTGTCCTGCCCATGCTGGGACTGTAATCAACGGGGCGCGGCCGGTATCCCGCCGACCGCGCCCGCCCCTGCCTAAGCGAGCAAATGCGCCCGGGGCCGACGTCCGATTTATGCCCGGACAGGCTGCTTGCCTCCACAAAAACCAACCTCAAGAAATTCAATCGTGTTAAAATAATCTCATTTCAGAACCCCTTTTACGGCGTTCGCCGCAGCCATTCACACATGGAGGTGACATCATGTTCAGAAGATGCTGTCTCGTGTTGTTCGCGGTATCCATGGTCGGCTTGGGTGCGACTCGGGTCGGTGCCGAGGTCATCAGTGCCAATGCCGTCCTTGAGAAAGCCCGCGCCGGGGACGCCGAGGCCCAGGCGCTGCTTGCCGAAATGTACACACTCGGTGAAGACGTGAAACAGGACTACAAAAAGGCAGCCAAGTGGTACCACAAAGCCGCCGAGCAGGGCTACGCGGCCGCCCAGGCCAACCTCGGCTGGTTGTACGCGGAGGGCAGGGGGGTCAAAAAGAGCGACAAGAAGGCGGTCGAGTGGTATCGCAAGTCGGCTGACCAGGGCAACGCGGACGCGCAAACCAACCTTGGCTGGATGTACGAGAATGGCAGGGGGGTCAAACAGAGCGACAAAAAGGCAGCCAGATGGTATCGCAAGGCGGCCGACCAGGGCAACGCTCGTGCCAAGAACAACCTCGGCTTGTTGTACCAGGAAGGCAGGGGAGTCGAACAGAGCAACAAGAAGGCGGTCGGATACTATCTCGAGGCAGCCGAGAAAGGCTTCGACGAAGGCCAGGTCAACCTCGGCAATATGTACAAGGACGGCAGAGGGGTCGAGCAGGACTACAAGATGGCGGCCAAGTGGTACCGCAAGGCCGCCGAGCAGGGCAACGCGAACGCGCAGTACAACCTCGGCTTGATGTACAAGGACGGCGATGGCGTGGCACAGGACTACAAGAAGGCGGCCGAGTTGTACCTCAAGGCGGCCGAGCAAGGGAACGCGGACGCGCAGTACGAACTCGGCTCGTTGTACCTGATGGGCAAAGGAGTCGAGGAGGACGACGCGCAGGCGACCAAGTGGTACAGAGCGGCCGCGGAGCAGGGCAACGCGTACGCGCAGGAATTACTCGGCTTAAGGTACTATTTAGGCAAGGGCATCGAGCAGGACTACAAGATGGCCGTCGAGTGGTATCGCAAGGCCGCCGAGCAGGGCATCGTAAGCGCACAGACCACGCTCGGTGCGACGTACGCGGAGGGGACCGTCGTTAAGCAGGACTACAAGAAGGCGGCCAAGTGGTACAGGGCGGCCGCGGATCAGGGCAGCGCGTACGCGCAGAGCAGCCTCGGCTGGATGTACGAGAACGGCAGGGGCGTGGAGCGGGACTACAAGATGGCGGCCGAGTGGTACCGCAAGGCCGCCGAGCAGGGCTACTCGGAGGCGCAGTACAACCTCGGCATGTGCTACGAGGCCGGCAGGGGCGTTGAGCAGGACGACAAGGAGGCAGTCGAATGGTACCGCAAGGCTGCGGAAAAGGGAAACAAGGATGCTAAGAAGGCTCTTGAAAGGCTTCCCCAGGAGTGATTCGGCCAGGCGGGTCCGACTGCGCTCCGCGGGGACAGGGCTCCGGTCCTTACCCGGGCCGGCGACCTCGCGCACGGCAACGGCGGCTCTAAAAAGAGGGAGTGGTGTCATGTTCAGAAGATGCTGTTTACTGTTGTTCGCGGTATCGATGGTCGTCCTGGGCGCGGCTCGGGCCGGCGCCGAGGTCACCAGCGCCAGTGCCGTCCTTGAGAAGGCCCGCGCGGGGGACGCCGAGGCCCAGACGCTGCTTGGCGATATGTACGCGGACGGTAAAGGCCTGAAACAGGACTACAAGATGGCGGCCAAGTGGTACCGCAAGGCCGCAGAGCAGGGCTACGCCAAGGCCCAGAAGAAGCTTGGCAATTTTTACACGTTCGGTAAAGGCGTCAAGCAGGACTACAAGAAGGCGGCCGAGTGGTATCGCAAGGCCGCCGAGCAGGGCGACGCCGAGACCCAGACGCTGCTTGGCGATATATACACGCTCGGCGAAGGCGTGAAGCAGGACTACAAGAAGGCGGCCAAGTGGTACCGCAAGGCGGCCGACCAGGGCTACGTGAACGCGCAGTACAGCCTCGGCGTGTTATATGACGAGGGCTTGGGAGTCAAACAGAGCGACAAGAAGGCGGCCAAGTGGTACCGCAAGGCTGCCGAGCGGGGCCATGCGGACTCGCAGTTCAATCTCGGCTGGATGTACGAGAACGGCAGGGGCGTCAAACAGGACTACAAGAATGCGGCCGAGTGGTACACCAGGGCCGCCGCCAATCGCCAGGCGCCCTCCTCGGGCTGCACGCGTGCCCAGTTCAACCTCGGCTTGATGTACGAAAAGGGCATAGGAGTCGAACAGAACTACAAGAGGGCGATAGGCTACTATCTCGAGGCGGCCGAGAAAGGCTTCGAAGAAGCCCAGAACAATCTCGGCAATATGTACAAGGACGGCAGAGGGGTCGAGCAGGACTACAAGACGGCGGCCGAGTGGTACAAGAGGGCGGCAAATCTGGGCCGCAGCAGCGCCCAGTACAATCTCGGCAATATGTACTTTGACGGCCTGGGGGTCGAAAAGGACTACAAGATGGCGGCCAAGTGGTACCGCAAGGCCGCCGAGCAGGGCCATGCGAACTCGCAATACAACCTCGGCTTGATGCACGAGAACGGCGATGGCGTGGAGCAGGACTACAAGATGGCGGCCGAGTGGTATCTCAAGGCGGCCGACCAGGGCAACTCGAGTGCCCAGAGCAACCTCGGCTGGTTGTACCTGACAGGCAAAGGAATCGAGCAGGACTACAAGAAGGCGGTCGAGTGGTACCTCAAGGCCGCCGAGCAGGGCAACACAGGCGCCCAGCATAACCTCGGATTGATGTACGAGAAGGGCATCGGGGTCAAGCAGGACGTCGACAAGGCCGTCGAATGGTACCGCAAGGCCGCCCTGCAGGGCTCCGAGAATGCGAAGGAGGCGCTAAAAAGACTGGGCGAGGAGTGATTCGGCCGGGCAGGTCCGGCATCGCGCTCCGCTGGGACAGGGCTCGGTCATGCCGATCCGGGGAGCGATCTCGCTCGCGGCAACGACGGGTCATAAAAAACAGGGGGTGAGAACATGTTCAGAAAGTGCTGTTTACTGCTGTTCGCGGCATCTATCGTCGTCCTGGGCGCGACCGGGGCCGTCGCAGAGGTCTTTAGGGCCGACGACGTCGAGTACGAAATGCCTCAGGGCTGGAAGAAGAGCGAGTATCCCGGCGCAAGGGCCTACTTCATCCTGATGTACAAGGGGAACCCGATCGGCGAGATGTTCCTCGGGAAGGACCCCATGCCTGCGGATTCCGACCTCGGGAGGGAGTTCAACAGGATCCTGAACGAGAAATCGTCCGGCTTCGATGGCTACACTCCGATCGGCACGAGAGAGCACAAGGTCTCGGGGCTGGACTTCATAGTCCACGACTTCCTCTACTACCCCTCCGGCAGCCCGGTCCAGTTCGGCGGCAGGGCGGCTTTCACGATGGCAGGCGGATCGCTTTACTCCTTCACCTTCAACACCACCGCCAACTACTTCTCCTCTCTGAGCGGCGTCTTCAACGAGACCATCCAGTCGGTGCGCCCGGCCGCCAAGGCGGCGAAGAGGCCCGGCACGGAACCGAACGTGATGACGCGCGAGGAGAAGGCCGAGGCCATCCTTAAGATGGCTCGCACGGGGGACGTCGAGGCCCAGAGGTTGCTTGGCAAAATGTACGTGGCCGGCGAAGGCGTGCCGCAGGACAATTCGGAGGCCTTCAAATGGTACAAGGCGGCTGCCGAGCAGGACGACGCCGAGTCCCAGAACGCTCTGGGCCTGTTTTACTTACTGGGCAAAGGCGTGGGGCAGAACAACGAGGAGGCGGCCAAATGGCTCCTCAAGGCCGCTAAGAAAGGTCACGCAGAGGCTCAGACAAGCCTTGGAACGATGTACGTGCAGGGATTGGGAGTGGAGCAGAGCTTCAAGAAGGCCCTGAAGTGGCTGAAACTCGCTGACGAGCAGGACGACCCCGACGCGCCCTACTTTATGGGACTTCTGTACGAGACTGGAGACGGGGTCAAGAAGGACGTCAAGAAGGCTATCGAGTTGTACCGCAGGGCTGCAAAGCTGGGCAACGATGATGCCCCTAAGGAGCTCGAAAGGCTGGGCGAGGAGTGATTCTGTCGGGGCGGTCGCGCAGGCACCGCCGGTTGTTTCGAACTGCCGATGCGCAGGGTTATAATGTGCGGAGAGCGCGGCTTTGAGTTCTTAAACCTAAGAAAGAGGGTGTTCGATATGAAATTCAGGTTCACAGGGTGCGGCCTGGCCTTGGCCCTCCTGCTGTCCTCGGCGCCCGGCGGAGGTCTGCCGGCCTTTGTTCCGTCGGCAACGGAGGCGTTCGCCGAGGAAGACATGATCGACAAGATCGAGCGGAAGCTGGCCAAACAGACCTCCGAGCTTGACGAGCTAGTCAACAGGCTTATCGAGGAGAAGAAAGCCGAGCTGGACAGGCAAACCGTCGAGCTGAACAAGGAACTTGACAAGAACTTTCTTAACAAGAAAGACGATGATTTCGGGACTATCCTGCGGGACGTCGTGGCGGGCGAGTTCGACCAGGCCGAGACGAGCATCCTGGAGAAGGCGCGCAACGGCGACATGTATGCTCAGAACGACCTCGGCCTGATGTACGACACCGGGGACGGGATGCCCCAGGACGACGCGGAGGCCGTCAGATGGTACACGGCGGCCGCGGAGCAGGGATTCTCGATCGCTCAGACCAACCTGGCCTGGATGTACGAGAAGGGCAGAGGCGTGGAGCAGGACTACAAGAAAGCCGCCGAGTGGTACACCAGGGCGGCCGACCAGGGGTACTCGCGCGCCCAGAACAACCTTGGCGTGATGTACGAGCACGGCAGGGGCGTGGAGCAGGATCTGGCGAAGGCGGCCGCTCTTTACAAGAAGTCGGCCGAACAGGGGAACCTCAACGCGCAGACCAACCTGGCGTGGATGTACGAGAACGGCAGGGGGGTCAAGCAGGACGACAAGAAGGCGGTCGAGTGGTACACGAAGGCGGCGAATGCCGGCGACAGCCGCGCCCAGACCAACCTCGGCTGGATGTACGAGAACGGCAGAGGGGTAAGGAAGAGCGACAAGAAGGCCGTGGAGTGGTACAGAAAGGGGGCCGAGAACGGGAACCCCTACGCCCAGACCAACCTGGGCTGGATGTACGAGAGCGGCAAGGGAGTGGAGCTGGACGAGGCGAAGGCCGCGGAGTGGTACAGGATGGCCGCGGAGCAGGGGCACGCGCGCGCGCAGACCAACCTGGCCTGGCTGTATCAGAACGGCATCGGCGTCCCGCAGGACGATCGCGAGGCCGCCGACTGGTACGGACTGGCCGCAGCGCTGGGAGACGCGAGGGCGCAGACGAACCTTGGGTGGATGTACGACAAGGGCAGGGGCGTCGAGCAGAGCGACTCGGAGGCGGTCAGGTGGTACAGGTCCGCGGCGGAACAGGGTTACGCCACGGGGCAGGCCAACCTGGGCTGGATGTACATGAACGGCAGAGGCGTGAAGAAGGACATCAAGGAGGCCCTAAAGTGGCTGAACCTGGCCGCCGAGCAGAACAACGCCAACGCCGTCTACAACATCGGCTGGCTGTACGAGAACGGGGACGGGGTCAAGAAGGACGTCAAGAAGGCGGTGGAGTGGTACCGCAGGGGCGCCGAGCTGGGCGACGAGAGCTCGCAAGAGGCGCTGAAAAGGCTGGGGGAGAATTAACGGTCGAGTCGGGCAGGTCGCCGCCATACAGGGGGAGGGGCTCGCGCAGCCCCTCCTTCAGGACACGCGCAGCGGCCGCCTGAAAGGAGTGAGCGAGCGTGTTCAGAGGGTTTTATCTGGCGGTTTTAGCGGTTTCAATCGTCGCTTCGATTGCGGCCGGCCCTTGCGCCGCCGGGACATTCACGACCGACGACATCGAGTACGAGATGCCCGAGGGCTGGTTCAAGGGAGAGCACCAGGGCGCCAGGGCCTATTTCACGATGATGCGGATGGGGACCACTATCGCCGAGATGTTCCTCACGACCAACCCCATGCCGGAGGGCGGCGACCTCCGAAAGTCCTTCGAGGAGTACGTGAGGAGCAACTCCCACAGGTTCTACGGATTCACACCGACATACACCGGCGAGTTCAAGGCCGGCGGCCTCGACGTCCTGGTCCAGGACTTCCTCCACTACTCCGGCGGCGGCCCGGTCCAATTCGCGGGAAGGGCCGCCTGCACAACGGCGGGCGGATCGATCTACAACTTCTTCTTCAACACCACGGCCTACTACTTCCCGGCGCTTGACGGCGAATTCGACATGATACTGCGCTCGGTGCGGTCGACGGCACAGGCGGCGAAAGACTCCGAGACCGGCACTTCCTCTTACGAAGAGGAAAAAGAACCCGAGGCCGACACTTCCTCGTACGTAGAGGTGAAGGAGGACGTTTTTCTTTTCAATCTTGGAGGGGAATGGTCCAAAGCCTACGACCCGGAAAAAGACGACATGCCAAAGTACAACCTCGCCGCGAAATCCGGATCGGGGGGTCTGACCTCTCTGTTGTTCTTCGGACGGGACAATTTCCTCGAGACAAATGCCCTGTTCGCAATTCAAAAGGGCAAGGATCTTCTGAAGGAGATTCTTGCCAAAGACATCATGGTCAGGGAGACCATGGGAAAGTACATCCCCCTTGGCACCACTAAGAGGGCCATCGCAGGCTGCAAAGCGATAGTCCACGACCTCGCCATCGAAAAGGGGGAGGACGTGTTTTTTAACCGCCTGTGCTTCGTCGCGGTACCTGCCGCAGACAATACACAGTCGCGCACATACGCCCCCGCTATATTTCATTTCGTGTTCTTGTCGCATGAGAAGGACTCTTTCAACGCCGCCAAGCCTGCGATGGACGCGCTGCTGGACTCGATGAGGCTAATCGAGCCCCTGCCCGAGATATCACCCGCTCCGCCCTTCTTCGACCCAAGGAAGGGGGTTGTCTTCCGCTCCCCCATGGACAATTTCACCGTGACCCTGCCCGAGGGCGCAAAGGAGGACAAGAATCCCCGTCTGGACCCGAGCGACAAGGGTGGAGAATCGCGCACCTACACCTTCAAGGACGCGGTGATACTGCTGTCCGTCTTCCTGTCGGAGCTCGACGGGGAGGCCGCGGTGACGAGCCTGATGGACGAACTGGAAGCCGTTCGCAAGAGTGCGAGCAGCTGGAGCGTACAGGGCAGGAAAGTCCCCGTGTCTCTGTATGCCGCCGCTGAAGGGCAGGCCCTCGTGACGGCCCTCTTCGAGAGAGACAATCTGCTGATCGCGGTCCTGCTGCCGAAGGACGAGTACAAGGAGGCGCAGGGCTGGATCAAGAGACTGATCACCGGTGTGACATTCGACTGAAGACGAAGCCCGGTGCGACCGAGCAGAGGAGGTGTTGACTGTGAGACGTTTCATGCGAGGACGGGGAGGTTACGTGGATTCCTGGCTGATTCTGGCCATGTTTGTTTTTTTTGCTCCGGGCAGAGAACTGGTCGTCGCAGCGCCCGCCGCACTGCGCGCGTTCGTCAGGGACGAGCGTGCCTACCAGATTGAGAAGATGTGGCGCGCACAGTTCTTTCGGCTGAACGACCGCGTCGCAAGGCTCGTCGAAGAGAGAAAGCCGGGGAAGGCACTGCTCGGCGCGAAGGCGGGCGGCCTCTTGAATATCGATCTGGAGCTCCTTGAGAAGGCCCGCACCGGGGACATGCGCGCGCAGTTCGAGCTCGGAGAGATGTACGAGACCGGCGACGGCGCGCCGCCGGACTACAAGGAGGCGGTCAGGTGGTACAATGCGTCCGCCGAGCAGGGGTACTCCGAAGCGCAGTTCAACCTGGGCGCGATGTTCGAGAAGGGAAGGGGCGTCAAGCAGGATGCCCTCAAGGCTGTGATCTGGTACACGATGGCTGCCAATGCCGGCGACAGCCGCGCCATGTACAACCTGGCCGTAATGTTCGAGGAGGGCAAAGGCGTCAGGCGAGACGACAAGAAGGCGCTCGCATGGTACAGGAAGGCCGCCGGGCAGGGCCACGCCATCGCCCAGAACAAACTCGGATCGCTGTACGAGAGCGGCAGGGGCGTCGTGCAGGACTACAAGAAGGCGGCCGAATGGTACACCAGGGCGGCCGAACAGGGGAATGCGAACGCACAGGCCTATCTCGGCTGGATATACGATACCGGCAGGGGCGTCGAGCAGGACCACAAAAAGGCGGCCGAATGGCTTGGCAAGGCCGCCGACCAGGGCCACGCGGACGCGCAGGCCTATTTCGGCTGGATGTACGAGATAGGCAGGGGCGTGGAGCAGGACTACAATAAGGCGGCCGGATGGTACAGCAAGGCCGCCGACCAAGGCAACGCCATCGCCCAGCACAACCTCGGATTGATGTACGAGAAGGGCATTGGGGTAAAGAAGGACGTCGACAAGGCGGCCGAATGGTATCGCAAGGCCGCGGGACAGGGCAACGAGAAGGCGAAGGAGGGGCTGAAGAGGCTGGGCGGGAAGTAGGCAGAGAGTCGGTCCGGCCCGAGGGCGTCCCGCCCGGCGCGATTCTCAAGCCCTCGGGCCGGCTATCTCCGGGGCGCCCTCTCCTCTGAGCCTTTCCACCAGAAGGCGCACATCCTGCGACGCGCCCCTCGGGGCCACCAGCAGGGCGTCCGGCGTTTCGATTATCAGAAGATCGCCGACGTCAACGGCGGCGACAAGGCGGCCGGTCGAGAGGAAGAGGGAGTTCCTGCACCCCTCCGAGACGACCCGGCCCATGTGCGCGTTTCCGTCCCCGTCCTTGCCGAGGAATTCGTACAGCGCGTCCCATGAGCCTATATCCGTCCAGGACGACTCGAGCGGGACTATGGCGACGTTTTTTATCCGCTCCAGCACGGCGTAGTCCATCGAGATCGACTGCATGCCGGGGAAGGCCTCCAAGAACGAGCGGGCATCCCCTTGAATTACGGTCTCGGCGCCGGGCAGGTGTTCCCTCAACAGGTCGAGCATGACCCCGGCCTTGAAAAGCAGCATACCGCCGTTCCAGAAGTACTCTCCGCTCTCGGCGTACTCGCGGGCCTTCTCCAGAGGAGGTTTCTCCACGAAGCGCTCCACCTCGCGCCACTTGCCGTGCTCCCTCCCGGCTTTTATATAGCCAAAGCCAGTGTCGGGCCTTGCGGGTGGAATTCCGAACACGACGACCCGCCCCTCGCATGCCGGCTCGGTGGCCGACTCCACAGCCCCGACGAAGAGCTCGAGGTCGCTTATGACGTGATCGCTCGGGCAGACGAACACCAAACTCTCCCTTGTGGCGCCGCACTCCTCAATCAGGGCCAGCAGTCCCAGCGCTATCGCGGGCGCAGTGTTCCTGGGGCAGGGCTCCTCCACCACGAAAGCCTGCGGCAACCCCTCCTCCACCTCCCTGGCCTGCAGGAGGGCGGTCGCGCCGAACCTGACCCCGGACAGCACCCTGGTGCGGGCCGGGCCGGCAATGCGAAACGCCCGCCGCAACGCCCCCTGGTACAGGCTCTCCGCGCCGAACCTCATGAACTGCTTCGGCATGTCGTCCCGCGAGAGCGGCCAGAGCCTGGTGCCGGACCCGCCGGCTAGAACAAGACAGTGGATGTCCTTCAAATCAACAACTCCCGTCGAGTGATCTGGCGCGAAGTCAACCGTCCCCGCCCGGAGACAGTATAGCATCAAGGAAGGGGACCTGGAGAAGAGCAACGCGCTTCGTCGGCCAGGGAAGGGACGGTCCGCCCCGGCCTCTCCACCTACCTCCGAGGGTGTTCCTCGGGCGCTCCCCTCCACACCACCTACAGAGGTTTTCCACGGGCTCTGAACTTCAGTCCCATCGGCGCGCTTGGGTCACTGCGCTACAATATCTTCAGGGTCGAACCTGTATGCCGGCAGAACGAAAGGGCCGTAGGGTCCGAGCGCGGTCAGCGTGAGCAGGTGATCTCGAACCGCTGAATACAGCATGGACGATGCGTTGACATAAAATAGTCGCTTGTACTTCAACAACTCCTCCACCGAGGAATCCTCCGGGAACCCGCAGAGGAACATGCCAAAAATGGAAATGCCGAAATCGTACGGAGCGCTTGTCCTGTCTGTATTATCCTGGGTTCCTACAAACAGGGCAATATCCCATCTATTGGCTGCTTCGGCATTTTGCATCATGTTCGGTCGTACTTCAATGCCCGGCAGAACGAATGACTCCGGCTTGAACTCCTTGTTGGCCGCCATGAACGAACTGGGATAAAAATACCTGATAAGCTCGAACGGGGTGTTCATGATATCTTGGACGACACCTGAACGGCGGACCAGATGGAGTGTTCCGCTACTCGTCTTGCCGTTTGTTTCTCAAGCGTGCGATCCGGGTTCAAAAGGCTCGCCGACCAATAGTTGGACATTGTAACTCGGATCGCCTCCTCCAACCGAGGGCAGAGGGTTTCGAGAATCGCATTTGCGACCTCGCCTCTCCCCGTGGTTTTCAGCAGAGCGCCTACGATGTAGGCGTTTATGCTCTGTCCTTCCTCTTCCGCCGCCTCCGCGACGGCCTTGTGCAAAGAACGCGGCATGCGCAACAGAATCCTGCCGCTGTACTCTCGCAGATCCTCGCTCTTCGGCTCCGGGATGGCGAGGTTTTCAGCAAGACACCGTTCGAACTGTTCTCGCTTTATTTCATTCAACATCCCTCTTGCTTCTTCATACGTTTCTCCCCATGCGTTGGTTGACAGTCTGCCCAGCTCCGGATGGCAGAGTACAACTCCGCCGCCGTCCTCCTCCGACAATTCCGCGACTTCGGTGACATACTGAAGATTCATGTAGTAGTCCAGGTTTTTCATTGTTTACCGCCTCCGATGCGCTTCTTCTATCTCCTTGATTTTCTCCATCGCTATTACAGCATTACGGAGATACCATCTCTTAACCTTGTTATTGTGTTGCACTATTATCAGCGAGCCATCCGGCGCAAAATCCCTAGGGAAGAATTCGGGAAACAGCTGGTAGCATTCGCTTATCAGTGGATGACAAAAGGTAAAGTGCGATCCCTTTTGACTTTCAAGCTTGAAACCCAGAGACTCCAAAACGCTTTTCACAGTGGAGAACTGCTCTTCGGTAATGCGATTCCATGAGTCTATGGTTTTTTCCAATGTCGACAAAGGTGAAACACCTACCTCTTTCTAGTTTCAATATCATATGCGATACCATGAAGAAAAGCCATCCGTAGAATAACAGACTTCTCTTTGCAAACTCTAAACGAACTTCTTCGGACAAATCAAGGTTCTAATCGATCACCGCCACCCCGGCGATTGTCTTCAACTACGGCTACTCCTGCCTTCACCGCTCAGGACTTGCACCTGGTAGATAACGCCCATGCCGGGCACACCCCACAAAAGGGCCCTCCGCGCGCGGAGGGCCCTCGAACCAACGATTGAAGGCTGTGTTGCCTCTACTTCATCTCCACTCCGATGCCGCGCTCCTCGTCGGTGCCGGGCACCAGGGAGTCGGCCAGGGCCGCGCAGATTCCGGCGACCGCCATCGGGGTCTTCAGTATTGCCCACAACATGCCGCCCAGGGTCTGCATCACCTGGCTGTACTCCGCGCTCATGAAGAGCTCCTGGTTGTTCTCCACCCAGCCGGGCAGGCCGAGGGCCATCAGGAAGGCGAAGCCGACGATGAGCACGTTGCGCTGACTGCCCATGTCCGCGCGCATGAGGACCTGGATTCCGAGTGCGCCTATGGTGCCGAACAGCGCTATGTAGGCCCCGCCGATGATCGGGGAGGGCATGGTCGCCACGAGGGCGCCGAACTTCGTGACGAAGCTCATGAGTATGAGAATGACCGCGCCGGTGCGCACCACCCAGCGGGAGGCGACGCCGGTCAGGCCGATGAGTCCTATGTTCTCCGTGTAGGAGGTGGTTCCCACCGAGCCGAACAGGCCGGAGAGGGCGCAGTTGAGCCCCTCGGCGCCGATGCCGCGGCTGATCATGGCCTCGTCGGGATCGGACAGGCCGGCGGCGTAGGAGACCGAGTGGTAGTCGCCGATCGACTCTATCGTGACCGCGAAGAAGCCCGCGAGCAGCGCTCCGAAGGCCAGCAGGCTGAACTTGGGCGCGCCCCACGGCATTATGACGTCAAGTCGGTACCAGGGGGAGGCTATGACGTTGGTCATGTCGATGTGCGCCGGGTGCCCGGCCGGGAATACCCCGATGTGGGAGAGGCCGAAGCAGATGAGGTAGGTGATGACGATGGACGAGAGGATCGCGAAGATGTTGGCGTACTTGTTCTTGCTCACCAGGCCGAAGAAGAATACCAGGAAGACCACCAGCAGGGACGCGGGCCAGTAGTTGGCGGCGTTGAACTGTATGGCGGTCGGGGCGAGCGAGAAGCCTATCGCCATTATCGTCGGGCCTATCACGACCGGCGTGATGACCTTGCGGATGATGCCGATCAGGCCGGTGTAGCCGATGACCGACTGCAGAATACCTCCGGCTATGAGGCCTCCCCCGATGTACTGCATTATGACGTTGGGCCCCATGGCGCTGTAGGCCCCGATTATCGTCATGACCGACGGGATGAAGCTGAAGCTGGAGCCCTGCACTATCGGCAGTCCGGTGCCGAGCTTCGGGTGGGTCTGGATAAGGGTGCATATTCCCATTCCGAAGTAGACGCAGGAGATGAGGATCGCGATCTGGCCCGCATCCATGCCCATGGCCGGACCGAAGATCAGGGGGACTAGGGTCGTCGCGCCGAACAGGGTTAGAACGTGCTGCGCGCCGGCGAGCACCATGATCGGAAACGCCGGGACGTCTTCCACCCCGTAAACGAGCTGTTTCTTTGCCATTGGAAAATCAGCCTCCTTCAATCAAGTATGATGTCGCACAGGTTGACTGCCTCCTGAATCTGCGCGGCTTCTCGGTCCGCGCGACGGGGAGGTTGCTGCTCGGCGGCGCTGTTGCTCCATATCTCACCCCCACTGCAAGGCTTCGCGCCGCTCCCCGCCCCGGCGGGGCGGGGAGCTCGCGCGCTACTTCCACTCCTTGACCGCGTTCTTGTACGACTGCTCCAGGGCGTACGGGTACTCCCAGATGTCAGTCTCCCCCCGCTTCTTCTCCTGTATCGCCTTGTACACGCGCTCGCGCCCGGTCGGGTAGGTGTGGATCCTTATGCCGAGGGCGTCGAACAGGGCGTTGTTTATAGCGGGAGCGGGAGAGATCATCGAGTGCTCTGCGACGCCCCTGTTGCCGTAGGGTGACAGCTCCTCGGGGGTCTCCTCCCAGAAGGCGTCGACCTCCCCCGGCACGTCCATGCTGGTGGCTATCTTGTAGTCGGTGAAGTCCGGCGTGAGCAGCTTGCCGTGCTCGTCGTAGTACATGGCCTCCATCAGGCCCGCCGAGATGCCCTGCACGGTGCCCCCCTCGATCTGCCCCCTGACGTTCATCGGCGACACGGCCTTGCCTATGTCGTACCCGGCGGAGACCTTGTTCACCTCAACCGCGCCTGTGGCCGGGTCCACCTCCACGTCGACCCCGACCGCGCCCACCGTGAAGTGGACCACGCTCTTGGGCGACTGGCCGGTCTCCGGGTCGGGGTTGACAACGTCGGGCGGCACGAATGTGCCGGATCCGATGATCGGGCCTCCCACGAACTTGCCCGACGGCATGAAGAAGCCGTTCTGCACCTGGACGTCTATCGGTTCGGCCTTGCCCTTGGCCTTGCATTTAACTATACCATGTTCGATCGTGATAGTCTCCGGGTCCGTCTGCCAGAACTCGGCGTACAGGGCGAGCAGTTTCTCCCTCGCGTCGGTGGCGGCGCGCTTCACCGCCATTCCCATCGACCAGCAGGAGCGGCTGGCGACCGTCTGCCAGTCGTACGGGTGGCTCTGGGTGTCCGGGTAGTAGCAGCGGATCTTCTCTATCGGTATCCCCAGCTCCTCGGAGGCTATCTGCGCGTAGGCGGTGTAAGCACCCTGCCCCATGTCCATCGTCGCGGCCAGCACCTCCACCCCGCCGTCGCCGAGTATCTTGACGATGGCGGACGAGGAGGCGTCCGCAGGCATCGCGGGGGCCTTCAGCGCCAGGGCGAACCCCTTGCCCCTCACCCACCCCTTCCTCTTGGCGGGCTCCTTCTCCTTGAGCTTCATCCTGTCTACGATCTTCTCGACTATCGTATCCAGCGAATGGGCGTTCATCGGCATGCCGGTGCAGGTCGGCAGGCCGGTCCTGAGCATGTTCTTCAGGCGGAACTCTATCGGGTCCATGCCGATCTTGCGCGCGGCTATGTCGATGACGACCTCCATCGCGCCCATGAGCTCCGGCAGCCCGAAGCCGCGGTAGGCGCCGCCGAAGGGCTTGTTGGTGTAGACCGCGTAGCTGTCCGTCCACACGTTGGGGATGTAGTAGCAGCCGGTGGACGAGTAGCCGGCGCTGCGAACCGGGTTCGCGCCGTACTCGGCGGAGATGCCCGTGTCGAAGTAGAAGTTGTTCTTTATTGCGGTTATCTTGCCGTCCGCGTCGATCCCGAGCTTTATCTTGGCGATGTAGGCCTGGCGCACCCAGGAGGTCAGCATGACCTCCTCGCGCGGGATGTACAGCTTCACGGGGCGCCCCTTGATGTCGGGGTCCATGGCGCCCGCGAGGCAGAGGGCCTCGACCGTCATCCCGGCCTTGCCGCCGAATCCTCCGCCTATCGGAGGCGCGATCACCCGTATCTTGGCCAGCGGGTAGCCGAGCCCGGTCGCTATTATCTCGCGGAGCGCGAAGGCCGACTGGGCGGTGGACCAGATGGTGAGGTTGCCGGTGGAGAGCTCCTCCTTGCAGATGCAGCAGTGGGGCTCCAGGAAGCCGTGGGCTATCTGCGGGCAGTTCACCGCCTCCTCCACGACGTACTTGGACTCGGCGAACGCCTTCTCCACGTCGCCGCGCCTGATCCGGAACCAGTTGGCGATGTTCGTCCCCGGGAAGGGAGTGATGAACGGAACGTGCTCGTATGTCTCAAGCTCCGGGTGCACCAGAACGGAGTTGTCGGTGGCGGCCTTTATCGGGTCGAAGACGGGGGGCAGGTCGCGGTACTTCGCGGTGACCTTGAGCATCCCCTCCTCCGCGGCCTCCTCGGTCTCGGCCACGACGAGGGCCACTGGCTCCCCCACGTAGCGGACCTTGCCGACCGCCAGCGGGGTGCGGTCGTGCAGGTACAGGCCGAAGCGATGGACGAAGTTCTCGCCGACGACGACCTTGACCACTCCCTTAACCTTCATCGCCTCGGACACGTCGATGGAGACGATCTCGGCGTGCGCCTTGGTCGAGCGGAACGCCCTGGCGTGCAGCAGCTCCGGGCCGAACCGCAGGTCGTCGGTGAACGCAAGGGTCCCGACGGCCTTCTCGTGGTCGTACTTCCGGGTGGTCCACGCCCCGACGCCGTTGCGCGTCACAGTCTGTTTCATCGCGGATCCCTCCCTGTCAGCGCGCCGCGCCGGGGTGTGACCCCAGCTCGCGCATCGTCTTCGCGGCCTTCATCACGGCGCGGAAGATCGGAATGTAGCCCGTGCAGCGGCACAGGTTGCCGGCCAGGGCCTCCCTCACCTCGGCCTCGGTCGGGTCGGGGTTCTTTCTCAGGAAGGCGTAGGCGGTCATTATCATCCCGGGGGTGCAGAATCCGCACTGGATCGCGCCCTCCTCCACGAAAGCCTGCTGAAGCGGGTGCAGGTCGCCGTTCGGGGCCACCAGCCCCTCCACTGTCAGCACGGACTTGCCCTCGACCTCGAGCGCCAGCACCATGCAAGACTTCTGGGCGAGGTCGTCGATCACCAGTGTGCAGGTGCCGCACTCCCCCTCCTCGCAGCCTCTCTTGACGCTCGTCACGCCGTACTCGCGCAGCGCCCTCAGCAGGGTCGTGCGGGGCTCGACCGAGAGAGTCACCGGCCTGCCGTTAAGTATGAAATTCACATCGCGCTTCATCGTGATTCCCTCCCGGTCAGCCTCTCGGCGCAGATCGACACGGCCCTCCTGGTGAGCTCCTCCACCATCGAGAGCCTGTACTCCCTGCCCGCCCTGACGTCGGTTATCGGATTGACGGCCGCTGCAGCGGCCTTCGCGGCCCTGTCGAGCAGGGCTTCGTCAGGAGACTCGCTTCCGGCTAGGATGTCCTCGGCCTCGGCGGCCCTGACCGGCCTCGGAGAGACCGCGCCGTACGCCAGCCGGTACTCCGCGCCCTTGCTCCCCTGCATGGCCAGGCAGGCGACCCCGACCTGGGCCAGGTCAAGCGCGTTTCGGCGCCCCAGCTTGATGTAGCACGCGGCGGAGCGGCCGGACGGCATCGGCAGGGTGGCAGATACGACAATCTCGCCCGGTGCCAGGCTGTTCTTCCTCGGCCCGGTGATGAAGTCGGCGAAGGCTATGTCGCGCTCGCCGCCGGGCCCGTACACGTGCATCACCGCCTCGTAGACGGAGAAGGCGGGGATCAGGTCGCCCGACGGCACCGCCGCGCAGACGTTCCCAACCACCGTTGCCTTGTTGCGGATGAGCGGGTCGGAGTGCGACAGGCACGCGTCGACCAGCGCGCCGTAGTGCACCCTGGCGTCCTCGTGCGTTCCGACCTGGTTGACCGTGGCCATCGCGCCTATCTTTATTCCCCTGTGCGGGTAGAACGAGATTCCTCCCAGCTCCGGCACCTCGGAGAGGTCCACCAGGACCTCCGGCTGAACCGCGTGCTTGTGCATCCACACGATCACGTCGGTTCCTCCGGCCTTCAGCATGGCCCGGGACCCGTGCCTGCCGAGGCTCTCGACCGCCGAGGCCAGGTCCCTCGGACGTTCCAATTCAAAAGCCAGCATCGACATATCACCCCTTAGTCAAAGAGAGCTGCTATCAAACAGGGCGTCCCCGCTCCTGCCGGAGCCGGGACGCCCGCCGTAAACGCGCTATTCCTCGGCGAAGGCGACGATGCGCGAGATGCTCGACTCGCCGTCCACGAACCTCCATGGGAAGCAGCCTATGGTCACCCTCTTGCCGCTGAGCTTGTCGATGTCCCCGGCGAGGCACTCGGCATGTATCAGGTTGCTCGGGAAGAGGGCTATGTGCATCACCTGGTAGTCCTCCTCGGGGAAGAAGTCGTCGAGCCCCTTGCCGTACTTGTTCTTAAGGTGCTTGTCGGCCTGCTTCGCGTAGCCGGGCATCCACTCGCGGATCTTGGTGTTCATCGGGTGGTCGGCCGAGCCGCAGTCGACGCCTATCCACTTGATCTTCTTCTTGAGCGCCCACTCGGCAAACTCCTTGGTCGGTCCGGGGTGCTTGACCATGTAGCGGATCTCGTCGGCCTCGGGCTCGTTCCAGCCGTACCTGTGGTAGCCGGTGTTGATTATCAGGATGTCGCCCTCGCGGATGTCCGCGCGGGCCTCGAGGTCCTTGGACGTGTAGATGCCGTAGTCCTCGGCTATGTCCTTGATGTCGACCACGACGCCGGGGCCCACCAGGAAGTCCTTCAGCGGCAGGCTGGCGATGTCCTGGCCGTAGCCGCAGAAGTGGATGGGTCCGTCGAGGTGGGTGCCCACGTGGTTGGAGTGGGTCACCAGCTGGCCGTTGGCGCCGTTGGGGGCCAGGCGCTTGAAGTACTTCACCTGCAGCGGCTCGTATGTGGGCCACGCAGGGGTCTGGATACCGATCGGTATCGTCAGGTCGTACACCTTGATGTTGCTCCAGTTCTTGAGTTCCAGGCTGTTGGACATGAAATCTACCTCCTTGATATATGGCTCAGTCGCCCAGGTATCTGTCCGCGAAGGCCTCGGCGGCCTTGACGAAGGCCTCCATAGGCATGCGGACGATGCCCGCGCCCACCTGGCCCAGGCCGGGCTCCTTGTGCGCCGCGCCGGTGTCCAGCACGGGCGTTATGCCGGTCTCGACCACCTTCAGCACGTCTATCCCGGTCGGGGTGCCGCGGAAGTTCAGAGCCGGGATGGAGAACATGCTGTTCTCGCCTGTGGTTATCTCGTACATCTCCATCGTGTAGTTCACCGCGTCCTTAGGGGTGCCGCCGATGAACTGCACTATCGCGGGGGCCGCCGCTAGGGCGAACCCGCCGACGCCGTAGGTCTCCATGATCGCGCTGTCTCCGATGTCGCGGTTGGTGTCCTCCCTGGTGAAGCCGGGGAAGAGCAGCACCTCCGGCAGGGCCGCCTGGCAGGTGAACCATCTGTCGCCCAGGCCGGATACCTGCAGGCCGAACTCCGTGCCGTTGCGCGCCATCACCGTGGCCATGCTGGATCCCTCGACCCCGGCCGCGGCGTCCAGCGACGCCTTCCCGGCCGCCATCGCGAGGTTGAGGAAGAAGTGGTCGGTCTTGTCGAGGAAGCGGAGGACCTCGGCGAGCTTGGCGGAGTCCTTGCAGGTCTCGACCATGTGGGGCGCGATGGCGCGCAGGAAGAGCGACGAACCCGCCTTGTTCCTGTTGTGCAGCTCGTCCCCCATGTGGAGGGCCTGGGCGATCATGTTCTTGACGTCCGGCTCCTCCCCCCTGGCGACCGCGTGCTCGATGGCGCCCTTGAGCACCGGGTACAGGGTCCCCTCCATCCACTTCAGGTGCTCTATGACCTCAGGCCCGAAGGCCCCCATCCTGAGCACCTTGCCGAGTCCCTCGTTCATCGTGACGTAAGACCTGTTGCCGTGCGCCCTGTTCTCGATGATGAAGACCGGCATGCTCGGGGAGATTATCCCCGCCATCGGC
>JAKJGK010000016.1 GCA_022704435.1 Synergistota bacterium | reverse complement strand
CCGAATAATGCTATAATGGCAAAAACCGCCAAGGAGAGCCGCATGGCCGAAAAGGACAACGCATTCCGCAGGATGCTGGGCGACAGGGAGCTCTTCCTTCGCTTCGCAAGACGCTACCTGAGGCGCGAGATACCCGACCTGGGCCCGGACGACGTCTTCTTAGAGAACACCACCTTCATCCCGGAGGACCTGAGGGAGAAGCGATCCGACGTGGTCTACCGCATAAGGAGAGGAGATCTCGAGGCCTACGTCTACATCCTGATAGAGCACCAGTCCAGGGTGGACTATCTCATGCCCTGGCGTCTGCTCTCCTACATGGTCAAACTCTGGGAGAGGTGCGTCGAAGAGGCGGGGAGGACCGCCAGGCGCAAGGGCTTTCTTCTTCCGCCCGTAATTCCGGTGGTCTTCTACGAGGGAGAGGCGGAGTGGACCGCAGCGAGGCGCTTCTCGGAGAAGGTCCGGAACTCCTCCGACTTCCTAGGCTTCGTCCCGGAGTTCGAGTACCGTCTGGTCTCGCTCGGGGACGAGGACGCGGAGGATCTCATGGTCGACGCGGACGCGCTCAGCGGCCTTCTCTACGTGGCCCGTCCGGTCAAGAGCGAGGGTCTTGGGGAGGTTCTGGAGCGGGTCAGACATCTTCTGTCCGTCTTTCCCGACGACGAGGCCGCACTGCTCGCCCGTCACCTCCGCGGATATTTCAGCGCGTACGCTGTGGTCGACGGAGTCGACTTGGATGCTTTCCCCGAGGAGTTCAGCGATCGAGAGGAGGTTGACAGGATGCTCACCTACATCGAGAAGGAGATGCGCAGGATCAAGACGGAGGGGCGCGAGGAGGGGCGCGAGGAGGGCCGCGAAGAGGGGCGCGAGGCCGGTCGTTTCGAGAGGGGTATCACTGTGGCCCTGGCGATGCTCGAGAACGCCGAGCCCGCGGAGAAGATTCTTCTGTACACCGGCTTCACGCCCGAGCAGCTGGACGAGATACGCGAGGGGCGTCTGCGCAGGACCGAATCCTGAACGAGGAGCTCGGAGGCGACCATCCTGAATAACCGGTCGGGCGACAGGGGAGGTGCGCTGTTCGCGCACGCGGAGAAGAGGCTTCGCCAACTCTGCTGCCTTCCGGAGTAGAGCCTCCCGTTTGCATCGTCCAAAGCTGCGAAAGAGCCGGAAAAGTACTTCCGGAATGATGTTGTATGTCTTGAAAAGAAAGAAGATCCCGAAAAACGACCGAATTTGCCATTATTGACTTGCCGATGGCTCGAATTTAGAAAAATCTCGTCGAGCCACCGGCCCGGGGATGCTTTTTCTCCTCTTCGGAGATGAACCTGTGGATTTGGGTCGGAATTTTTCCCTTGACATGGCTGCATTGAATTGGTATTATATTTCCCTGCGCAAATATTCCTAGAAAAACCTTTCGTCGGTTAGCTGAATTGGATCCTTATCCCGAGAAACGGGGATAGCAGGAGTTCCACTGTGGCCGTCGGAACAGACAATCAGTTCCGTCCGAAAACCGTGTTTCGATCTATTTTGCAAGTCGCCCATAGTTCTTTCAAGAGCGAGATTGGCGCAGGAATCCGATGATCAGGCAGAAGGAGGCAGCGAATGACCGAGGACAAGTCTTTGAATTTGCTTCTTGAGTTCGTGTGTAATCCAGTGATGATTAAGAACCTTGAGATTCGGAAGTACAACAATGATAATTTTCTGGAATACTTCGTCGATCCCTTTCTGGCCGGTTGCATGAGCGACCTTGGCAGGATAGCGGAGGAAGCCTTGGATTACCTGAACGGACAGGGGTTGCCGGCGGTGCGCCTAGCAACCGCCAATCTCCACGGAACGAACAGTATCAACTGACCAGACGGCTTTGCGAGTCTGAAAGCCGTGCTTGCCGAACGCGGCCTCGATATAAGAGGCCGCGTTTTTCCGGGGGATGCAAGGGGGCGGAGCTTTGCAGGGACGATGGAGGGCGACGACATAAATGGACGATGTGCGAAGGTACGTGAGGGAGCAATACTCCGCCGCTGCCAGGCGGGGGTCGTGCTGCGGCCCGGACCATCCGGGCCTGATAAACATGACCCGGAGCAACTACGATCGCTCGGAGCTCGAGGGAGCGCCGGCGGGGATCGAAGCCCGCTCCTTCGGCTGCGGCAACCCGGTGGAACACGCGGGGCTGCTTCCCGGAGAGACGGTCCTCGACCTCGGCTGCGGGGCGGGGCTGGACATGTTCATCGCCTCCAGGGCGGTAGGGCCGGAGGGCAGGGTGATAGGACTGGACATGACCGGCGAGATGCTGGTCGCGGCCGCCGAGAACCTGAGGGAGTTGAAGAACGTGACGCTCGTCGGTGGGTTCATCGAGGAGATCCCTCTCGCGGACGAGTCGGTGGACGTGGTCCTCTCCAACTGCGTGATCAACCTCTCGCCGGACAAGAGCGCGGCGCTTGGCGAGGCCTTCCGGGTGCTGCGGCCGGGAGGGCGGCTCTGCGTGGCCGACACGGTCTTCATCCGCCCGGTGTCTGAAGATATAGCCGGGAGCCTGGCCGCCTGGTCCGGCTGCATAGCGGGCGCACTGCAGGAGGACGACTACCTGGAGAGGATGAAGACCGCGGGGTTTTCGGACGTGGAAGTCCGCAGGATGAAGGTCTACGCCGTCCCCGAGGCGCTGGCCTCCATGGCCTTCCCCGATCTGTCCGAGAGCGGGCGGCGCGAGATGGACGGGGCGCTGGCGAGCGCGATAATCAAGGGGAGAAGGCCATTGCGCGACGGCGATGTGATATAATACTCCCAGGGGGTGATTTTAGTGAGCGAGAAGGAAGGAGCGTCCCGGGGCTTCGTATGCCCTCCGTGAATCCTGATCCTCCTGGCCGCGGCGGGCATCGCGGCGTTATCGAAGATCATCCAGTGGTTCAAGGGCTAGACAGGGGGCGGCGGTCGCAAGGCTCGCCGCCCTCTGCCGTCGCGCAGCGCGAGCGATGAGTTGGACGTTGCCCCTTGCGGCAGGGGCGTGTATCATCTGCACGGGGGTTGAGCGCTGATGACGTGGCGGCACCTGAAGGGGAGAGACGAGAAGGGGGAGGAAAAACTGCCCGAGGCCGAGGCCCGGGCGGGTTTTTCCTGGAGGAGGGCGGCCTTCAGGTCGTTCCTCTTTCTGGGCCTTGTCCTGGCGCGCCAGGCCGTCCTCTTCCTCTTCATCTGGCTGTCGTGGGAGTTCGCACTGGACGCCGCGCTCAACTTCAACCTCAAGGGGATACCCTCCGTCGAGGAGATGCGCTCCTACCGGCCGATGAAGACCACCGTGCTGTACGACGCGGAGGGCAAACCGTTCGCCAGGTTCTTCATCGAGGACAGGGTGGAGGCATCCCTGCTCGACATCTCGCCGTGGCTGCCGCGGGCGGTGATAGCCGCAGAGGACTCGCGCTTCCTGGCCCACGGGGGTGTGAGCCTGGTCTCCATCGCCCGCGCCGCAATCGAGAACAGGAGGGCCGGCGGGGTCCGCCAGGGGGGGAGCACGATCACGCAGCAGCTCGCCCGCAACATGTTCCTGACCAACGAGCGCACGGTCGAGCGCAAGCTGCGGGAGGCCGTCATAGCCTTTCGCCTTGAGAGCGCGT
This sequence comes from Synergistota bacterium, assembly GCA_022704435.1. GTDB lineage: Bacteria > Synergistota > Synergistia > Synergistales > Aminobacteriaceae > JAAYLU01. The sequence goes on along the minus strand of JAKJGK010000016.1, from coordinate 22,805 downwards.
TCTCGAAGGCGGAGATCCTGGAGAAGTACCTGAACGAGATCTACTTCGGGCGCGGGGCGTGGGGGGCCGAGACCGCCTCGCGCGTCTACTTCGGCAAGAGCGCCAGGGACCTGTCCCTCGGCGAGGCCGCTCTGCTTGCCGGGCTTATCCCGTCGCCCAACCGGCTCAACCCCGGCGCGTCGCCCGAGGCGGCCGAGGGGGGCAAGAGGCGGGTGCTGGCCAGGATGCTGGACACCGGCGCCATCAGCGCCGAGGAGTTCCGGGAGGCCTCGTTTCCGACCGCGGTCGTCGCGGCTCCGGTGAACGACCCGGCGGCGCAGGTGGCGCACCCCTACTACTCCATGAGGATCCTGAACGCGACCCTGCTTCCCGAGTACGGCACGAGAGGGGCGTACGGAGGCGGCCTGCACGTCTACACGGCGCTCGACCCGCGCCTGCAGGAGGCTGCGGAAAAGGTGGCCGCCAAGTCCAGGCTGCAGCTCGCGATAGCCGCGATGGACCCAGAGACCGGCGAGGTCAAAGCCCTGGTCGGCGGAAGGGCCTGGGACGAGAGCCAGTTCAACAGGGCGGTCCAGGCGTACCGCCAGCCAGGATCGGCGTTCAAGCCCATCGTGTACGCCGCCCTGTTCGAGATGAAGGGGTGGGGGCCCCGCTCGGGCATCGACGACTCCCCCCTGACCGTTGGCAAGGGGCGCGACGCATGGTCGCCGCAGAACTACGACAGGAAGTACCGGGGCAGGGTCACGGTGGAGACCGCGCTGGTGAGCTCGCTCAACGTCCCCGCTGCGAGGGCTTTCCTGGCGGCGGGCAGGAGCTCGGTGTTCAAGATCGCGCGCGACCTGGGAATAACCACCCCGTACCTGCCCGAGGGACCGGCGATGGCCCTCGGGGCGGCATCTTTGACGCCGCTCGAGATGGCCACAGCCTTCTCGGCCTTCGCCAACGGCGGCTACAGGGTGTACCCGCACCTCGTCCGGGAGATACGGGACGACCACGGCAACGTGCTGTTCAAGGACGGCTCGGACAGAAGGCGGGTGCTGTCCGAGCAGACCGCGGGCGAGATCAGGGACATCCTCGTAAAGGCGGTAGACAGAGGCACCGGCACCGCCGCCAGGATCAAGGGGTACGAGGTCTTCGGCAAGACCGGCACGACCAACGACTTCCGGGACGCGTGGTTCATAGGCGGATTCCCCGGCCTCTGCACCGCTGTCTACGTGGGGCACGACGACAGGAGGCCGATCGCCAAGGGGGCCACGGGGGGGAAGTACGCCGCCCCGGTGTGGTGCGAATTCATGAAGGAGGCCGCGGCCATCCTCTCCCCGGCCGCGGCCTTCCCGAAATATGCCGTGACGCGAAGGGCCGTCGTTCAGGACGACGATGACATCCTTGACGCGGCACCCTCCGTCGAACCCCCTCCCGACGTTCCTCCGGCGACGCGCGCGCCGGAAGCGCCGAAGCCCCCACGGCCCGCCCCCTCCCCCTGGCCCGGCCAGGAGAAGAAGCCGTCGAAGCAGCCCATGATCGTCGAGTCTGAGACCGAGAGCAAATTCAACGAGCTGCTGAAGCGCTACAACATCGAGTCGGACTAGCCCGCCCCGGCGACGCGAGAGGGGCTCCGGGAGGCCGGGAGACCCGCGGGTCGGGGCCTCCCGGCCGTCGGGCGGCGCTATCTCTCCTCGATCTCGACGGAGCAGAGCAACTCCTTGATCCACCCCGCCGCGCCCTTGTAGTTCTTCTGGGGCAGGCGTATGCCCACTGCGGCGCCGGTGCCCTCCCAGCCGGCGGCCAGCACGGCGTTCTTCGCGCCGCCCTCGCCCTTCTCGGAGTACAGCACGACCGTCACTTCGTGGTCGCCGCACTTCAGGGTGCTGGTGCCCTGCTTGCGCATGCCCGCGACCCTCTGCTCGACGACCTTCGAGATCTCCTCCGGGCCATCCGCGAGCACGATGAATATCTGGGACTCGTCCGGCCCCTCGAAGAAGACCTCCTCGTCGTCGCGCCTCGTCTCCTCCGCTCCCTCGGGCAGGGTCGCGAAGACAACGGCGTTCTCGCTGCTGATTACCCCCTCGTCCTCCTCGAAGGACGGCAGGCCGTCATCCTCTTCCTCCTCCTCGTCCCCGATGATCGGCAGGCCGTTGTCATCCTCGTCCTCGTCCTCTTCATCCTCGACCAGCGGCAGGCCGTCCTCTTCCTCTTCCTCTTCGTCCTCCACCACGGGCGCGACCTCCTGCTCGGGGAAGCGCAGGACGTTCTTCACGAAGCTCAGGAACTTCGGATGAAGCTTGTCGAACCACTCGTCGGTCGTGTCGAACAGGAACAGGTAGCCAGTCTCGCCCAGAACGAACACGTACATCTCGCCCTTGAGCGTGTCGCGCTGGTTGGAGAAGTGGAAGCGATGGACTATCGCTTCCCTGCCGTGCAGCATCGCGGGCTCGTCCTCGAGAGGGGCGTACTCTGTGAAGCTGGGCATGCTGTTCTGCTTGACGGCCTCGAGGTACTCCTCCGGGGTCATCTCTTCGGGGAGCTCCTCCTCCAGGCACAGCAGCTCCGCCAGCACCGTGCCCTTCTCCTGGTACACCAGGTACTGTTTTATGGACTCGTGCGCGGGCTCTCCCTCGCTCCACCCCGAGGGCAGCACGCCCAGCGTGATCTCGCCGCCGGTCGCCGCGCCCGGAAGGGCTGCCAGTGTCAAAAGCGCCGAAACCAATACCACGGAGTAAAACAGCCTTCGCATTTTCAATTCCCCCTTGATTAAAGGACGCGTCGCGGGCATCGAACGACACCCGGTGTTCAGGCAATTTTAGCACAGACTATCAGGCTGCGCGCAGCCGTGAGATCACCACGAGGAGTACTCGGGGCGAAGATACTGCTCGAGATCGCCGATCTGCAGGGCGAACTCGGGTTGGCCGGAGGCGTGCGGCGTGAACTGGGTGTCCGTCCAGAAGAGGACCAGCTCCCCGGGGCGCAGGAAGAACTGGTCGGAGTACTCCAGCACGTCCGGGTACTCCTCGTCGTCGAACACCATAAGCCCCTCCTCCTCCACCTGCCTGTCGATCTCGCAGGAGACCAGCCAGTTGACGGCATCGCGCCAGTCGGTCCCCGGCAGGAACAGGTCCTCGAGCAGGATTTCGTCCCCTGTCCTGGAGTCGAAGGTTATCCCCCGCATGCTGCTGGACGGGTGAGCGGCGCCCTCGAAGTAGACCATCCCCGCGAAGGAGAAGCTGAGAAGAGCCCCCCTCTTCAACTCGGCCTTGCCCTGGACGATGAGCTGTTGGGGGTCCTCCTCGTCGGCAAGGGCCATGACCTCGTCCTCGACCAGGGCGGCCAGGGCCTCGTTCACGACCTCTTCCACCCCAGCGCTCAACCCCCTTACCACAGGGGTCACAAGGGTCTTCCCTCCCTGGACCTGCTTCCTATAGGTCACCGTGGCCCCGAAGGCGACCCCGGTCAACCACGCGAACAGCGTCAAACCTGCGACGCACACGCGAAAGGCGCGCATAACCACACCCCCTCTTCGACTCGACATACTGTGCCGTCTCTCTACTTCTTCTCTATCCTAACACTGCACAGCATCTCCTTGATCCATCCGGAGGCGGCGTCGTAGTTCCTCGCAGGCAGCATGACCCCTACCAGCACGCCGGTGCCCTCCCAGCGCCCCACGAGTATTGCCTGCTTCTCGCTGCCGGTACCGCGGGTGAAAAGAAAGACGGAGACTTTGCCGCCGGGACACTTGAGCGTGCTCGTGCCCTGCTTGTGGACGTCGGAGGGGCGGTCCTCCAGATCCCTGTCGAGCTCCTCCGGGCTGTCTTTCAGGAGGACGTTGATCTCCGACTCGTTCGGGCCCTCGAAATCCACTGAGAAGTCGCTCCGACGCATCTCCTCGCATTCCTCCGGCAGGGTAATGAACAGGCTCTCCCTCTCGTTTTCGAGGAAGCCCGCCTCCCGATCATCGAGCGCGGGAAGGCCGCCTTCATCTTCCTCTTCCTCGTCCTCGTCGTCATCGATCGCCGGAAGGTCGCCTTCATCATTCTCGTCGCTTTTGATCGCCGGAAGGCCGCCTTCATCCTTCTCGTCGCTTTTGATCGCCGGAAGATCGTCCTCGTCGTCCAGATCCTCTTCTTCGTCGTCCTCAATATCTTCCTCGTCGTCCTCGTCGTCCAGATCCTCTTCTTCGTCGTCCTCAATATCCTCCTCGTCGTCCTCGAACTCGGGCATCTCTCTTTCGTCGTCATCGTCGTCCAGTATCTCATCCTTCGGCTCCGGTTTTGGCTCCGGTTTTGGCTCCGGTTTTGGCTCCGGCTTGGGCTCCGGCTTGGGTTCGGGGGCCTGCGCGCCGGGGATCTTGATCGCCTCGTCGATGAACTGGCGGAACTTCGGCTGCATCTTCTTGAACCAGATCTCGGAGGTGTTGAAGAAGAGCAAGTAGGCCGTCTCGTCGTACACGAAGACGCAGAGCTCAGTCTTTAAGGTCTCATTGGGGCCGGTGAAGGTGAAGCGGTGCACCGCGGCGTCCAGACCGTGCACCTTCGCAACGTCGTCCTCCAGCGGGGAGTAGTCCTCGAATTCGGCCGGCAGTTGCTTTTTCAGCTCTTTCATGTAGACATTGGCGGGGTAATCTTGTGGGAGCTCCTCCACGAGCATCAGCAGCTCGATCCTCGCAATGCCCTTCTCGGAGTAGAGAAAGTACCTGTGAATAACTTCGTTCGCAGGCTCCATCTCGGCCCAGCCCTTGGGAAGCTTCCCGATCGAGGGTTCCTCGGCGCCGGCGGCGCCTGCCATGACCGCAAGGATGATCAACACAAAAGCCAGCATCGCGGAGCGGGTAAATCTCTTCACTTTCAATCCCTCCTTGCATGATGGCGGCTCCCGTACCGGATCGGCGAAATGTCCCCCTGCCGACGCCCGCGCCGGGCTGCCGCGTTTTGGCAATTTTAGCACTTATTCCGCTGTCGGAGAAGCCGTCGCCCGAACATTGGCGGGGTCGCGCCCGAGAGGATCGCATCTTCGGGCTGGATCGCAGCGTTCGCGCCGGCCTTTTCAACGGGCCTGACGATCCCCCGAGTCCTCCTCCCGCCGGAATGGGAAGGCGTTCCCGAACAGATGGACCAACGGTTCTCCGGGCTTTTCACCGGGTTTGCGGGAATCCGTCCGGCCGATCAGGACCAGTTCGCCGTTCGGACGCACAGCCATCCCATTGACTGTGCTCATCTCAGGTTCCAGCGGGACGGCGTACATGAACCGTCCCTCCTCGTCGTACATCCAGACCGCGTGCCTGGAGTCCAGCGCGTACACCCAGCCTCGGGCGTCCGCGGCCAGGTATTTTGGCTCGAACCGGACATCCTCGTCCCCCCTCGCCGGAGGCAGGCCGATCCCGTACATAGACCACTCCCTCGCGGCTCGGCCCTCGAGGTCGACCACGGCGATGACAGGGTTCTTTTCGCTCTTCGGATTGGGCCTGGTCACGACCAGTCGGTCTCCCGGATAAGAGGCCAGCGCCCCTGTCGGATCGGAGTCCCATTTGGCCAGCAGCTCGCCGTCCTGCGAAAAGACCAGAAACCGCCTGGCCTCTCCGAACTTCTCCGAACTGCCCGCTACTACGACTTTTCCAGAATCCAGGACCGTCATGAACCACGCCGTATCAATGCCGTCCTCGCCAAGCGCCTGCTTGTCGACGCGAATCCTGCCGAGGGACTTACCGGCCCGCGAGAAGCGGCGCACTCCCGAATCCTCTGAAAACCCCTCGTCGAGGATGCAGAGAGAGCCGTCCGGCGCGAAGACCATGGACTTCGGATTATTGAAGATTCCGTCCTCCCCGTCGCCTACGCTCCCCCACTCGGCCACCGGCTTCCCCTTCCTCTCGAAGACGCGCACCCTAGTCCTCCTCCATCCCTCGCCCACGGCGACAGAGCCGTCGGCCGCCGCCGCAGGCCCGTAGACGAGGTCGAAGATATCGCCGCCGACATCATACGGAAAGGACAAGGCGTGGACGAGAGGTCGATTGGCCTCCCTGGCCGAGATCAGGATTTTATTGATCTTGCGGCGCAGCTTGTCGAGGGTGGAGGCGGAGCCGTACAGATGAACGATCGTATGCTTCCCGTCCGATTCGGGGACGGCGCTGACGACGATTCTCCCCTCCCTCTTTCTCGGGCCCGCGGATGTGGCGACCTCCGCCGAGTACGAGTAGAGCATCGCCCTCCGGCCGCCGATATTACTCTCAGCCTCCTGCAAGACCAGGTCCTTTATCCTGCCCCTCCGCGCATCCTCCTCGAGGAACTCCGCGAAGCACCCCGGCCCCCCCTTCCCGAAGGGCGCCAGCCTCCTCGCCGACACCGCCGCAAAATCCTCGTCGGCCGACGCGAACTCCGCCTGATCCGGGTGCACCCCGGTGAAGAACCCCGGCCCGAACCCAACCGGGTCGCTCGTGTTCGTCGGCTTCCAATCGGACGGTATCGCCATGTAGAAAGGCGAAATCCAGCGATAGAGCATGCCATCCGGGGCCTCGTTCAGCTCCGGGCGAGGCTCGTACCTGGAGGCGACCTCGAGAGCGTCCGCCCGTGCGAGCAGCGGTGCCGTCAAAACCAGCACGCAAGCGGCCGCGATCCGCACGTGCGCAGACAGCAGGCCCCGCGGGCGCCCCCCTGCCGCGACCGACCCGTCGCGCCGCCCATAGACCGCTCTTCTCATGAATGTTTTCTCCCCCTTCGCCGAATTCTATCTCAAGGCCCGCTTTTGGCAATTTTAACACGGTTTCTCATCTCAAGAAAGAGCGATGCTCATCAAGGAACAGGCCGTCCCGGAAGAACGAACTCCGGGACGGCCTGTTCTGTTTATTTCATCGTGCCGCTGGGAGAGGATTTTCTACCGCAAGCTGTCGCTCATCCGGACTTTGAACGAGGAGACCCTGTCCCCCCAGCCGATAGAGTGAAGCGAGTCGTATTTCGCCACGCTCTGTCCGTCTCCCTGAAGGACGATATAGGCACTCCTGTCGTCGCATCCCACGTGCTCGTAGAGGACGACCTTCGCGTTTTTGCCTATCTTGATCGAACTGATCCTGTCGTTCCAGTTGTTGGAGGAGTCAAGGACAAGCAGTTTCGTCAGATCCTTCACGTCGCTGTCGTACTCGTACCCTATGGCCGCCCCCTCGAAACCGACATCCTCGTAGAAAAAGACCTGGTACGGTTTCGGCTCGATATCCTTCCAGCTGTCGGACTGTTCGCCTTCCGGTTCCTCCGGTTGTCCGGGAAGCTCGCTCTCGGGGGTCCAGCCCGGAGTGCGCACTTTCAGCGAGGAGATTTTGTCCCCCCACCCCTCCGTGTGCAGGGAGGTTATAGCCACGTACCCCTGACCGTCCCCCGAATAGGGATTCGATGGGCCCACGTAGTTGATATCCGTCCACACATGGACCAGCGCGTCTTTGCCTGCCTTCAGGGAGCTTATTTTGTCGTTCCAGTTTTTCCCGCTCGTTATCATAATCTGCCTGAGATCCGGGATATCCTGCCCGACGTGGAGGCAGAGAGCAGCGCCGTCGTAGTTCTCGTGCTCGAAGAGGAAGACCTGGTTGTCCGCCGGGTTGGCAACCCGGCGCACCTTGAACGATGAGACCTTGTCGCCCCATCCGTATCTGCGCAGATCAAATACATCGTAGTTGTTCGTTCCGTCCCCCTCGAAGTAGATGCTCGCGCCTCCGTAGTTGACATGTTCATACAGCATGATGCGCGCTCCTCTGCCCACCTTGAGGGAGCTGATCCTGTCGTTCCACTTCTCGCCGGTGGGGAGGTTCCATCGCGTGAGGTCGGGGATATCGTTTTCGTAGGTGAAGCCCAGGCTCTGCCCGCCGTAGTCCGCCTTTTCGAACAGGAACACCTGGTAGAAAAGCGGATCGCCGATGTTCGGCGGCTGGTAAGGTGCAGGAGGTTCGACGCCTTCCATGGGATCCCCTTCCTTCGGCTCCTCTGGAGCTTCCGGTTCCGTCGGAGGTTCGCTCTCCTGCGTCCAGTCGTAGTTGTACTCGCGCACCTTCAGCGAGGAGACCCTGTCCCCCCACCCCTGGGGGTGCAGTGTGGGTATGTTGTTGATCCACTGTCCGTCAGCCGCATACGGTATCGATGGGCCTCCGTAGCCGATATCGGTGCACAGCAGGACTTGGGCGTTCTTTCCGATCTTTGCGGAGCTGATTCTGTCGTTCCAGCTTTTCCCGTTTGATATCATATTCTGCCTGAGGTCCGCGATGTCCTGCCCGACGGTGAGGTAGAGGGCGGCGCCGTCGTAGTTAACATGCTCGAACAGGATGACCTGGTCCGGCCCCGGAACGGCGGTCCGGCGAACCTTGAGGGAAGAGACGGTGTCGCCCCATCCGAGGCTGTGCAGGTCGGGGATATGGTAGCTGTTCTCGCCATTCCCCTCGAATGATATGCTTGCCCCTCCGTAATGGACGTGCTCGTAGAACGTGACGCGCGTATCCTTTCCTATGCTGACCGAACTGATCCTGTCGTTCCATTTGCCCCCTGAGATCAGGTTCCACTGCGTTAGATCGGCGATATCGTTGTCGTAGGAAAAGCCCATGCTCTCCCCTTCGTAATAGGTATGCTCGAACAGGAACACCTGGTGAGGAGCCGGATCGGGCGTATCCGCCGCCGCCGCGCAGAACGCGAACAGCAGAAGCGCTATGATGCAGATAGCCGCGGCCCTTCCTCGACGAAACTGCGCATACATACTCTCATCCCCTTTCATCCTCTCTTGATACGCTGGTTTAAGCAGAAGATCTACTCCGCCGCGAGGTAAAAATGCAATAGCGCTGAATTATATCTCAATGCCAGCTTGCAGCAATTGTACCACTATTTCTCGTCTCGAGAAAGCGCGATGCCCGCACCAAAAGAATCGCCCGTGCTACAATCGTACAGACGAGGATCAGGACTGGAGGAGGCTCGGTGATGGCAAGCGCCGGGGTCGCAGAGACGAACGAGAGCATTTTGATACATGTCCGCAGCTTTCCCGCCGTGTCGCAACGGGACGCAACGGTGCTCATCCTGGGCAGCATGCCCGGCGAGGCCTCGCTGCGGGCGGGGCAGTACTACGCCCACCCGCGCAACGCCTTCTGGCCCCTTATGGAGGCTGTGCTGGGCATCGGTGCGAGTCTTCCGTACGGGGACAGGATCGCCGCCCTGATCGCAAGGAGGGTGGCCCTGTGGGACGTGCTGGCATCCTGCGTTCGCCCCGGCAGTCTCGACTCCGACATAGTGGACTCCACCGCAGCCCCCAACGACCTGCCGGGCTTTCTCTCCGAACATCCGCTGGTGCGCACTGTCTTCTTCAACGGAACGAAGGCCGAGCAGGCCTGGCAAAGGCACGTCGCACGAGCGTTGCCGGGTTCGCCGCTCCGCCTCGTCCGCCTGCCCTCCACCAGCCCGGCCAACGCATCGTACAGCCTGAAGCGGAAGATCGAGGCATGGCGAGCGATCGCGATCGCGCTCGAAGTCCCGCAGGAGAGGAGACGACTATGACAAAAGCCAGGGTCGCTGTGACGAACGAGGTAGTCCTGGGCAGGGTGACGGCGGAGACCTACGACAGGTTCGCCCGGTTTCTGAGGGCCAGGGGCTGGGACAGCCTGGACAGCCTGTTGAACGCAGGGCTTGAGGGGGAGAACTTTCTCGACGCTGGCTCGGGCCCCGGCTACATCGGGCTCGAATGGCTGAAAAGGCGGGGCGGGAATGCCAGGCTCGCGGGGCTGGACATAAGCCCGGAGATGATCGCGCTGGCCCGCAGGAACGCCGCGGAGTGCGGCCTGGAGGACAGGACGGAGTACGTCGTGGGCGACGCCATGGACATGCCGTTCCCGGACGGCTGCTTCGACGCGGTCCTCTCGAACGGCTCGATCCACGAGTGGGAGGACCCAACCAGGGGCCTGCGCGAGATCATGCGGGTTCTGCGGCCGGGCGGAAGGTTCTGGGTCTTCGACGTCAGGCGCGACGCGAACCCGCTGATCAAGTGGCTCATCTACGCGATAATACGGCCGAAGGAGATCCGCTCCGGCTTTCTCGCCTCGTTCAACGCCTCGTACACGTTGGGCGAGATGGCCGATATCCTGGACCGGGCGGGGCTGCACGGCTGCGGACTGCGCAGGGAGTTCTTCGGGCTGAGCATCGTCGGCTCGAAGCCCGGCTTGGGCTCCTTCTGATTTAGAGCGGAGGCAACCCTCCTCTTCGGCGGTGTCATTCGACAACCTCCCAGTGGCCGCCCCTGGCCGGACCGACGCGTTTCAGTCGGCCGCGCGACTTCAGCTTCGCAATCTGCTTGAGTACCGCGCGTTTGCTTATGCCAAGCGCCTCGCCCAGGGATTCGGTGCTTACCACGGCATCCTGTCGTATCAGTTCGATGATTTGGACCTCTGTTTTCGGTGAACTTATCGGTGAACTTATCGATGTACTTTTTGCCGAGTCGGCCGCAAGGTTCAACTCGCTTACGGGTTTTCGGTGAACTGTCGCAGTGAAGAGGCAGCCGTCGCGGTCGTCTGGATTGAGTCCTTATAATGGTGCGAATTCGAATCGAGTCCTTCGCTCAGGCCCCGGTTACGGTGCAGCCGGGGAATCATTATCATATCAGGCTCCTTCGTAAATCCTGTGGGTCATACCGGATTCCAAATGTTTCTGGGGAAGTCGAAGTCCAGTTTCCCCGCCATCAGAAAGCTCTTCAAGATAACGTTACCAACCGTGCGAAATCCCCTCGCCATAGCCCTCCCGGCACGAAGAACGCTGTTGTACCCCTCCACCATGGCGTTGGTCATGCGGCTGTGAAACCAGCGCACTATGCCCTCGAAATGACGCTTGATCATCATGCCGACGGCGGCTACCTCCGGTATGCGGCACACAAGTGCCCAGTGACACCAATCCTTGAGCTGCGAGCGGGCGTCTTCCGGATGCAGTCCGGCAGAGGCGTCGAGTATCCTCTGAAGCAGGATCCTCATGCGATAGGCCTTCCCGGTCTGCTTGCAGGCACCGCTCAGGCAGGCCCTATCAAGGCTCTCGCGCTGATCGGCGCTCAGGTCCTTCTCGTTCTTGCGCCAGTACCACCGAGTTCCCTTCAGCTCCGCGCAATGCGCGCTCTCGCGTCTGCGCACCTTGTCAAGAGCGTCGTTCATGGCCTTCACCACGTGAAACTTGTCGAAGGTGACGGAGGCGCGGGGAAGGCTCTCCTCGACGCCCTTGATGTAGGCGGGGGACATGTCGCAGCAGACCTCTCTTATCCTCATGGGGTCGCCGCCGTGTCTCTCGAGATGATCGGCGAAGAGTGCGAGCGTGTCAGACCCCCTGCCCTCGGTCGCGAATATCAGCCGCTTCTCCCGGTAGTCGAAGACGAACGTGACGTACTTGTGTCCCTTCCTCCACGAGGTCTCGTCGACGGCCACAGCGAAGACGTTCGACAGATCCTGCTTCTCCAGTGCGCGGGCCGCGGAGCGCCTCAGCATGCGCCACAGGGTGTCGTCGGAGATGCGGAGATTCTTCGCCGCCTTCGATACGTTCATGCTCATCGAAAGCTCGACGGCCAGCGCCCCGAAAAGGATCGTGAACCCGCTTCTCCTGTCCGCCCAGGGAACTTCCACCGTGCGGACTCCGCAGGTCGGGCACTCGACGCGGGGCAGGGGGGCGAAGATGTGCGTGGCATACTGGAAGAAGTCCAGATGCCTCCATTCCCGTATCCTGGTGTCGTAGGCCGTGCACTCGCAGCCGCACTCGGGGCACTTGAAGCGCGATCCCTTCTGGAAGTCCAGTATGATGTCGAGCCGTCTCCGGTCCTCGTTCAGGCGGACCTCCTTCACGAACCAGGGTGGTGTGATCTTCAGCCCCTCCTGAAAGATACGGTATCCTTCTTCGTTTAGGTGATCGCGCGGTCCCATGATCATGATTTCAGCGCCTCCATGCTCGCGGTTTCGTCGGTGCGGTTCAATGATACACCCCGAGATTCCATGTGTCACATTGTTTCGATTCAAAGCCTACCCACTCTAAGTCAGAAGGAGCCTCATATCAAGGAGGCCTCCCTGCTTCAAAGACAAAGCGGCACTCCGTGAACTAACAGCCCGGATCAATACTACACTGGAAGCGGGACTTTTGCACGGTCCGTTCTGAAAGGACGAAAACGGCTCCCGGAAGGGAACTGGCGACGAGGGAATGCTGATCACCGGGGCCAGGCCGGCTTGACGGACCGGCTTCCAGCCGCGACAATGGACGTAGGCTGGGAGGCCGATATCTCCAAGGGGGCGATTTATATGAGACTTAGCGCGAGAAACCAGCTCAAGGGGAAGGTCACTGCCATTAAAGAGGGCGCGGTGGAGGCCCAGGTCACGGTCGACATCGGCGGCCAGTCGATAGTGTCGGTTGTCACGGTGGACTCGGTGAAGAACCTCGGCATCGCGGTGGGCTCCGAGGTCGTGGCTGTGATAAAGGCCGACAGCGTTATGTTGGGGGTCGAATAGTCGGAATACTATTTCTTTTCGATGGGACGCGCAAAACGCCCGGATTGTGGTATCCTTCCTCCAGCAAAAAAGAGAGGGGGAAGCCGCGATGTCAATTTGTGCTCAGGCCCCGACACGGGGCGCAGGCCTCCTCTTTTTGTCGTCGGACGATGTGTTGCGAGCCTTTCTCCCGTCGGGAGAGGGGCTCTTTTTTTTATCGAAGGGGGATGGTATGGTGAATAGGGAGTCCGGGCAGGGGTGGTCCTGCAAGGCGACGGTGATGTCCGAGGGGGACATGGAGCGGGCGCTTCGCCGGATCGCGGTGGAGGTAGTCGAGAGGAACAGGGGGCTTGACGGGGTGGTCCTGCTGGGGATTCAGAGGCGCGGCGTTCACCTGGCGGCTCGCCTGGCGGAGATGCTCGGGGCGGTCGAGGGGACGGAGGTCCCGACGGGAGAGCTGGACATAACCCTCTACCGCGACGACATCTCCACCCTCGCGGACCAGCCGGTGGTGCGCAGCACGACCCTTCCGTGCGACATCACGGGCAGGCGAGTGGTGCTGGTGGACGACGTGCTGTACACGGGGCGCACGGTTCGGGCGGCGCTGGACGCGATCACGGACCTGGGCAGGCCGGAGAGGGTTCAGCTCGCGGTGCTTGTCGACCGTGGTCACAGGGAGCTGCCGATAGCGGCGGACTACGTGGGAAGGGCCGTCCCCACCTCCCGCCAGGAGAGCGTGGAGGTGCGGGTGAGGGAGCTTGACGGAGAGGACTCGGTCGTCATCTGCGAACGGAAGGGAGGCACGGGCGGTGGAGTGGAGGCATAGGAACCTGATCGGCCTTGAGGGGTGGACCAGGGAGGAGCTTCTGTTCTTCATGGAGCAGGCCAACTACATGGAGGAGATCATAAACCGCCCGATCAAGAAGGCGCCCGCCCTGCGCGGCAAGATGGTGGTAAACTGTTTCTTCGAGAACTCCACGAGGACGCGGGTTTCGTTCGAGATGGCGGGGAAGATGCTCTCCGCCGATGTGGTCAACTGGTCCTCCTCCGGCTCGAGCGCCGCGAAGGGGGAGACTCTGCGCGACACGGCCTGGACGCTGGAGGCCATGGGGGCGGACGCGGTGGTGGTGCGCCACGGGCAGGTGGGGGTGCCCGACTACCTGGCGAAGAAGCTGCGCAGCGCGGCGATCATCAACGCCGGGGACGGCACCAACGGCCACCCGACTCAGGCCCTGCTCGACCTTCACAGCGCCTGGAAGAGGCTCGGCGACCTGAACGGCGCGAAGATGGCGATCATCGGCGACGTTCTGCACAGCCGCGTGGCCAGGTCGGACATACAGGCCTTCCGAAGGATGGGCGTCTCCATCACGCTCTGCGGTCCCGCGACCCTTATGCCGGAGGACACCGACTCCCTCGGCGTGAAGTACGTCTCCGACGTCCGGGAAGCCGCGCGCGGCGCGGACATACTCTACTTCCTGAGAATCCAGGCGGAGCGGCAGGAGGCGGGGCTTATCCCGTCGACGGACGAGTATCACAGGAGGTGGGGCGCGAACGACTCGACCGTCGCGCTGGCCTCGAAGAACGCAGTGGTGATGCACCCGGGCCCGATGAACCGCGGAGTGGAGATAGCCTCCTCCGTCGCCGACGGCCCGAACAGCGTCATACTGGGCCAGGTGCGCAGCGGCGTGGCCGTCCGCATGGCCCTTCTCTATCTCTGCCTCGGGGGTGCGCGATGAGCATCATACTCAAGAACGGCGTCGTCTTCGACGGCTTCACCCTGGGGACGGAGCGCGAGGACATCCTGGTCAAGGACGGGGTCGTGGCCCGCAGGGGCGCGGATTTGGCGGAGGAAGGGGCCAGGCTGATCGACTGCGCCGGGCGCATCGTCTGCCCCGGCTTCATAGACCTTCACGCGCACTTCCGCGACCCTGGCTTCGAGTGGCGGGAGGACATAACGAGCGGGGCCAGGGCGGCGGCCGCCGGAGGCTACACCACTGTGGTGGCGATGCCGAACACGGAGCCGGCGGTCGACTCGCAGGTCGCGGTCGAGTACGTGATCTCCCGCGGCGAGTCCGCAGGAGGGGCGCGCGTGCTGCCGGCGGCGTGCGTCAGCAGGGGGCGCAAGGGCGGCAGGATGGCGGAGCTCGGCCTGATGGCGCAGTCCGGCGCCGTGTTCTTCACCGACGACGGCTCGCCCGTGTCGAACGCCGGCCTCTTGAAGACCGCGCTGCGCTACTCGAGGGACCTCGAGGTCAGGATAATGGAGCACCCGGAGGAACCGTCGCTCACCGAGGGAGCGCAGGTGAACGAGGGTGCTGTCTCTGCATCGTCCGGGCTGAAGGGTTGGCCGTCCTCGGCCGAGGTCATCGACATAGAGAGGGGCGTCGCCCTGTGCCGCGAGACCGACTCCCCCATCCACTTCACGCACGTCAGCACGGAGCACGGGATCGACGCGATACGGCGGGCAAAGCGGGAGGGGCTGCCGGTCTCCTGCGACGTCACTCCGCACCACCTGTCGCTAGACGAGAACTACGTGCTGGTGGGGCGCTTCTCCTCGACCTACAAGGTCAACCCTCCCCTGAGGACGCGCAGGGACGTGAAGATGCTCTGGAATGCCGTCGAGGACGGCACTGCGGACGCGATAGCGACCGATCACAGCCCGTATCACATGGACGACAAGGACGTGCCCTTCCAGGAGGCGCCGTTCGGCATCGCCTCTATCGAGTGCTCGGTGGCGGTGGTGCTGGACACGTGGAGAAAGCTGGGCCGCCCCGTGCCCCTGGAGCGGCTTCTGTCGCTCTTCACCTCGGGGCCGGGCGCGCTGCTGCCGAGGTCGTGGCGCTCGCTCGGCGCGCTGAGGGAGGGCGCTCGGGCGGACGTCACGGTTATCGACATGGAGGAGGTCAGGACGGTGGACGTGAGTGAGTGGAAGAGCAAGGCCCGCGTATGCCCCTGGAGCGGGGAGATGCTCCAGGGGTGGCCGGTTCTCGCCATGGTCGACGGGCGGATAAGGATGAACCGGCTGGAGGAAGTCAAATGAGCGGGGAGGCGGCCCGCGACCACGAGGCGAGAGTGGCAGGCGCGCGAGTGCTGGGCGACGGCACCGCCCTGCTGGCGGTGGAGTGCGGGGCGGTGGCGGACTCTGCAACTCCCGGACAGTTCGTCATGGTCAGGGCCGGGAGCTGCGGGGATCCCTTTCTGGGACGGCCGCTGGCGGTGGCGGAGGCCTCCGGGGGCATATTCAAGCTGGCGTTCAGGGTGGTCGGCAGAGGGACCGAGCTGCTGGCGGCGAAGCGTCAGGGAGACACCCTGACCGTTAGAGGGCCGCTTGGCAGGGGGTTCTTCGACCGCGCGGGCGACACGCCCGCCAGGGTCTTCCTCGCGGGGGGCGGGGTGGGCGCGGTCCCCCTGGTATTCGCGGCGAGGCGGCTGGGTTTCGCGAGGATCGCGGGCGCGACTGCGGGCATCAGCGGTGCGGGCTGGGAAGGGTTCGCCGACTGGCTTAAGGAGGCTATGCCCAAAGTGGACCTGCACTCGGACGACGGCAGCGTGGGGAAGGCGGGGACGGCGCTCGACGGCCTCCCTCGTTCACTGCCCCCCGGCGCGGAGATCTGGGCCTGCGGGCCGGTCGGGATGCTGAGGGCGCTGGCCGCGCGATTCCCGAACGACGGAGACAGGATCAGGGTATCGCTCGAGTCGAGGATGGCGTGCGGGGTCGGCGGGTGCCTCGGTTGCGCGGTCCCGACCGCGAGCGGCAATCGCAGGGCCTGCACGGACGGCCCTGTATTCGCCGCCGGGGAGGTGCTGTGGGATGAGCTCGAAGACTGATCTGTCCATCGAGGTGGGCGGCTTGAAGCTGGCCTCCCCGGTGATAATAGCGTCCGGTGTGTGGCCGCAGGACGCTGAGTTCTGGTCGCCCGGGAGGCTCGAGGGGGTCGGCGCACTGTGCACGAAGGCCGTCGGGCTCAAGCCCCGGGCCGGCAACAAGGGCCCGCGGGTTCACGAGACTCCGTGCGGGGTGCTGAACAGCGTGGGGCTTCAGAACACCGGCATGGCGTCCTTTGTCAAGAACTACCTGCCGGTGGCGCGCTGCGCCGGGCGTCCCTTCCTGGTCAACCTGATAATGGAGTCGGAGCGCGAGGTGCGCGAGAGCCTCGCCGCCCTGCGGGACGTTCCCGATGTCCCTGCGGTCGAGCTGAACATATCGTGCCCGAATGTGGAGGACGACAACATGGAGTGGGGGTTGCGCCCGGAGGGTACGGCCCTGGCCGTGCGAATAGCGCGAAGCGAGTGGGGCGGCCCCCTGTGGGTAAAGCTCACCCCGCAGTCGCCCTACCTCGCGGCCGCGGCGAAGGCTGCGGAGGACGAGGGGGCGGACGCGGTCGTGTGCGGCAACACCTGGCTGGGGATGGCGATGGACATTGAAAGAAGACGCCCGGTGTTCCAGAGGATCGTCGCGGGACTCTCCGGCCCCGCTGTATTCCCCCTCGCGCTGCGCACCGTGTGGCAGGTGAGCGGGGCTGTTTCGATCCCGGTGATAGGCTGCGGGGGCGTGTCCTGCTGGCGCGACGCCGCGGCGATGCTCATGGCGGGCGCTTCCGCTGTTGAGGTGGGGGCAGCGCTGTTCACGGACCTTGAGCTTCCGAGAAAGATCGCGGACGGGCTGTCCGCCTGGATGGCGGAGCAGAATATCGATGGCGTGTCCGGGCTGGTGGGCCTGGGCCGCCGCTGATCGGCAGGAGGGAAGCCGTATGAGGAAAGGACTTGAACACCTGATCCTGGCGCTCGACGTGGAGCGCCCCGACGAGGGGAAGGAGCTGCTTTCGTCCCTGCGGGGCGGGCTTAAGTACGTTAAGATAGGGTACCAGCTCTACGCCCGCGGAGGCGCGCCCTTCCTGAGGGAGGCGAGGGAGATGGGGTTGTCGATCTTCCTCGACCTCAAGCTGCACGACATCCCCAACACCGTCTCCCAGGCCGTGGAAGCGCTCGCGGAACATGGGCTGTGGGCGCTGACCCTGCACTGCGCGGGGGGCAGGCGCATGCTGGAGGAGGCGCGCAGGGCCAGGGATAAATGCGGATCGGACATGTCGCTGCTCGGAGTGACCGTGCTGACCAGCTTCGACGAAGCCTCGTGGGAGGAGGTCGCCCCCGGCTGTCCTCTCCCCGAGGCCCTTGGCAGACGTGCGACCCTGTGCAAAGAGGCGGGGATGGACGGACTGGTCTGCTCCCCGCTGGACCTCGCCGCGGTGCGCTCATCGGCCCCCGGCCTGTTCACCGTGGTCCCCGGCGTCCGTCCTCGCAGCGCCGACGACGACCAGGCCAGGGTGGCGACGCCGCGTGAGGCCATCGCCTCGGGCGCCGACTACATAGTTGTCGGCAGGCCGATACTGGGCGCTCCCGACAGGGGCGAGGCGGTCGAGAGGATGGCTCTCGAGATCGAGGAGGGGCTTGAATGCAGGAAGATCTAGTCGCGCAGCGCCTTCGGGAGATGATGAGGGAGAGCGGTGCTCACCTTGAGGGGCACTTTCGCCTGACGTCCGGCTACCACAGCGGCGACTACATCCAGTGCGCGCTGCTGCTTCGCTACCCGCGATACGCCGAGTTCGCCGGGAGGGCGCTCGCCGACAGGGTGCGCGGGCTCTCCCCCGAGATGATCGCGTCGCCCGCGATCGGGGGCATAGTGATAGGGCACGAGGTGGCCCGCGCGCTCGACCTCCCGTTCATCTTCTGCGAGAGAAGGGACGGAGCCATGACCCTAAGCCGCTTCCCCATGCCCGCCGGGAAAAGGGTGGTCGTCATCGAGGACGTGATCACCACCGGCGTCTCCTCCGGCGAGGTCGGACGCCTGCTCGAGGAGGGCGGCGCGCTGTGGGCGGGAACCGGCACAATAATGGACCGGAGCGGCGGACAGTCCTCGCTCCCCCATCTCCCGGAATCCCTCTGGCAGGCCGTCTTCCCTGTCTGGCAGCCTGAGGACTGCCCCCTGTGCAGGCAGGGCCTCCCCGTGGTGAAGCCGGGAAGCAGGGTTTGACGTTCACGCAGCAATCTGCGTGGTTGCGCTCCGAATACCTGCGAAACCGGCGTTCTTTTTACAGAAGACAAGGGGTGGATTATGCGAAACGACAGCGTTCTCTCGGAATTTATCAAGGGAGTGGCTTTGAAGTACGCGAGCAAGGTGGAGACAGACCCTAAAACTTCGAACCAGCACGAACTAAACGGCGTAACACCTCTCAAAGCGATGCTCGGAACCGCAAAAAGAATGTTCCCTCGCGTCCGATTCATATCGTTCGACGAGAATGACTCGGTCACGGCCGCGGAAGGGAGCGCCACCTGGTACGATGCAAGGGGAAACCACCCTGCGAGAACAGAGTACCGTCTCTACTACTCCGAGAACGAGGCCATGTCTTCCGTGCGAGCAGGAGATCTGATTGTCGTGGCGCTTCTGGAGAACGATGATCTTATGATAGCGTCCGCACCGTCGGGAAGCGTGGCGGAAAGTGAACTCGCGTTGCTTTTCGCGCCCGCGGATTCCGCCATTGAGGAACGATTCACCGTCAGAACCGCTGAGAGCATGAGCAACGTTCATTTGAGTTTCGTCACGAGGTCGATTCTGGACCTGCTTGAGATTGATGCGTTCGAAAAGTTCGAAGGTTTTTACCTCGAAGACATGATAAACCGTTTCGGGGGCGTCTTCCCGGGGACCAGGGCCTTTTCGGAGTACGCGGCCAACACGCTTGCGGAGATCCCCGAAGACCCGGACGAAGCGCTGCCCCTTCTCATGGAAAGAGAAGAAGTTCTCTTCAGGCTCTATGAGAAAACGGAGGCGGAACGGCGGCTGGCGAATGGATTCGACAGCGTCGAAGAATTCGTAGAATACGCCAAGTCATTGATGAACAGAAGATACTCCCGGGCAGGACACGCTTTCGAGAATCATCTCGCACGATTATTCAGCCGAGAAGGATTGCATTTCAGCAGAGGCCCTACCACGGAACTTCATAAGCGCCCTGACTTCGTCTTTCCAAGCATAGAGGCGTACAGAACTCTTCCAGACGGCGATGTTGGAAAATTCGTCACTGTGCTGGGCGCGAAGACAAGCTGCAAAGACCGCTGGCGTCAAATTCTGAACGAAGCTGAGAGAGTCGAGACAAAGCACCTCGCGACGATTCAACCGGCCTTAAGCAACAACCAGCTCGACGAGATGCGCGACGCGGGAGTCGTCCTCGTGGTTCCGGAGGAAGTGCGCCTAACCTATCAGGCAGAGAGGAGAAACCCTGTACTGAACTTGGCGGAGTTCATTGATGCCCTCAAAAACCGCCAGCGCGCGCTCGACGGCAAAGTTATACGATAGGCGTTGCCTGCAATATACGCGTGCCTGCAAGGACCCGACCTCCACTCCTCTCAGGATGCACCCCGGAAGGTTCTCCCGACGGAGTGCGGTCGCTCCGCCTTCATGCGCATGACGTGCGGCTTCATCGCTCGCGCTGCGTATTCCATCAGCGGGACGACAACTGAGTTTCCGAACTGCTTGTAAGCTTGCGTATCCGAGACCACGATCCGAAAGCGGTCGGGAAATCCCATCAGTCGGGCGCACTCCCTTGGTGTCAGCCTTCTCGGGTTTCCCTCCCTCCCGCGGTCCACCAGAATTTCCGAGCCGTCCTTGTAGTACCGCGCCGAAAGAGTTCGCGCAATACCATCCTTGTCCACCAGACCGAAACCGAAACCGTTTCCTCTCGCCCGATGCTTCTCCGCGTAATCCTGAAGATAGTCCCACAATTTATCCGACAGAGTGTACTTGGGACGAACCCTGCCGCCCTCGTCCAGAAAACGGCCATCGTCGCGGTCGAACTCAAGGCCGTCCTCGGAGTGCAGGATGCTTCCCAGCCTCGGGCTTTCAGGCCCGATCTCCGGCAAGGGGGCATCGTCCCAGTTGAATGGCACCGGTTCGCGAAACCCCGCTATCACGATGCGCTCCCTGTGCTGAGGGACGAAGCGGCGACCGTCTATCACCTTCCAAAAAACCTCGTAACCGAGCCTCTCCACCAATGTCTCGCGGATTATCCGGAAGGTCCGTCCCTTGTCGTGCGACAACAGGTTCTTCACGTTCTCCAGCAGAAACGCAAAAGGGCGCTTCTCGGCCAAAATCCTCGCCACGTCGAAAAAAAGCGTCCCCTGCGTCTCGCAATCGAAGCCGTGCGGCCGGCCCAGGGCATTTTTCTTCGAGACCCCGGCGATGCTGAAGGGCTGGCAGGGGAAACCGGCCAGCAGAATATCATGGTCGGGGATCGACGAAGCCTCGACCCTTGTGATGTCGCCCGCTATTTCGCCGTTGTCGGGGAAGTTTGCGCGATATGATTTTTTACAGTGTTCGTCCCATTCGCTGGTGAATACGCACCGTCCGCCCGCTCTTTCGAATCCGAGGCGTATGCCGCCAATTCCAGCGAACAGATCGATGAAAGTGAAGTCGCCAGTGTCGGCCGACCCGAAGGACGACGCCTCGGAAATGATCTTTTCGAGGGCCAGTCCCGCGTAAAAGGGGAGCCTGGTCTGGCCGTTCTCCCAGCGAGAGATCGTCCTTCTGCTGCATCCGACGCGCACGGAAAGCTCTTCCTGAGTAAACAGGGAGCGTGCCTTGCGGAGCAGATCCTCGCTTTCGGAGCGCCTATCGTTCTTCAACGCCATCGCCTCCGGGAATTTTTATGGTCATTATGTCCCATAGTATTCCCCGAGTCAAGACCGCACGAAAACGTAAAACACCCCTGTCATCCCGAACGCGCAGCGCGCGGGGGATCCCGCCCTTGCGGCGCCTCTGAATAAATGTTGACAATAAATACTAGAGTAAAAGGCTGACCTCAATAAATCTGCCGACTAATTTCAATTTATCCTTGCCTCGATTCCGCTATTGGTGTAGCATTCTGTTAAGGCGCGGAAGGAGGGATCGTATGTACCCCAATCTGATGTCAGAGGGAAAGATCGGGAAGCTCGCAATTCCCAACAGAGTGGTGATGCCGGCCATGGGGGTCAACCTCGCGGCCCCGGACGGCGGCGTCACCGACGACATAGTCGCCTTCTACGAGGCGCGGGCGAGGGCCGGCGTCGGGCTGATAATCACGGAGGTCACGAGAGTCGAGGGGGGCAAGGGGATCAGCGACCCATGCCAGCTCTCGGCTCATAAAATTTCGGACATAGCCGGCCTTCAGCGGCTTACGGGCGCGGTGCACAAGTACGGGACCAGGATCTTCATCCAGCTACAGCACCCCGGCCGGATGGCCTCGCACGGAGTGACCGGAGAGACCCCCGTGGCCCCCTCCCCGGTGGCGGACCCGTCGACGCCGAACGATGTGCCTCGGGAGCTGACCGAGGAGGAGATCGCGGGGCTGGTCGGCAAGTTCGTCTTCGCCGCGCACGTGGCGAAGTCAGCGGGCGCCGACGGAGTCGAGCTTCACGGTGCGCACGGCTACCTTATCAACGAGTTCCTGTCCCCCGCCATGAACTTCAGGACCGACAGGTACGGTGGGTCGTTCGAGAACCGCATGAGGTTCGTCGAAGAGATAATCGCGGGGATAAAGAGCGACTGCGGAGCCCGTTTTCCCGTCTCCGTCCGCATCAACGCGGAGGAGGCCCTCCCCGGAGGGATCGACCTCCAGGAGGCGGTCCGGATCGCCGCCGCGCTGGAGAGGGCGGGCGCGGACGCGATAAACGTCAGCTGCTACAGCATGGGATGCATCGAGCCGGGCAGCTACGAGCAGGGATGGAAGAGCCACATGGCGGCCGCGATCAAGAAAAGCGTCTCGATCCCGATCATAGCCGTTAACAACATCAAGGAACCGTCCGTCGCTGAATCCCTGCTCGAGGAGGGGATCTGCGACTTCGCCGGGGTCGGCCGCGCGCTGCTGGCGGACCCTGACTGGCCTGTCAAGGCGTTCTCCGGCAGGGAGGACGAGATACGCAGGTGCATCGGCTGCCTGTGCTGCTTCGCGGAGATAGCCAACGTCAGGCAGGTGCGCTGCGCGGTGAACCCAAGGACCGGGCGGGAGCGCGAGTACCTGCACCCGGAGCGCGACGGCGGAGGGCGCGCTGTCGCGGTGATTGGCGGTGGCCCCGCGGGCATCGAGGCCGCCCTGGTGCTCAAGGAGCGTGGTTTCAACCCGGTATTATTCGACGGCGCGGAGAGGCTAGGCGGGACTCTGAACACCGCCGACAAGGGTTACGGCAAGGACAAGATCACGAAGTACGTCGACTCCCTGGCCGTCCAGGTCGAGAAGGCCGGGATCGAGGTGCGGCTCGGACATGATGTCGCGCCCGAGGAGGTCGCGAAGCTGAACCCGTGCGGCGTCTTCCTGGCTTGCGGCGGAGAGCCGTG